>DVHT01000100.1 GCA_018711885.1 Candidatus Choladousia intestinipullorum | reverse complement strand
GCAGATGGACCACGATGAAGGAGTGGAGCATGTCGGCCGGCGAGACGTATGTCCTGAAAGCCTCAGGCGGAAGTTTTGCGTTTTCCGTTCAGAAAGAGAACGATATTCCTCCGCTTCCGGTTCTGGCATTGGGGCAGGCAGTGTCCGGAACAATCCCGGAGACGGCGGGATATGCTGAGTACGCGTTTACCGCTCCGGAAAGCGGCGGATACACGCTGAACGTGGAAGGAGTTGTTGAGCGGGCGGAGCTTCGGGCTGAATCTTATACGCTTACACTGGAAAATGAACCGCATACGCTGATAGAAGGAGGATCGTATGTATATCGTGTATACGGTGTCTCTGGAACAGAGTTTACTTTGACGCTTGAGAAAACTGCGGATAAAGAAATTTCCGAAGTGGCAATATTGCCGGAGGCATTTGATCTTGAGTATTCGATGTATGGATTCGGATCATACGCGCTTGCGACGACGGGTTCTGTCGCCAGAATCGCTTATACGGATAACAGCAGCTGGGAGCTTCCGGCATATTGGGAGAATCTGGGCTATATAGATTATCACGGCCCGATTTCCGACGGCTACGGAAATGAACTGGACTGGCGGTCGCGCAAATTAGGGCAGGATGCGGATGGCTGTCAGTATGAGATTGCCGTCCGTTACCGGACGGAGCAGGATACTGAGTGGACGTATCATTCAGAGAATGTAACAATCCCCTTTGTTTCTGCCAAAGCTGATAAACAGCTGAAAGCAGATATTGCAGCGTCCGGCACATTCAATGCCGGCGGAAAGGACTATTACCAGATTTCTGTTGATCAGACTGGTAAGTACCGGTTTGTTATTGCAGAACCGGAACTGTCGGAGAACTGCGAATTCCAGCTATACAGTGCAAATGGCAGTACGATAGACGGCGAAACGAACGATATATTTTATCTGCAGGCCGGGCGGACATACTATCTGCGGATTTTCGGCGGTACGGATGCTGCCGGAACGGCATACAGCCTGCTGATGACGAGATTGAAAGATCTTTCCTCGATCGAGATTCTGTCCGCGCCGGAACAGGCATACCGCCGCATCGGCGTTTTGGAAGAGGAAGTTCAGCTGAAGATCCATTATGCAGACGGTTCGGAAGAAATTCTGGACGGGACAAGGGTTCTTGCGGACGGACGGAGCGTAAAGCGGGAATATGAGCAGCTGGATAATACGCAGGCAAGGCTTACGTATACGCTGGAGGACTGCCGGGTGAGCACGTTGATTTCTCTTGCAGAGCTTTCTGCGGCGCCGCAGATGACGGCGGACGGAGGGAAGTACAGTATTTCCTTCGATAATCAGGAGGCCGGTTATCAGAGATACCGTTATGTGATGCAGGTGACGCCGGAATACACGGGAGAATATCATCTGACGACAGCTTCCGGGCAGCCGGTATGGAACGTATCCGCGCAGATTTACGACAGCAACCTGTTCGAAATCAGTACCGCATGGAGCGGCTTATATCTGGAAGCGGGCAGGACGTACTACATTGTGGCGGATGCGAGGTCGGAGGACAATCTTCCGCTTGACCAGCTTACCGTATCGCTGGGAATGTCCGGTTCCCACACGTGCGACTGGCAGCCGGGGGATGTTCTGAAAGCGCCGACCTGTCTGGAAGAAGGAGAACAGGAGCAGAGCTGCAGTATCTGCGGCGCGTCTGAGGTGATCATACTTCCGGCCCTCGGACATGAGTTCGGAGAATGGGTGACAGAAAAAGAAGCTTCAGAGACAGAGACCGGAAGCAAGTATCAGGAATGCAGCAGATGCCGGGAAAGAATTTACGAGATAATACCGTCGACCGGTACTCAGAGTACGATAGAAGAGGTTCAGAGTACGATCGAGGCTATTGAGGTTCCTGAGGAAGGAGAGAAACTGACCCAGGAGGATCAGAGCAATGTTTCTCAGGCGATCGGCAGCCTGACGCAGATCGATAATGAAGAACTGCTGGCAGCAGAAGACAGCCAGATACTGGATACGATCGAAAAGCTCGATGAGCTGGCGTCCGGACTGGATTCTGTCAGTGAAACGAAGTATGAGGTGGCAGCGGAACTTCAGTCTCAGATCGGAACGCCGGAGGTCAGAGGCGCGGCGCTGACTGCTGCTGCGGTTTCTGAAGAAGTATCCGTCGGGGAGGATGAGACGCTCAGCGTCAAAGTCAATCTGGCGGTTTCTGAAAATGCTTATGAAGAGCTGCAGGGAAAAACGGTAGCGGTCGATATTACGATGAGCGTCGTGAAGGTGAGCGCGGAAGGCGAAGTGACAGAGACCGTACAGGACAACGTACAGCCCAGAACGCCGATCCGGGTGACGATGCAGATCCCGTCCGAGTTCCAGGGGAAGATATTTGCGCTGTATCACGTCTCGGGAACGGACCGTCAGGAGATCGAATACACAACCGACGGCAGCAGCATCACATTTGCCACACCGTCTCTGTCTGATTTTGTCCTGCATCTGACGGACTGCGGAGAAGGAAACCATACGTGGAAGGCCGGTCAGATCCTGAAAGAAGCGACCTGTACGGAATACGGACGCATCGCGGATCTGTGCGAGAACTGTGAGCAGAAAAGGAATGAGAAGAGAATTTCCATGAAAGCGCATGACTGGGAAACGGTGACGGAAAAAGAGGCGACCTGTTCGGAAGACGGATATATCCTGCAGCGGTGTAAGAACTGCCAGACAGAGCAGAAGACAACTACAGCGCCGGCGACCGGAGCGCATGCCTTTACGGTAGTTGTAGAACGGAACGCGACGTGCGGAGCGGCGGGCAGCCAGCACAGAGAATGCGGCGTCTGCGGTTATCAGGAGGCGGCGACGGCGATACCGGCGACCGGAGCGCATACCTTCACAGTCGTTGTGGACCGGAACGCGACGTGCGGAGCGGCAGGCAGCCAGCACAGGGAGTGCAGTGTCTGCGGTTATCAGGAAGCCGCGACAGTAATCCCGGCTGCCGGAGCGCATACCTTCGGAGCTTTTGCAGAGACGAAAGCGGCGACGGCGGTAGAAGAGGGCGTCCGCACGAGAACCTGTACGGTCTGCGGCGCACAGGAGACGGAAGCGACCGCGAAGCTGCCGGCAACGATTGAATTGAGCGCGAACAAGGTTGTCCTGAAAACGGGCCAGTCCACCAAAGCGTTTAAGGTTACGGAAATGGCCGACGGCGATTCTGTGAAATCCATTGTCTCGAGCAGGAACTCGACCGTGAAAGTTTCCGGAGTGACGGCGGACGGCGCATGCAGGCTGAAGGCAGGGAAGAAAGCAGGGTCGGCAAAGCTGACGATCACTCTCGCGAGCGGACTGACGAAGACCGTTAAAGTGAAGGTGCAGAAGAACGCAGTTAAGACGACGTCGATTAAGAATCTTCAGAAAAAACTGACGCTCAGCCGCAAACAGAAAATCAAACTTATGCCGGAACTGAATCCGATTACGAGCCAGGATAAGATCACTTACAGTTCCTCTAATAAAAAAGTGGCGACAGTTACTTCGAAGGGAGTTGTGAAAGGGATCAAAGCAGGAAAGGCTAAGATTACTGTGAAGGCGGGCAAAAAGAAATTTGTCTGCACTGTGACAGTCAGAAAATAATTGACGGAAACGGAGAGGGGCTGCTGCAAGCATTTGCAACGGCCCCTTTCAGGAGAAAATGATGAGCGGGAAAACAGAAAAAGTGCGGAGCAGAAAAGGAAAGATGAACTGGGATCTGCTTCCGCTGATGATTATATTCGGGATACTGCCCTGGACGGTACATCTGAAAACGGTGGAAATGCCTCTGACGCAGTATGCGTGGTTTCCTTCGCAGGCGGAGCAGTACGATTTTTTCCTGTACTGGAAGGGAGCGCTGTTTGTTGTGCTGACAGTATGGATGCTGCTCGTACTGGCGGACAGGAGTATTCTGCGGAGAAAACAGGGTTTTTACTGGAGGGAGTTTCTTCCTCTTCTGCTTTATGCGTTTTTGGCTGTATTATCCACTGTTCTCTCTGTGAACAGGCGGTTTTCGCTGACCGGGATATGGGAGCAGTTTGAGACCGTATGGGTGCTTCTTGGATACGCGACGGCTGCGTTTTACGCCTGCAATGTTGTAGAAGACAGAAAGGATGCGGGTGTTTTAACAGGGGCCCTCGCGGCCGGCGCGGCCATTCAGGCCTTTCTCGGTATCCTGCAGCTGGCCGGCGCGGATTTTTTTGCCAGCGAGTTCGGGAAAAGACTGATCCTTGGCAGTGAGGGCGCCCATTTACAGGAATATCTGTCCTTTGAGTTTTCCGGCAGCCGGACAAACCGGGTATATCTGGCTTCGCATAATCCCAATTATGCGGGAGTTTATCTGGTACTGGTGCTGCCGGTTCTTTTTACGGCGTCGCTGGCGGCGAAAAGAACTGTGCTGAAAGCAGGAGGTATGGTTCTGTCGAGCGTACTTTTCATCTGTCTTTGGGGAAGTGGTTCCAAAACAGGCCTTTTCGTCCTTCTGTTTTTGGCGGTCGCTCTGGTTGTCATGATTTCGAAAAAGAAACGAACCCGGATCTATGGGATCGTATGCTGTGTGGTATGCTTCATACTGGTGACAGCAGCCTATGAGGTCTCCAGCGGTTATTCACTGTCAGAAACACTCAAAAAGACGGTAAAACGGGTCGAATCTTATAAGATGGAAAATGTGATTCCGCGACAAGACTGTGTTGAGCTTCATTATCGAGGCCGGGTTGTTTATCTGGAAGCAGACAGGGAAAATGGAGAGGATGGCGCTTTTGTGGCGCGTGATGAAAGCGGAGCGCGCCTGAAGGTGAAATGGAAAAAGAAAAAACAGAGATGGGTAATCCGTGAACCGGAGTTTTCTGATATTGGATTCCAGACTTTTTGGCAGGAGGACCAGGAGGCAGTGATCATCTATTGCAACCGTTCACAGTTTACATTTGTGAAAATCGGTCAGGAGCCGTATACATATGTCAACCTTTATGGAAAGGCGGATACGATAGAGCGCGCTGAAAGTATGCTGTTTGATGGTTATGAAAAAGCCTTTTCAGGCAGAGGTTATATCTGGGGCAGGAGTTTTCCAATTGCGTTTCGGCATTTTCTGTGGGGAACGGGGCCTGATACGTTTGCCCTGGTCTTTCCCCAGAATGATTATCTGATGCGTGCCAACACGGGACCTGATATGTACGAGCAGATTATCACAAAACCACATAATATGTATCTTCAGACAGCCGTGCTGACGGGAGGATTATCGCTTCTGTGCCTGCTGGCATTCTGGTGCAATTACATACGGCTGTTTTGGAAGAAGAGGAAAGATGACAGAGGAGAAGTTGGAGAGACTCTGATCAGGACAGGCATTTTTCTCGGAGTGTGCGGTTATCTGCTGATAGGACTG
>DVHT01000013.1 GCA_018711885.1 Candidatus Choladousia intestinipullorum | reverse complement strand
AAAAATCGGGACAAGACAGCCCTTTTTTCGCCCCGCTGCCCATGATGCAAAAAGGGTATCCCGAAGCTGTTCTGCAGTCCGGGACACCCTGTCTTTCTGCTTTTCCGCCTTCTGCGGATTTTCCTACTTCTTTATAACACGCTTTGTTTACTTTCGCAAAGGACTGCTATACCTCTGCCAGTTCTCCAGCCTCTTCTTTCCCTGCAGCTTCCTCCGATCCGCCTGATGATGTCTCCGCCTCATTTTCTGTCATATCGAACTCTTCTGTAAGCTCCAGTCCTTCCTCGTCCAGATCCTCCTCGAGGTTCAGCTCGGAAAACTCGTTCATCTCTGTGCTCAGGCGCACATTCTGATAGCGCTTCATTCCGGTTCCGGCAGGAATCAGCTTACCGATGATGACGTTCTCCTTCAGGCCAATCAGCGGATCGACCTTACCCTTGATAGCTGCCTCAGTCAGAACCTTCGTGGTCTCCTGGAAGGATGCCGCAGACAGGAAGGAGTTGGTAGCCAGAGATGCCTTTGTGATACCCAGCATTACCTGCTTGCCTTCTGCCGGACGCAGCCCTTCTGCCTCCAGCTTCTCGTTCATTTCCTCAAAGTCCAGAACGTCGATCAGCGTACCCGGAAGCACATCGCTGTCACCATTGTCCTCTACGCGCACCTTCTTCAGCATCTGATGCACGATCATCTCAATATGCTTATCATTGATATCTACACCCTGCAGACGGTATACACGCTGTACCTCACGGAGCATGTAATCCTGAACCGCGCGGATGCCTTTGATCTTCAGAATGTCATGCGGGTTTACGCTTCCTTCTGTCAGCTCGTCGCCGGCCTCCAGCACCTGTCCGTCCTGTACCTTGATACGGGAACCGTAAGGAATCAGGTAGGTCTTGGACTCGCCGTCCTCGCCAGTGACCTGTACCTCGCGCTTCTTCTTGGTATCCAGAATCGTAACGGTTCCCGCGATTTCTGTGATAATCGCAAGTCCCTTCGGCTTTCTGGCCTCGAAAAGCTCCTCTACACGGGGAAGACCCTGTGTGATATCGCCGCCGGCCACACCGCCGGTATGGAAGGTACGCATGGTCAGCTGGGTACCCGGCTCACCGATGGACTGTGCCGCGATAATTCCGACAGACTCACCCACCTGAACCGCTTCTCCGGTAGCCATGTTGGAGCCATAGCACTTCGCACAGATACCGATGTGTGACTTACAGGTCAGAATCGTACGAATCTTCAGAGAATCATAGGGCTTTCCGTCTTCGGTCACGCCATATTTGATAATGGCCTCCGCACGCTTCGGCGTAATCATATGATTCGCCTTCACGATGATATTGCCATCCTTATCCTTAACCGTCTCGCAGGAGAAGCGTCCTGTAATACGCTCCTGCAGGCTCTCAATCTCTTCCTTTCCATCCTGGAAAGCACGGACAACCATGCCCGGGATCTCATCCTTGCCCTCGCAGCAGTCTACCTCGCGGATAATCAGCTCCTGGGATACGTCTACCAGACGTCTTGTCAGGTAACCGGAGTCCGCAGTACGCAGAGCCGTGTCAGACAGACCCTTACGCGCTCCATGAGCAGACATGAAATACTCCAGTACGTCCAGTCCCTCACGGAAATTGGACTTGATCGGCAGCTCGATGGTATGGCCTGTCGTATCGGCCATCAGTCCACGCATGCCGGCAAGCTGCTTGATCTGCTTGTCAGAACCACGGGCTCCGGAGTCTGCCATCATATAGATATTGTTGTAGCGATCCAGGCCGTCCAGCAGCGCCTTGGTCAGCACCGCGTCAGTCTCCTTCCAGGTCTCCACAACCTCTTTGTAACGCTCTTCCTCTGTGATCAGACCACGCTTGTAGTTCCGCGTAATCTTATCCACCGTATCCTGTGCCTTCTGGATCAGCTCCGGCTTCTCCGGCGGCACGGTCATGTCGGAAATGGATACGGTCATGGCCGCACGGGTGGAATACTTGTATCCCATCGCCTTGATATCATCCAGCACCTCAGCGGTTCTGGTGGCTCCGTGGGTATTGATGACCTTCTCCAGGATCTGCTTCAGACCCTTCTTGCCCACATGGAAGTCTACCTCCAGCTTCAGCTCATTGCCCGGGATCGTACGGTCTACAAAGCCCAGATCCTGCGGCAGAATCTCATTGAAGATGAAACGTCCCATGGTGGACTCGATAATATCGGAAATCTCGCTTCCGTCCGGCAGCGTCTTTGCCACACGCACCTTGATGCGGGACTGCAGCTTGATAATGCCGTTTTCGTAAGCCAGAATCGCCTCATTTACGCTCTTGAACGCCTTGCCTTCTCCATCGCTTCCCGGACGCTCCTGGGTCAGATAATAGATACCCAGCACCATATCCTGGGACGGAACGGCTACAGGGCCTCCGTCGGAGGGCTTCAGCAGGTTGTTCGGAGAGAGCAGAAGGAAACGGCACTCTGCCTGCGCCTCTACAGACAGGGGCAGATGCACAGCCATCTGGTCTCCGTCGAAGTCTGCGTTAAACGCGGTACATACCAGCGGATGCAGCTTGATGGCCTTGCCTTCCACGAGAATCGGCTCGAAAGCCTGAATTCCCAGACGATGCAGCGTAGGAGCACGGTTCAGCATAACCGGATGCTCTTTGATAACCTCCTCCAGCACATCCCATACCTCGGGCTGTACCTGGCGCTCTACCATCTTCTTCGCACTCTTGATATTATGGGCAGTGCCGTTCTGCACCAGCTCCTTCATTACGAAGGGCTTGAACAGCTCGATAGCCATTTCCTTGGGCAGACCGCACTGGTAAATCTTCAGCTCGGGACCAACCACGATAACGGAACGTCCGGAGTAGTCTACACGCTTTCCGAGCAGGTTCTGACGGAAACGTCCGGACTTGCCTTTCAGCATGTCGGACAGAGATTTCAAAGCACGGTTGCCCGGTCCTGTGACAGGACGTCCGCGGCGTCCGTTGTCGATCAGCGCATCGACTGCCTCCTGCAGCATACGCTTTTCGTTGCGGACGATAATATCCGGAGCGCCAAGCTCCAGCAGTCTTTTCAGACGGTTGTTTCTGTTGATGATCCTGCGGTACAGATCGTTCAGGTCGGACGTCGCAAAACGTCCGCCGTCGAGCTGGACCATCGGACGCAGATCAGGCGGGATGACCGGGATCACAGTCATGATCATCCACTCCGGACGGTTGCCCGATTCACGGAATGCTTCTACGACTTCCAGTCTCTTAATGATCCTTGCGCGCTTCTGGCCGGTAGACTCTTTCAGTCCTTTCTTCAGCTCTTCCGCTTCTTTATCCATATCGATCGCTTCCAGAAGCTCCTTGATGGACTCAGCGCCCATTCCGGCTCTGAAAGAGCTTCCCCATTTTTCCCGTGCTTCCTGATACTCGCGCTCTGTCAGCACCTGCTTGTAATGAAGGTCCGATGTCTCTGGATCGAGGACAATATAATTTGCAAAATACAGGACCTTCTCCAGTGTACGCGGAGAGATATCCAGCATCAGGCCCATTCTGGACGGAATGCCCTTGAAGTACCAGATATGAGATACCGGAGCTGCAAGCTCAATGTGTCCCATGCGCTCCCTGCGGACAGCAGCTTTCGTCACTTCTACGCCGCAGCGGTCGCACACTACGCCTTTATAGCGGATTTTCTTATATTTTCCGCAGTGGCATTCCCAGTCCTTGCTCGGTCCGAAAATGCGTTCGCAGAAAAGACCATCCTTCTCAGGCTTCAAGGTACGGTAATTTATGGTTTCCGGCTTCTTCACTTCTCCGCGCGACCACTCTCTGATCTTCTCCGGAGATGCGAGGCCGATCTTGATCGCATCAAACGTCATCGGCTGATATGCCTCATTGTTTGTTGTTTCTGGCATTGATGGTACTCCTTTCCCACGTTACTCTTCGTCAAAAGTCTCTTCTTCCAATTCCAAAAAGTCTTCGTCATTTCCGTCCTCTTCCACATCCACAAGCTCTTCGCCTTCAAATTCCTGACGGCTGAAGCCGTAGCTGCCGAAAGAGTCCTCCTCTTTGTCACGGTATCTGCGGTCGCCTTCGATCACAGAACGAAGGTCCGTATCGCCGTAGTCCACAGTCTCCATAATCTCGACTTCTGTGTTGTCATCCTTCAGCACTTTTACGTCAAGACCGAGGGACTGAAGCTCTTTGAGAAGTACCTTAAAGGATTCCGGAATACCCGGTTCCGGGATATTGTCTCCTTTGATAATTGCTTCGTATGTCTTCACACGTCCCACTACATCATCCGACTTCACAGTCAGGATCTCCTGCAGTGTATACGACGCGCCGTATGCCTCGAGCGCCCATACCTCCATCTCTCCGAAACGCTGTCCGCCGAACTGGGCTTTTCCGCCGAGCGGCTGCTGCGTAACGAGTGAATACGGTCCGGTCGAACGCGCATGGATCTTATCGTCTACCAGGTGGTGCAGCTTCAGATAATGCATGTGTCCGATCGTTGTCGGGCTGTCAAAATACTCTCCTGTACGGCCGTCTCTCAGAAGCACTTTACCGTCTCTGGAGATTGGAACTCCCTTCCACAGCGCTCTGTGGTCTCTGTTTTCATACAGATAATCCAGAACTTCCGGAAGCAGTTCATCCTCATGTTTTGCTTTAAATTCATCCCACTCCAGATTTACGTAATCATTCGCAAGATCAAGAGTGTCCATAATATCATTCTCGTTTGCACCGTCGAATACCGGTGTAGCCACATTAAATCCAAGCGCTTTTGCAGCAAGGCTCAGATGGATCTCCAGCACCTGTCCGATGTTCATACGCGACGGCACGCCGAGCGGATTCAGCACGATATCGAGCGGACGTCCGTTCGGAAGGAACGGCATATCTTCTACCGGGAGTACACGTGAAACGACACCCTTGTTTCCGTGACGTCCCGCCATCTTATCGCCGACAGAGATCTTTCTCTTCTGTGCGATGTAGATACGCACTGCCTGATTTACGCCCGGAGAAAGTTCATCTCCGTTTTCACGGGTAAAGACTTTCGCATCCACGACGATACCGTATTCTCCATGCGGCACCTTCAGGGAAGTATCGCGCACCTCACGTGCCTTCTCACCGAAGATCGCGCGCAGCAGACGTTCTTCCGCCGTCAGCTCCGTCTCACCCTTCGGGGTCACTTTGCCGACCAGGATATCTCCGGCACGCACCTCAGCACCGATGCGGATGATTCCTCTCTCATCGAGATCCTTCAGCGCATCGTCGCCGACGCCCGGAACGTCTCTCGTAATCTCTTCCGGCCCGAGCTTTGTATCCCGCGCCTCTGCCTC
Organism: Candidatus Choladousia intestinipullorum; assembly: GCA_018711885.1. Lineage (GTDB taxonomy): Bacteria > Bacillota > Clostridia > Lachnospirales > Lachnospiraceae > Choladousia > Choladousia intestinipullorum. The sequence goes on along the minus strand of DVHT01000013.1, from coordinate 16,282 downwards.
ATACTCTTCAATGTGGACAGAAGTATAGACATCGTCCATGACCAGCTTCTCGCTGAGCAGAACGGCATCCTCGTAATTGTATCCTTCCCACGTCATGAAACCGATCAGCGGGTTCTTTCCGAGCGCGATCTCACCATTTGAAGTAGATGCGCCGTCTGCGATCACCTGGCCCGCTTCCACACGCTCGCCCTTAAAGACGATCGGTCTCTGGTTGTAGCAGTTGCTCTGGTTGCTTCGCACGAATTTCATCAGATGGTACTCATCTCTCGTGCCGTCATCTGCCTTCACGATGATCTTGTTCGACTCAGAGCGTTCTACGACACCGGCATGTTTTGCCACCACGCAGACTCCTGAGTCTACTGCTGTCTTTACTTCCATACCTGTACCGACTACAGGCGCTTCCGTCTGAAGAAGCGGTACGGCCTGACGCTGCATGTTCGATCCCATCAGGGCGCGGTTCGCATCGTCGTTTTCCAGGAACGGGATCAGCGCCGTCGCTACAGAGAACACCATCTTCGGCGAAACGTCCATGTAGTCGAACATGCTCTTTTCGTATTCCTGTGTCTCTTCGCGGTAACGGCCCGATACATTTTTATGAATGAAGTGGCCCTCTTCGTCGAGCGGCTCGTTCGCCTGTGCCACATGGTAATTGTCCTCTTCATCCGCAGTCATATAGACAACTTCTTCTATAACGCGCGGATTTTTAGGATCTGTCTTATCGATCTTGCGGTACGGTGCTTCCACAAAGCCGTACTCATTGATCCTTGCATACGTCGCAAGGGAGTTGATCAGTCCGATGTTCGGACCTTCCGGGGTCTCGATCGGGCACATTCTTCCGTAGTGGGAATAATGCACGTCACGCACCTCGAATCCCGCACGGTCTCTGGAAAGACCTCCCGGTCCGAGCGCTGACAGACGTCTCTTGTGCGTCAGCTCGCCCAGCGGGTTGTTCTGATCCATGAACTGGGACAGCTGTGAAGAGCCGAAGAACTCTTTTACCGCAGCCGTCACAGGCTTGATATTGATCAGGGACTGCGGGGAGATCCCCTCAATCTCCTGTGTCGTCATACGCTCACGCACGACACGCTCCAGTCTGGAAAGACCGATCCTGTACTGATTCTGCAGCAGTTCGCCGACCGCACGGATACGGCGGTTGCCGAGGTGGTCGATATCGTCATCGTTTCCGATACCGTATTCCAGATGGATATTATAGTTAATGGAAGCAATGATATCTTCCTTCGTGATGTGCTTCGGAATCAGGTCATGTACCGATTTCCGGATCGCATCCCTGATATCATCGTCATTGTCATTTTCTTCCAGTATTTTCTGCAGCGCCGGGTAATATACTAACTCTGTGATGCCGAGGTCACGCGGATTGCAGTCCACATAAGCCTTCAGATCTACCATCATACTGGAAAGCACCTTTACATTGCGCTCCTCTGAACGGATCATGACATAGGGAACTGCAGCGTTCTGAATCGTATCCGCCAGCTCGCGTGTCACTTCTGTGCCTGCCTCTGCGATGATCTCTCCTGTCGTCGTATCAACGACGTCTTCTGCCAGAACATGTCCGCTGATACGGTTGCGGAGCATCAGCTTTTTATTGAATTTGTATCTTCCGACCTTTGCCAGATCATAACGGCGCGGATCGAAGAACATACTCATGATAAGACTCTCTGCGCTCTCAACTGCAAGAGGCTCACCCGGACGGATCTTCTTGTACAGTTCCAGAAGACCTTCCTGATAATTAGAAGCTGTATCCTTTGCCAGCGTAGCCACGATCTTCGGCTCTTCACCGAATAATTCTATAATTTCTGCATTAGAACCGATGCCCAGCGCGCGGACGAGGACTGTAACAGGCACCTTCCTTGTTCTGTCGACACGCACATAGAAAACATCATTGGAGTCTGTTTCGTATTCCAGCCACGCACCACGGTTTGGGATAACCGTACAGGAATACAGTTTCTTACCCAGCTTATCATGGGCGATCGCATAATAAATTCCCGGAGAACGAACGAGCTGGCTGACAATAACACGCTCAGCGCCATTAATCACGAAAGTGCCGGTCGCAGTCATCAGCGGAAGATCTCCCATGAAAATATCATGTTCACTAATTTCATCATTCTCTTTATTGCGGAGACGGACTCTTACTTTCAGCGGGGCAGCGAACGTGGCGTCGCGCTCCACGCATTCCTCAATCGAGTACTTCACATCGTCTTCACACAGCTTGAAATCCACAAACTCAAGACTCAGCTTTCCACTGTAATCTTCAATCGGTGAGATGTCATCAAAGACTTCTTTGAGTCCCTCGTCCAGAAACCACTGGTATGAGTTTTTCTGAACTTCAATAAGATTCGGCATTTCGAGAACCTCTTTCTGCCGCGAGTAACTCATACGAAATCCTTTACCATTTGTAATAGGACGTATCCTGTTTTTCTCCATTGATGTTTCACCTCTGTTCTTTCTGCAGTCTGAATCTACTTTTGGGCATAGTTATACCATTGGGCATAATCCTGCACAATAATGCAACCTACATTTTACCGCAATTACAAAAAACTGTCAAGCACTTCTTTTGCAAAAAAATTCAGCCGTCAGAAAAACGCCAAAACAGGCTGTGCAGATTCATCTGCAACAGACTGAATTGACGTTTTTCTGAAACTTTTGCTGTCTTTTTCCGCATTTATCTTCTATTTTCCGGACATACGCGCCATAAGCGCTTCCTGGGAAAGCTCGGAATGCATCAGTTCACCCGAAAGCCTTCCTTCATACATGACAAGCACTCTGTCGCACAGTCCTATCGTCTCCTGCATTTCGCTGGATACGACTACAACGCTCACGCCCTGTTTTGCCAGGTCTTCAATGATCGTATAAATTTCATTTTTAGCGCCGATATCAATTCCCTGAGTCGGCTCGTCCAGAAACAGGATCTTCGGATCGCTCATCAGCCATCTTGCGATTACCGCTTTCTGCTGATTGCCGCCCGACAGATTAATGATCTTCTGTCCCAGTCCTGCTGTTTTTACCCGCAGGCGGTCCGAATAGTCCCGGGCCGTCTTTTCTTCCTTGCTTAAGCTCAGGAAGCCTGCCCGGTTCAATACTTTCCGGAGGGTCGCTATCGTAATATTCTGTTTTACGTCAAATTTCAGGAACAGACTCTGAAGTTTCCGTCCTTCCGGAATCAGGCCCATGCCGTAGCGGATGGCGTCTGACGGATGATGGATATCCACCTCTTTCCCTTCAATGAAAATGGTTCCGCTCTTCTTTTTATCTGCCCCGAACACTGCCTGGAGCACTTCACTTCTTCCGGCTCCGACAAGACCGGTAATACCGAGGATCTCTCCTCTGTGAAGCTTCATATTAAAGTCATATACCTTATTTTCAACATTCAGATTCTTCACTTCCATGATGATGTCATCATGATAATCTGTCTTGTAATTTGCTCTGGTGAATCCGGCAGCATACTTCCTTCCTACCATGCTGGCGATCATTTCATCAATGCTCGTCTCGGAAGTCTTCATCGTATTGACAAGATTGCCGTCGCGGAACACCACGATTCTGTCGCTTACCTTCATTATCTCATCCAGCTTATGGGAGATCATCCGCTCCATCACCCGCAGGATCATCGGGATACGTCCGGATTCTTTTTTCGGGATCGTGCAGTAGCAGGGCGTCTCCAGTTCCTCTGTTCCCTCCAGCGGATGCTTTGCCACGGAAGGCGGAGCATCTTTCGCCCATACGAGTTCACAGCCAAGGCATTCTGCTTCCACCTGCAGGTCGAAGATCACCGGCTGTCCGGACGGTTTGTACAGCTTGTTTACTTCCATCAGGGAGTCAAACAGCTTCTCCTCATCCTGCAGTACTTCCTGCGCGTCATATCCCAGAAGTTTTCCTGCATGGACGCCTGCAAAAGGCACCCACGGTACCTGGTCTGTTTTTTCATGGTGCAATACTTTGATCAGATTCTCTTTCGGTGTCATAATCGTTTCCTCTCTTTTTCTTATATTTTCTTATATTTTTTATTCCGGAGATGATTCTCTCGGAGAAAAGTCTTTCTATATACAGTGATAGCCTGCCTGTGCCAGCATATCCCGCATGGCAGCGACGGATTTTCCGCGGTTCTGCTCTGTCTTCTCGGCGCAGTCTCTTGGATTGATCCCGATCTCCGCATACAGCTGGTTCACGCCGGCCAGCAGCGTCATCTGCTTCGGTTCATGGACATTCATTGATTTTTTCGGGCGGGTCACCAGACGCGTCACGGCCGCGATCTTCGTCAGCTCCAGATCTGTGATCTCTCCCTTTTCAAAAAGCGGTGTTCCTGGGACACAGACGCGTTTCATACACGCCATAATATCGACGCCGTACTTCCGCGCGCGCAGCATCTCATCTGCGATCTGTCCATACGTGTGTTCCGGTCCGATCGGCTCCACGCAGTAAATCAGCTCAAGCCCGGCGTCCTTCACCGCATCAAGCGTCCTGATCCGCTGCTCTTTCGGGATATCCGTATCCGTTCCCTCGTTTAACCGCACAATATGGTATACGCCCGTGAATCCGGCTTCTTTCAGCATCACAGCCTGAGCGTCGTCAAAATCTCCGATATTCGCTACCAGCATCACATCATCGAGCAGCAGTTTCCTGACTTCCCGTCCAATCTCCAGAAATCTGCCGAAATCATAATCCGCAGTAGTCATCAGGAACAGAGCGTCCACCCGCTCCTCCACTGCACGCTTCGCTTCTTCCAGAATCTCGTCCAGTTCCTTTTCCGTCTCTGTTTCTACTACAAAACTGTCGCGGGCAAGCGAACAGAATTTGCAGTTTCCCGGGCAGGGCGCGCTGTTCAGCCCGATCTGGGCAAATACATATCCCCTGTTTTTGTATTCCGTTCTGGAAAGTTCGTTTGCCTTCGCAATCAGACGGTAAAACGTCTCTGACTCATTGTCCGTTTCGAGCAAAGCCACCGCCTCATCCCGGTCAAGCAGGATGCCTTCGCTGACTTTATCCAAAATCTCTGAAATCTGTTTTTCCAGCATAGCCTTTTTCCTTTCCTCTGTATCTCGTAACAATTTTTCTGTTAGTATCATAAATGATTTTTCGTTCTGCTTTTGTAAATTTTTTTAGATTTTCTTTAATAATTACAGAATTTTCTTTTCTCAGATTAATTGACTGGGCGGTCTGTCCAAAGGGCTTCTCTATCACAATTTCAAAAGTAAGGACGAATTATATCTGAGATGCGTCAAGATCTGCTATGACAAGATGACAGAATATCTGAAAGGCGAGGAACTGGATCTGACAGACGCACACAGGAGCCTTGAGAAACTGCTTTCGCGCAGGCAGAAGTTCCTGGAGGAGTATCCGCATTACGGCTGCATTTTTTTTAACACGATACTGCAGCCCCCTGCGCACCTGTCTGATGCCATCCATACGATGCGGAAAGAATTCGATGAATTCCACGCAGAATGCTACAGGAGTCTGCTGCAGCACCTTCTGCTGCGGGAAGGGATCACAGCAGATAAGGCGCTGAAATACTTCTCTATTTTTCAGGAAATGTTCAACGGATATTTTCAGCGCGAAGCTGCAAAAGGAAATGATTATCAGACATTGATCGAAGATCACGAAGGAATGCTGTCCGGACTTCTGGATATCATCCTGTACGGCATCGCATCACCGGCAGGCGCGCCAACCGCCAAAGAAAGAAACTAAAACTGGAGGAAAACTATGCTTTTATTACTTCTTCGCCTTATTCTTACGATTGGAATCGCATTTCTGGTCGGCAAACTGGTCGCCAAGACCAAACTGCCATCCATCCTCGGATGGCTGATCACCGGCATGATCCTTGGCCCTCATGCCGTTTCCCTGATGAGCCAAGAAATCCTGGACGCCGCATGGTATCAGACTGCCGTTCACATCCTGGAATGTGCAGTCGGCCTTATGATCGGTACGGAGCTTGTGTGGAACAAGATCAAACGCTCCGGCAGAGCGATCGTCATCACGACACTGACTCAGTCACTGGGTACTTTTTTTGTCGTCTCCCTGGTATTCGGGATCGTATTTTACTTTTCCGGTATCCCGCTGTATCTTGCCCTGCTCTTCGGCGGCATCGCGCTCGCCACAGCGCCCGCTCCTGCGCTCTCCATCGTGCGGGAATTTAAAACAGACGGCCCGGTGACTAAGACTCTGATCCCAATGGCGGCTCTGGACGACATCGTCGGCTGCGTCGTATTCTTCACTGTCATCGCCGCTGTCGCCGGAAACCTCTCAGCAGGCAGACTTCCCGCCTATATGATCGCGCTGGTCGTACTGCTTCCTCTGGTCCTCGGCGTGATCGTCGGCTTTTTCGCCGGATTGATCCTCCGCAAAGAACGCGGCACAAAAATTTCGCTCGTTCTTTTGATCCTGATGATCCTCGCAGCGTCAGCGGCAGGTTTCTTCTTCAATAATGTCGTACTGCCCAGCCCGGTACTCAATTTTATGCTCATCGGTATGGCCTTCTCCGCCACATTTTCAAATATGATGAGCGAGGAACGTCTGGAACAGCTCATGCACGGGTTTAACCCGATCCTGGGAATTGCAATGATCATCGTGATCCTGAATCTCGGCGCCCCGCTTGATTATCATCTGATCCTGGGCGCAGGCGCATTTACCGCCGTTTATATCCTGTCCCGTGCGGCAGGCAAATATTTCGGTGCATATTTCGGAGCCAGTATCACAAAATCTCCTGAGACTGTGAAAAAATACCTCGGCCTTACACTGCTCCCGCATTCCGGCGTATCATTAGTCTTCACCGGCATTGCTGTTTCCGTGCTGAGCGGTCCTGCGCCGGAATGTGCCGAGATCATTCAGGGAACGATCGCTGCCGCTGCCGTCATCAACGAAGTGATCGCTGTTATCGTTGCGAAAAAAGGCTTTGAATGGGCCGGAGAATTCGGGAAAGGCGTTCACGCCGAAGAATCCGGCAGCACTCAGCTCCCGAACCAGACAGTCATTACCATCAGCCGTCAGGCAGGAAGCGGCGGACGCGAAGTCGGAAAGAAACTCTCAGCAGAACTCGGCATCCCGTTCTACGACCATGAACTCATTGAACTGGCAGCGCAGTCCAGCCCGATCGACAAAAGCTACTTTGAAAATCTGGAAACATCCGGAGCTGGAAATCTCCTGTACGGTCTGGCTGCCGGCGTCCACCACGATCTCTCTGTGGAGGACAGAGCCTTCCTTCATCAGTCCAAGATCATCCGCGACGTCGCCAGTCAGGGCGGCTGTGTAATCGTCGGCCGGTGCGCTGATTACGTCCTGCAAAAACGGCCGAATGTGCTGCGTGTATTCCTCTACGGCGATCTGGAGAACAGAAAGTACCGTATTGAGCATATTTACCATGAAACCACTGACCTTGCGCTTGATCAGATTGAAAAAACAGACCGCAAACGTGCTTCCTACTACCAGCACTATTCCGGCCGTAAATTCGGTGACGCGCAGAATTACGATATTTGTCTGAGCAGCAGCGCACTCGGCATCGACGAATGCGTGCGGATCATCCGGACAGCTTATCAGAAAAAGAATAACGCATAACAAAAAGCGGGGGGGTCGAAAAATGCATCTTTGCGACAATCCCCGCTTTTCGATCATATCCTTCTTCTGAGACAGATCATATCGACCAGCTGCACTCCTCCTTCGAAGATCGGATGGTCATAGTTGTCCGTAAAAAAACCTGCGATCACATGTGACCGCACAAACCCGCATTTTTCATAAAAGGGGATCGTAAGAGGGCTGTCCCCCGTACCGACCTGAAGCATGCGGTAGCGGCCGCTGTACCGTCCGGCAAGGAACTCGATCAGGTATCTCCCGTAGCCTCTTCGCTGGTATCCCGGAGCAACCGCCAGATTTTTGATCTCCAGGATTCCCCCGCCTTCATCCGTAACGACACAGACTGCCTCTGCCCCGTTATCCTTCAGCACATACATCGTCCCTCTGTCCAGATAACGGTCGATCATATCTTCCTGTTCATCCGCGAGCAGGAGCAGCTTTAAATAATCTTTTTTGTCTGTTTTCACTTCAGATATGTGAAATATTCTCTCCATCACTGAAACTCCCTGCGCAGGATTTCCTTCGGCGCTTCAATCTCATTGGCTAATGTATGTTCCGTCAGCTCGGATAAAATTTTCAGTTTTTTGTTCAGCATAGGGCGCATACAGTTTGGAACGTGCTCCTGATGTGCTCTGTGTATCGCCACGCACTCTTTGCAGTTTCCGTGGTAACGGCAGGCCTTTTTGCAGGGACAGTGGTCTTTCTCCTGATACTCTTTTCTGAATTCCGCCGCAAACTCTTCCTGCAGTCTCAGGCCTTCCGCCCGGTTCCCTTTAAGGAACTCCCGCATGGCAGCGATCTCTTTCGGATTGTTCTCTATGATCATCTCGTCCTCCCCGTTTCAATTATGAATCTTCTTTTCTGCCAGTATAACAAAAAAACCGATCCGATTCAACGCAGAAACATTTTCATAAACAGATGGAAACAATACGATATTTGTTCTATAATATCCTAAATATGGCAGCAGCATTTTACTATTGTATCTGCTGTTTCCAAAGATCAGAAAAAGAAGGAAACGATTATGACGAAACGGGAAGCTGTCATTGCAGCGCTTCACCATGAAGAGCACCGCCCCGTTCCTTATCACATGGAATTTACCCGGCAGGCGCTTGACCAGTTGATCGCTTATACTAATCATCCGAATATTGAGGAGGAGATCGGCAGCTATCTGCATTACATCCAGTACTGGGGCTGGCCCACCGAGATCCCGGGGCGTCCCGGATATTTTCAGGATGAATTCGGTGTCATCTGGAACCGGAACAGCGCCGACAAAGATATCGGCGTCGTGGATAACTGTCTGATCGAAGACATTGAAGATTATGATTATGTATTCCCGTCCTGTGATGAGGCCCGTCTGCGCAAAGAGTACGAACAGCTTACCGCTACCCGGAACGGCCGTTTTACCTTTGCAGGTTTTGGCTTCTGTATGTTCGAACGCGCCTGGTCCCTGATGGGAATGGAAAACGTACTCTGCAGTATGATCACAAACCCGGACGAGACGGAGGATCTGTTCCGGCGGATCGGCGATTATTTTCTGCATCTGGTGGACATCGCTTTAGAGTACGACATCGACGGCGTTTACTTCGGCGATGACTGGGGCCAGCAGCACGGACTTATTATGGGTCCGGAACACTGGCGCCACTACATCAAACCGCAGATGGCCCGTCTTTACCAGCGTGTAAAAGAAAAAGGAAAATTCGTTCTCCAGCATTCGTGCGGAGACTGCCATGAGATTTTCCCGGACCTGATTGAAATCGGTCTGGACTGCTACCAGACATTTCAGCCCGAAGTGTACGATATCCACCTGATGAAAAAACTCTACGGTGACAAATTAACCTTCTGGGGAGGCGTCTCCACCCAGCAGTGCCTTCCCTGCGAGACTCCAGAAGGAGTCCGGAAGGAAGCGGCCCGCATCGTCCATGCCCTGCAGGATGGAGGCGGTCTGATCATCGCTCCGACCCACGCGCTCGCCTTTGACGTACCGCCGGAAAACATTCTGGCGCTGGCAGAAGCGTTCCAGAATCAGGACCGTTATTTCTGAACAGTATCATATCCGCGTCATGAATAATCCGAAATCTTAATTACGGCTTTCACGACGTCCGCCTTATGATTCACACTGTAATCCATCGCTTTCTGTACTTCATCCAGCCCGAATACGTCTGTCACGATGCCTTTCAGGTTCACTCTGCCGGAAGCCACCGCGTCAATCGCCATCGGATAGATATGCCGGTAACGGAATACGGTCTTAAACGTCAGTTCCTTGTCCAGAGCAAGGCTCACAGGCAGCGTCATCTCACCGCTCTTGCTGTAGCCGACCAGAACAATGACAGCGCCTTTCTTGGTCATATGGATCGCCTGTACCGTGGTGGCCTGTGATCCGGCTGTCTCCACAGCCAGATCACACCCTTTGCCCCCGGTCAGCCGCCGTACTTCTTCCACGACGTCCTTTTCACTGCCGTTGATCACTCCGTCGGCCCCCAGCTCCAGCGCCTTATTAAGGCGCTTTTCCATAATATCTACTACGTATACTTTTGATACGCCCATTGCTTTTAATGCCATCATGGTGACCAGGCCGATGCAGCCGGAGCCAAGGACCACCGCAGTCTGCCCCGCTTTTGCACCGCCCTGCATTGCGGCATGGAAACCGACTGCAAGCGGTTCGATCAGCGCGCCTTCCATCGTGCTGACACTGTCCGGCAGTTTAAAGCACAGATCCGCTTTGTGAGCGACGTATTCCTGAAAGACGCCGTCTACCGGAGGCGTCGCAAAGAATACAACGTCCGGGCAGAGATTATAGCGCCCTGTTTTGCAAAATTCACAGTGGCCGCATGTCTTCCCCGGCTCCAGTGCCACGCGGTCCCCCGCCTTCAAATGCGTCACATTTTTTCCAATTTCTACCACCGTGCCTCCCGGCTCATGGCCGAGGACAAAGGGCGGTTTCACTACATAATCTCCGATCGCTCCGTTTTCATAATAGTGCAGGTCACTCCCGCATATTCCGACGTACTCAAGCTTCACCAGCACTTCGTCATCCGCAGGACTTGGAATCTCTCTTTCCTCAAATCCCATCTTTCCGATTCCCAGCATTACAGCTGTTTTCATCTTTCCTTCCATCATAATCCCCCTATTTCTGATCTCTGCTAAATGCAGGTATAGCCTCCGTCAACGATCACATCACTTCCCGTCGTGTATCCCGATGCCGGGCTTACCAGATACAGAACAGCAGTGATCAGTTCCTCCGGTTTTCCCATCCGGTGCATCGGCATCAGCGGTTCCCACGCATCCTTCAGTTCCTGCGGCACATCTGCAGCCATCGGAGTCGCAATGTATCCCGGACTCAGACTGTTCACGCGGATTCCGTATCCGACCCATTCCGCCGCCAGAGATTTTGTCAGATGGATGACACCTGCCTTTGACGCATTATAGGATGCCTGCCACTGAGGAATGTTTACGATCGTGCCGGACATGGACGCCATATTTACGATAGAACCTCTGATTCCCTTTTCAATCATGATCCTGCCGACCGCTCTCGCCATGATATATTCTCCTGTGAGATTCGTATCGATCACACTTTTCCATTCGTCTATGCTTGCTTCCAGCGTCCCTTTATGGATACAGATCCCTGCATTGTTAAAGAGAATGTCGATTTTTCCCGAACGCTTCAGGATCTCTGCAACTGCGCGGTCTACTTCATCCTCTTTTGTGACGTCCGCTCTCAGGTCGTACGCACTGCCTCCGTTTTCCGTGATCATGCGGACCGTCTCTTCTGCCCCGCTCCTGCTGATAATGGCAACCTCCGCTCCAGCCTTTGCCAATCCGATCGCTATAGCCTGCCCGATTCCTCTTCCTGCTCCTGTTACCACTGCCGTCTTTTTACTCAGTCCGAACATCTCTTCTAAATACATCTTTTTTCTCCTTTCAGTTACGAAATCACTTAATTAATATATTTAATTATGTGTTTAATATATACCCTTATTTGTTTTTTGTCAATATTTTAGAGGGTAAAAAATTGAAATTGAAAAGAAATGTCCGAAATTCTCAGTTTATACCTAAACCTGATCGACATACGCTTCTATCACGCTCAAAGCCGCCCCCAATGCTGCCGCCTCATACCGGAAGACGCACGGCCTTACGAAAGAACCTCTTTTTTCAAAAATGTTTCTCTCTGCCACCTTGCGGTGAACATCCTCGATATATCTTCCGATGTATCCGCCCACGTATCCTCCGATCACAATATCGCAGTCCAGCACCATGCGGATATTATCAAGCGCCACGGCCAGATATGTGGTATACGTATCCCAGGCGCTCACAAATTCCGGTTCTCCCCGTTCCAGCCGCTCAAAAAACTGCGCAAGGCTCCCGTCCGCCATTTTGGAAAGCTTCACAGAGGAACAGTATACGTCCAGACATCCCTTTTTCCCGCAGTAACAGGCAGGACCGTCAGGGACGATCGTCATATGGCCGACTTCTCCGCACCGGTATTCTTTTCCCTGCACCAGTTCAGACGCTTCATAGACGGCGCCGCCTACGGTGCTGCTGAGCGACAGATAAAAAAAGCGCTCCATCGAATCCAGGAAAAATCCTTCTGCGTACGCCCCGGCATTTGCATCATTCAGATAATAGCAGGGATAAGAAAAGAAAGCGCTGAGATAAGAGAAAGGAACTGCCTCTACTTTCAATACATGAGAATAAGAGATCTCCTCTTTTTTCAGATTTACGATCCCGGGAAGCGAAATCCCGATCCCCAGAATCCTGTCCCGGACTACCTTGTGTTCATCAAGGAACTGCTCCAGAAGTTCGTTCACTTTTTTATAATATGATTCCTGATGCTCAAACGGCCGAAAGATCCTGCAGCTCTTGAGAAGTCTTCCCGTCAGGTCCGCCAGCACCAGACTGATATGATTCCTGGTGATATCAAGGCCGACTGCCAGTTTAAAATCAGCAGCCGCAGCTAATCCCACCGCCCGCTTCCCTCCTGTGGATTTCAGCTTCCCGGTTTCCCGGACCAGCCCTTTTTCAATCAGCTCTTTTGTATTCTGCGTCACCGTCGGCAGGCTGATTTTCAGGTCATATGAAATATCCGGATTTGATGTGACCTCCACCTTGCGGATATAGCGGTAAATGCGGTTGCGGTTATTTTTTTTAATTGCCATATTGGTTGTTTTTTGTTTTTCCATGCTGCGCTCCCAAACTTTATTAAAGTATTTTCTTTAGCCTAGCATCTTTTCACGGGAATTGCAACCGGATCTTTGGCAAAGAAAAAAGGGGATGCCGCAAAAAGGAAGCATAGCTGCCTTTTTGCGACACCCCCTGCCGTCCTGTGACTGCCTGTCACAGTCTCTTTAACAGTTCTTCTCTCTCTTTTTCATAACCCGGTTTTCCGAGCAGAGCAAACATATTTTTCTTATAGCTCTCTACACCCGGCTGATTGAACGGGTTCACACCAAGCACGTAGCCGCTCACGCCGCAGGCAAATTCGAAGAAATAGAACAGTTCTCCGAGCGTCTCTTCATCCTGACGGGCGATATCGATCTTCAGGTTCGGGACATTGCCGTCCGTGTGAGCCAGAATCGTCCCGTTCATCGCGCTCTTGTTGACGAAATCCATATTCTTTCCGGCCAGATAGTTCAGTCCGTCAAGGTCCGTCGGCTCCTCATTGATCGTAATCTCACACTGAGATTCTTCGATATTGAGCACTGTCTCAAAAAGGATCCTGTTTCCGTCCTGGATAAACTGCCCCATCGAATGGAGGTCTGTCGTCAGATCTACCGACGCCGGGAAAATTCCCTTCTGGTCCTTTCCTTCACTCTCTCCGTAGAGCTGCTTCCACCACTCTGCCACATAGTGCAGACACGGCTCATAGTTTGCCATGACCTCGATCGTCTTGCCCTTTCTGAGCAGAATATTTCTGACAGCCGCATACTGAAGCGCATCGTTTTTCTCGAACTCACACTCCAGCGCAAGTCTTCTTCCTTCCGCAGCGCCTGCCATCAGCTTGTCGATATCCGTACCGCTGACCGCGATCGGAAGGAGTCCTACTGCCGTCAGCACAGAGAAGCGTCCGCCCACATCATCCGGAACAACGAAAGTCTCATATCCTTCTTCCGTCGCCAGAACCTTGAGTGCGCCGCGCGCCTTGTCTGTCGTCGCATAGATTCTCTTCGCAGCTTCTTCTTTTCCGTATTTCTTCTCAAGCATTTCCTTGAAGATGCGGAATGCGATCGCCGGTTCTGTCGTAGTGCCGGACTTTGAGATCACGTTTACGGAGAAATCGCGGTCGCCGATCACGTCGATCAGATGCTTCACATAGGTGCTGCTGATGCTGTTCCCCGCAAAATAAATTTCCGGAGCTTTGCGGATCTCTTTTGGAACAATGTTGTTGAAGCTGTGGTGCAGAAATTCAAGCGCAGCTCTTGCTCCGAGGTAGGAGCCGCCGATGCCGATCACCACCAGAACTTCACTGTCGTTTTTGATCTTCTCCGCTGCCTTTTTAATACGTGCAAACTCCTCTTTATCGTAAGCCACCGGGAGGTCGATCCATCCCAGGAAATCATTTCCCGCTCCTGACCTTGATACGAGCAGTTCTTTTGCATCCGTCACGATTTTTTTCATAGACTGGACTTCCGCATCAGAAATAAAGCAGGAAGCCTTTGAATAGTCAAACGTTACTTTATTGCCCATGATACATATCTCCTTATTTTCTGTTCAGGATCTGTTCTCTTACGTAGTCGATGCTTCCCGCCGACATACTGAACTCATCCAAACCGAGATCAAGCAGGATCTCAACCGCTTTCTGATCGCCTGCCATCTCGCCGCACATGCCGACCTTGATGCCTTCTTTATGTCCGGCTTCGATGACATGGCCGATCGCACGCAGGACAGCAGGACTGAAGTAATCGTATTTCTTTGCGATCTTCTTATTTCCGCGGTCCACCGCGAGAATGTACTGTGTCAGATCGTTCGTTCCGATGCTGAAGAAATCTGCCTCTTTTGCAAATTCATCTGCCAGCATGACACTGGCCGGAGTCTCGATCATCATACCGATCTCGATATCCTTATCAAATTCTTTTCCCTCTGCCTCGAGTTCTTTTTTGCACTCCTCTACCACTGCCTTCGCCTCAAGCAGCTCGTCCATTGAAATGATCATCGGGAACATGATCCTTACGTGTCCGTAAGCGCTTGCGCGCAGAATCGCGCGGAGCTGTTCTTTGAACATGTCCTTCATATCGAGGGAAATACGAATCGCTCTCCATCCGAGGAACGGATTCTCTTCCTTCTCAAATTCATAATAGGACAGTTCTTTGTCTCCTCCGATGTCAAGCGTGCGGATCGTCAGTTCCTGCGGAGAAAGCTCTGCCGCTTCTTTATATACGGCAAACTGCTCTTCCTCAGTCGGGAAATGCGTATTCTGCATATACAGGAATTCGCTTCGGAACAGGCCGACACCGTCCGTATTCATCGGAAGTGCATTGCGGATATCCTGTACATTTCCGACATTCGCGCAAAGGAAGATGCGTTTTCCGTCCTTCGTTACTGCCGGTGTATTTCTGAGACTTTCCAGACGCGCCCGTTCGCTCTCATAGGCGGCCTTCTTTTCCCCGTACTCTTTCACGGCTGCCTCATCCGGCGCTACAATGATCACGCCCTCCCCGGCATCCATGCAGATTACCTGTCCGTCCGTTACCTTTGAGAGGATTCCCTTCACGCCGACAAGTGTCGGGATCCCCATGCTCTTCGCGATAATAGACACATGACTCGTTACGCCGCCTTCTTCTGTGATGATCCCCTTTACGAGCGACGGATCGATCTTCACCGTATCGGAAGGATACATATCGCGCGCCACTACGACTACCGGCTCCGTAAGGCCGCCGAGATCCGGGCGTTTCACACCTTTGAGCGCAGCCATCAGCCTTTTTCCGATATCTTTGATATCAGCGGCGCGCTCTCTCATATAATCGTCATCCATAGCGTCAAAAATGGCCGCAAATTCTTCGACCACTTCGCTGGTCGCCTGCTGCGCATTTTTCTGCTCGCCGTTTATTTTTCCTTCTACGCCGTCCTGCAGAGTAAAATCTCCGGCGATCTCCAGATGAGCCGCAAAAATCTCATTTTTCTCTGCCAGTTCCTGAAGTTCTGCGATAACCGCGTTCTTCGCTGCACGGAACAGGTCGATCTCAGCCTGGGCCTGTCCGTCGTCGATTGCTTTGGTATCCGGTGTCAGATCTGGCTCCAGGTAAAGATAGACCGGCTCCACTGCAATCCCTCTCGACGCCGTCTTCTCAACAATCACACGTTCCATACTTATTCTCCCAGTCCGCTTTCGATTGCATCTACTACTTTTTTCAACGCTTCTGCTTCATCCTCACCATCGCACTCGATCACAACCTCTGTTCCTGTCTTGATCCCTGCTGCCATGAGGTTAAGAACACTCTTTGCCTGGACTTTCTTTTCTCCTACAACGATGTGTACGTCACATCTGCAGGAGCCTGCCACCTTTGCCAGATTGGCTGCCGGTCTTGCATGAATTCCTGACGGGTTTGAAATTGTAACTTTCTGTGATACCATAATATGGGTCCTCCTTATTTCTCTCTGGATTTGCTTTATACAAATAGATGCCATCTCCCTCCCAAAAGGGCATACTATCTGCCGCTATTTTACACCAACTTCGTGATAAATGGAATAGAAAATTAGATAAAGTTAAAAAAAA
>DVHT01000099.1 GCA_018711885.1 Candidatus Choladousia intestinipullorum | reverse complement strand
TTGTCTCCCAAACGGGTAGTAGAGAGAGGGACAGCGCAGAAACACAGAATTATCAGGAATATAAAAATCACCGAACGCAAAACCGCTCGGTGATTTTTACATTTTTTACGGAAGCAGATATTCTTTCAGCTTTTTCCGATTCTCCACATTCAGTTTTCTCATTGCCTGAGCCACATGGGCTTTCACTGTATTTATTGATATTTTCATATGTTCGCCGATTTCCTGATTCGTCCATCCCCGGGCAGCCAGCATTGCTACGGAAAATTCCGTGGTTGTCAGATCATCCGTTACATGATTTCCCGTTTCAGGATTATGAATTCTACGCCAGCCATCTGAAAACCGGTAAGTAATTCCAATGATTTTCCGAAACTCTACCGGCCAGGCCGGCTTGATGACAGCCTCCAGCATTCCGCCCATAAGACCGTGATGCTCGCCAAACCCCTCAATCAGACCGTCTGGAAGAGCAATTCTCCATGCCGCCAGCAGGTGCTGCTCCGCCTGTTCTTTCCTCTTGTTTGCCACATAACTCATGACAGCGGCCAGATGCAGATAAACAGCAGGAATCGGGTAACACCCGCCGCCCATCGCAAGAGCGGCTTCCACAATTCCAACACTCTTATCAAAATTTCCCTGTAGATACATTTGATGAGCAAACACATAAAGTGCGAAAGCCCGCAAACCTTGCGGCAGCTCATCCATCATCTCACAGATCGGCAGGGCGTTATCAGGAAACGGCAGATGAAGCAATACTGCCGCGGTGCCGGATATAAAAGAGGCTGCTTTGGCCGCGAAGCTTCCACCCCCCCCCACGCCAAACTCCAGGATGATGTTTTTCAACTGTGACAAAACCTGACCTGCCTGCCCGGTCTGACCCAATGAAATGCAGCTATAAACATACAGCAGACTGGCCGATAACCGGATCATCATGTCCGGACTGGCAAGATACTTTGCTGATAATTGCAGCGCTGTTTCCGGCTCTCCCCGGAAATAATGGTACTCTGCCCTGGCAATCTCTTTTTCCGCCCCGTCTTTCAGTGTGCCGATATAATCAACACATCTGCCAGGAGGGAAGGATGCGCCCGTCAACGGCATCAGCCCCGAAAGCAGGGGCTCCGTCTGGTCAGGCACCTTCCATTCCTGCTCTGCCGTTTGCACTGTCATATCTTTCATATTTCGTTCATGTTCCTTTGCAGCGGATCGTTATATCCTTTCTGCTCGCATCCTGCAAATCAGATTCCACGTGTCGCTTCTTTCAGCCATTCTCTCTCATCCGGTTCCAGATACGGAGAAATCTTCTCATATACTTCTCTGTGATACTCATTTAACAGCCCGCGTTCCCGCTCTGTCATCTGTTCCGGCACTACTCCGTTAAGGTCAAACGGCACCATCGTCAGGTATTCGAAGCACATAAACTGTCCAAACCCGTTCTTCTCCGCTTTCTTGCAGACGATCAGATTCTCATGGCGGATTCCGTATTCTCCCTCCACGTAATATCCCGGCTCGTCGGACGTGATCATTCCTTCCTCAAATACGCCGCACTTCGGTTCCGGTCTCCAGCGCACCGCATTCGGAGCCTCATGTACATTCAGGAAATAGCCGACTCCATGACCTGTCCCGTGATTGAAGTCAGCGCCAAGCTCCCAGAGCGGACCGCGCGCCAGATAGTCAAGGTTCTGACCGCTGCAGCCATAGCGGAATTTTGCCGCTCCAAGATTCAGCATTCCTCTCAGTACAGCCGTAAAATACTTCTTCTGCTCGTCTGTGACCGGCCCCAGCACTATCGTCCTGGTCACATCCGTCGTTCCTTCCAGATACTGTCCGCCCGTATCTGCCAGCAGCAAGCCGTGCGGCTCAATCGGAATATCCGTCTCCGGAGTCGCAGAATAGTGGTTCATCGCCGCGTGCGCGCCATAGGAAATGATCGGAGCAAAGCTGTTGCCCATTGCATTTTCCTGCTGTGCACGCAGCTTATTCAAATACTCTGTCGCACTTAATTCCGTCATCGGAATCTTTCCGACATTCTTTTTCAGCCAGTAAATAAACTTTGTCACCGCTACGCCGTCCTTGATATGGGCAGCTTTTTCGTTTTCTACTTCTGTCGGGTTTTTGACTGCTTTCGGAAGGAGCGTCGGGTTTTCCTCATCAAGTATCGTCACTCCTTCCGGGATGCACCCTACAAGACGGCTGTTCACTTTGGCCCGGTCAAGAAGCACTGTATTTTCTTTCTCGAATTTTGTTACGTAATCATAGACTGCATCATACGGCTGCAGGGACACCCCGTCCGCAGCAAGAGATGCTCTCACGCTCTCCGGAAATGCCTTTTCATTTGCAAACAGCAGGATCTCCCGGTCTGTCATTACGAGATAAGAAAGCACGACCGGATTGCACGGAACGTCTCCGCCTCTGATATTCAGCAGCCATGCAATGTCGTCAAGAGAAGTAAGGATGAATGCATCCGCGCCCTTCTCCTTCATCCCGCTTCGTATCCCGCCGCACTTATCCTTCCGTGATCTGCCGGCCCATTTTACATCGAGCTCCATCACCGGTTCGCAGGAAAGCTGCGGTCTGTCGCTCCAGATCTCCCCGATCAGGTCCTCCTCTTTGTTGATTACCGCACCATTCTTTTGCAGCTTTTCTGCAAGCGTATCTGCTTCTCTCGCCGTAACAGTCCTGCCGTCAAATCCGAGACACCCGCCCTGTTTTAATGTCTGCAATAAAAATTCATGGACGGTCGGCACATCCGGCTCTCCCATCTTAAACAGCGTCACGGTGCTGCCTTCCAGCTCTCTGGCCGCCTGGATAAAATAACGGCCGTCGGTCCACAGTCCCGCCATGTCCTGCGTCACGACCGCCGTCCCTGCGGAACCAGTAAAACCTGTAATGTATTTCCTGCATTTAAAATGCTCCCCTACGTACTCCGATGCATGAAAATCATCCGTCGGAACGAGGTAGACATCAATCTTTTTTTCTTTCATCAGGGAACGCAGCACAGCCAGACGTTCCGGTACACTATTGCTCATATGAATACTTCCTTTCCTCTTTCTAATATCAATCCTGTCACTGCACCTATTATAGCAGAGCCAAAAAGAAAATACCAGAATTGTCCTGGATTTTCCTTACCAGGCAAATGAATATAAATCAGTATGCGCCGCTCAGCAGAAAATCCGCTAAATGCACAATTTTCACACCGTTGATATTTCCTGCGGCCAGTTCGTCCAGCGTTACCACATATTTCGGGTAGTGATCTTTGATTTCAAGGAGGTTGGCAATCTCCCGATCTGATTCCTCCGGTAATTTGCGGCACACCTGAACATAAATACGCTCGCCGCGCTGCACTGCCACGAAATCAATTTCTTTCGTTTGGTTCTTCCCGATGTAGACCTCATAGCCCCGCCGACGCAGTTCAAAATACACGATATTCTCCAGCATGGCGGCAATCGACTTTGGATTGAAGCCCATGATACAGTATTTCAGAGAAGCGTCCGCCAGATAAAACTTTTCCTGCGTTTTCAGCACGGATTTTCCCTGTAAGTCATACCGTTGGCAGCGATAGATCACAAACGCCTTTTCCAGCCAGTTCAGATAGTTGTAAACCGCCTCCACGGACAGGGAACGCCCCTCGTTTTTGAGAAACTTGGCAATGGCGTTGGCCGAAAAGGTCTTACCCACATTTTCCACGATATATTTGACAACGCGGTTGAACAAATCAAAGTTCATGATATTGTGCCGCTTGGTAATATCGTTGGTGATGACGGAGTTATAAATGCCCTCCACAATCTGATAAGCGGAGCGTTCGTCAAAATTGCCCAGCGCCACAATGGGAAAACCGCCCAGCCGCAGGTATTCGTTTAGCAGCTCCTTGGGAGAACGGGAATCCGGTTTTTTGAAATCCAGATATTCAGCAAAGGACAGGGTATAGACTGGGATAGAGATATACCGCCCTGTTAAATAAGTGGAGATCTCGCTGGACATCAGCTTGGAATTGGAGCCGGTCACATAAATATCGGTGTCGGCGTTTTCCAACAGGCTGTTGACCGCTTTTTCCCAGCCGGTAATTTCCTGCACTTCGTCCAGCAGCAGATAGTAGCGCCCATCGCCGGTCATTTGCTCCTTAATACCGTGATACATCTCCTTGTCGGTCATACCGTCGTCAAAATCCTCCGACGTATAGCGCATACTGATAATGTGGTCTGCGGCAATCCCGCTTTTCAGCAGATCGTCCCGCAGCATATCTAAAATTGTGGATTTACCACAGCGCCGGATTCCTGCCAGTATCTTCACCAGCGG
>DVHT01000098.1 GCA_018711885.1 Candidatus Choladousia intestinipullorum | reverse complement strand
AGCAATCCTCTGATCAGCCATCAAATGATATAAAACAAAAATACATAGAGACAGCGGATCAAGCAGCCGCTGTCTCTTGCCATTCATAAAACGTATGGTAAACAATTAAACATAGGTATTTGTATAAACGGGTAAGCCGAAGTACAATAAATAGGAAAGGTCAGAGCGATATGTCGTTGAAAGAGAACAGAAAACACACTTGTGTAAGCCGTTAAGCCCAGTGTTTTCAAGGGATAGAGAGGACGGGCTACATTTTACTACCCCAATTGGTGGTATACTGTACCTATGGCAGTACATACGTTTCTGGAGGAGTACGATTTTTCAGGCAAGACGATTGTTCCTTTTGTGACGCATGGAACGGGAGGGCTTTCCAGCACGATTGAAGATATTACGGCGGACCTGCCGGAGGATGTGACGATTCTGGAGCCGATCGGCGTGTACCGTCCGGAGGTAGATGAGGCCCAGCCGGCGATTCAGGAATGGATTTCCGGACTGAACCTTGAAGGATAGATCAGCATAAGGAAAAATAAGGAGGAAAAAAGATGAGCTATAATTACAGAGAGACAGACCCGGAGTTTGCAGAACGGTTAGAACACTTTGCTTTTGAGGAGGTTGTCCGGGAAGAAGGGCAGCAGCTGGACGAAGTAACCCGCCATATGGCTATAGCGGCCACGCTGCTTGGATGTCAGGGAATCGAAGAGTTTAAAGAGGAACTGCCGCGGGCAATGCAGGCGGGACTCACTCCTGTTATGATCAAAGAAGTAGTGTACCAGGCGGTAGACTATCTTGGCATCGGACGGGTACGTCCGTTTCTGGATGCGGTCAATGATGCTTTGACGGGCAGCGGAGTAAAACTGCCGTTGGAAGGCCAGGCAACCACTACAATGGAGACAAGGCTGGAAAAGGGAATACAGGCTCAGGTGGATATTTTTGGCGAAGGGATGAAAGAGGCGTGGAAAAACGGCCATATTAACCGTTGGCTGGCCGCTAACTGCTTTGGAGACTACTATACCAGAACCGGGCTGACTCTGGCGCAAAGGGAGATGATCACTTTTTGCTTCCTTGCAGCGCAGGGAGGATGTGAGCCTCAGCTGATCGCCCATGCAGGGGGCAACATGAATCTTGGAAACGATAAGGAGTTTCTGATCCGGGTAGTATCCCAGTGTCTGCCTTATATCGGCTATCCCCGCAGCTTAAACGCTATTACCTGTATCAACAAAGCTGCAGAAGCGAGATAAGGAGGCATCGGAGAATATGGAATACGCGAAAATCGGGAACACGGACATTGAAGTATCGAAACTGTGTGTAGGCTGCATGAGCTTTGGAAAAGCCGGAACGATGCATGACTGGACCGTGGATAAATCAGAGACAGAGAAGATCGTAAAGCATGCTCTTGATCTTGGAATCAATTTTTTTGATACCGCAAACGGGTATTCGGAGGGAACCAGTGAAGAGTATCTCGGAAATGCGCTCAGGAACAATATTTCCAGAGATAAAGTTGTGATTGCTTCTAAGGTCTATTTCAATCCCGGCAGACTTTCTTCTGAAGCCATCCACCGGGAGATTGAAAGCAGTCTGAGACGGCTGGGCACAGACTATCTGGACCTGTATATTATCCACCGCTTCGATTATGATACGCCGATTGAAGAGACGATGGAAGCATTAAATGATCTTGTCGTATCCGGGAAGGTACGTGCTCTCGGCGCGTCGGCTATGTACGGATACCAGTTCTACAATATGCAGCTCGCCGCCAGAGATAACGGGTGGACGCCGTTTGCGGCTATGGAGAATCATTACAATCTTCTTTATCGGGAAGACGAGCGTGAACTGATTCCTGTCTGCCGCCAGATGAATGTATCCCTCATACCCTACAGCCCTCTTGCCGCCGGACATCTGACGCGTCCGGAATGGAATTCAGATTCTATCCGCAGCAAGACAGACCGGGCAGCTATGGGAAAATATGACAGAACACAGAAACAGGATATGGAAATTGTACGCAGAGTCCATTCGCTGGCAGAAAAGTATGGCGTAAAGATGCAGCAGATCGCATTGGCCTGGGAATGGGAGAAAGGCGTGACAGCGCCGATCATCGGCGCTACTAAGGCGTCCCACTTTGATGACGCTGCCGGCGCGTTTTCTGTAAAACTTTCAGAAGAAGATATTGCGTATCTGGAAGAGCCGTATGTTCCCCATCCAATCGTTGGAGCGATTGACCGAAATCCGGCAGACGGAGTCAAATTGCTGGATGTAAAAAAATAAACAGAAGCCGTATCACATTTCATGACAGCCAGGAGGGTTTTTAGAGAGGAAACCTTCCTGGCTATATTTTATTTCGCTTTTGGAGACAAAAAAAGATTGAAAAAGAAGACGCTGCATCATCATGCAGCGCCCTCTCTATCATATGGCAATATGGAATTATAACTGCGGACCAGCAGCAACAAGTGCTTTGCCGGCTGCGTTTCCTTCGTATTTCGCGAAGTTCTTGATGAATCTCTGAGCAAGATCCTTTGCCTTTGTTTCCCATTCGGAAGCATCTGCGTATGTGTCACGCGGATCAAGGATATTGGTGTCTACGCCCGGAAGCTCTGTCGGAACTTCAATGTTGAAGTACGGGATCTTCTTTGTCGGTGCTTTCAGGATATCTCCGTTCAGGATCGCATCGATGATTCCACGTGTATCCTTGATGGAGATACGTTTTCCTGTTCCGTTCCATCCTGTGTTTACAAGGTATGCCTTAGCGCCGCTCTTTTCCATTCTCTTAACGAGCTCTTCCGCATATTTTGTCGGATGCAGCTCCAGGAATGCCTGTCCGAAGCAAGCGGAGAAGGTCGGTGTCGGCTCTGTGATGCCGCGCTCTGTACCTGCAAGCTTAGCTGTGAAACCAGACAGGAAGTAGTACTGTGTCTGCTCCGGAGTCAGGATTGATACCGGAGGAAGTACGCCGAATGCGTCTGCAGACAGGAAGATGACTTCCTTAGCTGCCGGTGCGGAAGAAACCGGACGTACGATATTCTCGATATGTGTGATCGGGTAAGATACACGGGTATTTTCTGTTACGCTCTTATCGTTGAAATCGATCTTGCCTTCTGCATCCAGTGTAACGTTCTCAAGAAGAGCGTTGCGCTTGATCGCATTGTAGATATCCGGCTCAGATTCTTTGTCCAGATTGATAACCTTAGCGTAGCAGCCGCCTTCGAAGTTGAATACGCCGTTGTCATCCCAGCCGTGCTCGTCATCACCGATGAGGAGACGCTTCGGATCTGTGGACAGTGTTGTCTTACCTGTACCGGAAAGACCGAAGAAGATTGCTGTGTTCTCGCCGTTCATATCTGTGTTTGCAGAGCAGTGCATGGAAGCGATGCCCTTCAGCGGCAGATAGTAGTTCATCATGGA
>DVHT01000097.1 GCA_018711885.1 Candidatus Choladousia intestinipullorum | reverse complement strand
CGCGGTACAAAAATCCATCCGGGTCTGAACGTAGGACGCGGCGGCGATGATACACTGTTTGCGACAGCAGACGGTATTGTAAGATTTGAAAGAAAAGGAAGAGACAAGAAGCAGGTTTCTGTACTTCCGGTAGCAGCAGAATAATTTCAACAGGCTTCAAATCAGTATTTGGTTTGAAGCTTGTTTTATATCCTATAAAAATTTTTATATCCTATAGAAATACAGAAAGCAGGTGACACTATGTTTGCAGACAGAGCCCGTATCATCATCCGTTCCGGAAAGGGCGGCGATGGACATGTCAGCTTCCGCAGAGAGCTCTATGTTCCGGACGGCGGTCCGGACGGCGGCGACGGCGGAAAGGGCGGCGACGTCATTTTTGAGGTGGATGAGGGTCTGAACACGTTAATTGATTACAGACATCGAAGAAAGTTTTCTGCACAGGACGGTCAGGAAGGCGGCAAACGCAGATGCCACGGTGCAAATGGATCCGATATCATTTTGAAGGTCCCGCAGGGAACCGTGATCAAGGAGGCTGAGTCCGGCCAGGTCATTGCGGACATGTCCGGAGAGAACAGACGCCAGGTCATTTTAAAGGGCGGACGCGGCGGAAACGGAAACATGCATTATGCCACATCGACCATGCAGGCTCCGAAATATGCTCAGCCGGGACAGGACGCCAGGGAGCTGGAAGTCATTCTTGAGCTGAAAGTTATCGCCGATGTAGGGCTGGTAGGATTTCCGAATGTAGGAAAATCTACGCTGCTGTCCCGCGTTACGAATGCGGATCCGAAGATTGCAAATTATCATTTTACGACACTTTCACCGAATCTCGGAGTCGTCGATCTGGAGGGGGGCGGATTTGTCATTGCCGATATCCCGGGACTGATCGAAGGCGCTTCGGAAGGAGTCGGGCTGGGACATGAATTTCTCCGCCATATCGAGCGCACCAAGGTTATGATCCATATCGTGGATGCAGCGTCTGTGGAAGGGCGTGATCCGGTAGACGATATCCATAAGATCAATGCAGAGCTGGCTGCATACAATGAGGAGCTGGCACGACGCCCGCAGGTAATCGCTGCGAATAAAACAGATGCGATTTATTCGGAGGATGAAGATCCGGTCGAACGGCTCCGGAAAGAGTTCGAACCAGCCGGAATCCCTGTCTTTGCGATCTCGGCAGTGAGCGGGAAGGGCGTGAAGGAGCTTTTGTATCACGTTCAGGCTATGCTTCGGGAACTTCCGGAAGAGACGACTGTGTTTGAGCAGGAATATGATCCTGAGCTGCATATGCCGGATACGAAACTTCCGTTTACGGTAGAAAAATCGGAGGAAGAAGAGAACACCTATATTGTAGAAGGACCGAGGATTGAAAAGATGCTCGGTTATACGAATCTTGAATCGGAAAAAGGATTTCAGTTTTTCCAGAATTTTCTGAAAGATCAGGGAATCCTGGAGCAGCTGGAGGAGCTTGGCATCCAGGATGGAGATACGGTCCGCATTTACGGACTGCAGTTTGATTACTATAAATAAGAAACAGATTCGGAGGAAACTATGACAAGCAAACAGCGTGCTTATTTAAAGAGTCTTGCTATGACGATGGATCCGATTTTTCAGATCGGAAAAAGCAGTCTGACGCCGGAGAATACACGTGCAATCTGTGAGGCGCTCGATGCCAGAGAGCTGATCAAGATCAGCGTGCTCCAAAACTGCATGGACGACCCGCATGAACTGGCCCAGATCATCGCAGAACGTACGCGTTCACAGGTGGTACAGGTCATCGGCAAAAAGATCGTACTTTACAAAGAAGGCAAAGACAAAAAGAAAAAGATCGAACTGCCTGCGGCAGCGAAAAAGTAAAGAGCAGAGGGCTTTAGTATGACACAGGAAGGCAGATTACGCATTGGTATTATGGGCGGCACATTTGATCCGATCCATATGGGTCATCTTATCCTGGCCGAATGTGCCTATGAGCAATATCATCTGGACGGTATCCTGTTTCTGCCGTCCGGCAACCCTCCGCACAAGCGGGAACGGACTGACGGCGCTTCCGATGAGGAACGGCTTGCGATGGTGTCTCTCGCCATAAGCGGAAATCCTCATTTTATACTTGAGAATGATGAGATGGAACATGAGGGCTACAGCTACACGTATGCGACTCTCGAGCGGCTGAAAAGCAGGCATCCGGATACCGATTATTACTTTATCATCGGTGCAGATTCTCTGCAGAGTTTTGATACGTGGAGAAGACCGGATATTATCTGCAAATACTGTTCTCTGCTGGCAGCCGTCAGGGACGAATCACCGATGGAGGATCTCCGGAGGCAGGCAGAAAAGCTGTCGGATCAGTTCGGAGCCAAAATTTTCTTTCTTGATACGCCTAATATTGACATTTCTTCTACGGATCTGAGAGGGCGCTGCCGTTTAAATCTGTCTCTGCGTTACTACGTTCCGGAGCCGGTCAGAAAGTACATCGAGGAGAAAGGCATATACAAAAAAGTACCTGCCGCAAAGGATGACCATTATGGGAAAATATAATATCATTAAGATGCAAAAAAAGCTGAAGAAATATATGGATGAAATGAGGTTCCATCATACGATGGGAGTCATGTATACGGCCGCAGCCCTGGCCATGCGCTATGAAGGAGATATCGAGCAGGCACAGGTCGCCGGTCTTCTTCATGACTGCGCCAAATGTATTCCAAATGAAAAGAAGCTGAAACTGTGCCGGCAGAACAATATTACCGTATCCGACGTCGAACGCAGTTCACCGTATCTTCTGCACGCGAGGCTCGGATCCTATATCGCATCTGTAAAATATCATATTCAAGATCCTGAGATTTTAAGCGCGATCGAATTTCATACGACGGGCAGAGCCGGCATGACCTTACTGGAAAAAATCGTTTTTACAGCTGATTATATTGAACCGATGCGTTCCAAAGCAGCCAATCTCCCGGAAATACGGAAGATGGCCTTTACGGACCTTGACTTTGCAGTATATATGATCCTTCGGGATACTCTTGCTTATCTGAAG
>DVHT01000096.1 GCA_018711885.1 Candidatus Choladousia intestinipullorum | reverse complement strand
GTTGTCATTATGAGGCACCAGCGAAAAGCTGTTCATTACCAGATGGTCTTTGCTTTTGAAAAAGTCCAGAAACATCTTGCGCAGTTCATTTACTCCGTATTTTTTCACAATCATTCCTCCAACATCTCAATCCATTTTTTAAAAATCAATTCAAACCTGAAAAATATGATATCACAGCAGCACCGGCATTTCAACCGGCAGTTCAGCGATCTGCTTCCTGTACCGTTCAGCCGTCTGCAAAATGCACATCCTCGATCAGTCCGCCGCCGTCAGCCGCTGCCGTCGCCAGTCTGTCGCACCGCTCATTCTCCGGATGGCCGTCATGTCCCTTTACCCAGATAAACTGAATACTGTGCGGCTCTGCCGCAGCCAGAAGACGTTTCCAGAGATCCATGTTTTTCACCGGCTCATTCTTTCCTCGTTTCCAGCCTCTGCGGATCCAGCCTTCGATCCACTTCTGATTGAAGGCATCCGTCAGGTATTTTGAATCAGAGTACAGCCGGACTTCACACGGACGGTTCAGCGCCTCCAGCCCTGCTATAGCAGCCATCAGCTCCATCCTGTTGTTCGTCGTCCTGATATACCCCTGAGAATATTCCCGCTCATGCAGTTCTCCGTGCGGATCCACGTACTGCAGGATCGTCCCGTACCCTCCCGGTCCATCGGGGTTTCCTCTGGCCGCACCGTCTGTAAATATCTTTACCAGCATTTATTCCTGTCTCTCCTCTTTGTCCTGCTCCGGTGTCCGGGCCTCCTCCAGCAGCTTCTGTATTTTACCTGAAATCTCACGGGATTTCCTGTGATCCCGTCCGCGCGTGCTGATCCCCACTACGAAATCTTCATTCGATACAATGCCGGGAAAATAGAAATCGCACCTTGTCTTATCCGCACATACATTCACTGGTATGCCAAGACATTTGCACGCGGAATAGATTTCCTGATTCATCTTATTATCGTTCGTCGCAGCTATCACAAGGGACGCGTCAAAAATATCTTCCCGCTCATAACGTTTTCTCAGGATCGTGATCTTCCCCTCTTCTTCCATCTGCTTCAGTTCCCGGTTGACCTCAGGCGCGATCACTACAAGGCGGTCTGTAAATTCGGCAAGAGAACGGATACGCCTTTTTGCAATCGTTCCGGCGCCGACCACCACCGCTTTTTTATCCGTAAGGTCGATAAACATCGGGAAATAATGTTTCCTTCTGCCACTCATGTTTTATGCCTCTTTCTTTCATTTCAGTCATTTTACTATATCACAATGTGCGAAAATTGAAAACCCAAAAAAATATCGACATTTCCGGACAAGTATACTATAATAAGCAGATATTATTATACATAGCAGAGGTGACACAATGGCGATTAATTTTATAAAAAAGCTGCCGATCCCGGCAGAGGTAAAGAAGCAGTATCCCCTTTCTGAAAAAGTGGTAAAGACGAAACAGAAAAGGGACGCGGAAATAAGGGATGTCTTTACCGGAAAATCGGATAAATTTCTCCTGATCATCGGTCCATGCTCGGCTGACCGGCCGGACTCCGTCATGGATTATCTGACACGTCTCGCAAAAGTACAGGATAAGGTAGGAGACCGCATTATCCTGATTCCCCGGATCTATACGAATAAGCCGCGTACGACGGGAGAAGGATATAAAGGACTGATGCATCAGCCGGATCCCGAGAAAAAGCCGGATGTATTCGCCGGGATCGTAGCCATGCGCCGGCTGCACGCGATGGCAATCGAGGAGACCGGGCTTACGGCGGCTGATGAAATGCTCTATCCTGAGAACTGGCGCTATCTTGACGATCTGCTCTCCTATGTGGCGATCGGCGCGCGCTCCGTCGAAGACCAGCATCACCGGATGACGGCAAGCGGCATGGACGTACCCGCCGGAATGAAAAATCCGACGAGCGGCGATATGACTGTTATGCTGAATTCAGTCGTAGCAGCCCAGGCAAAGCATAATTTCATTTACCGCGGCTGGGATGTGAATACAGACGGAAATCCGCTCGCGCACGTGGTACTCCGCGGCGCGACAAACAAGCACGGAAATCCCATTCCGAATTACCATTATGAAGATCTCAAGCTTCTGCTCGAGCTGTACCAGAGCCGGAATCTGGAAAATCCTGCTGCCGTCATTGACACGAACCACTCAAACTCCGGCAAACAGTATCTGGAGCAGATCCGTATTTCTCAGGAAATCCTGCACAGCCGGAATTACAATCCGGACATCAAAAAGCTTGTCAAAGGCCTGATGATCGAAAGCTACATCGAGGATGGATGCCAGAAAATCGGCGAGGGTGAACACGTCTACGGACAATCGATCACGGATCCGTGTCTCGGATGGGAAAAATCAGAAGCGCTGATCTACGATATTTACCGGAACTGTTAAAATACCGCAAGGTGCATTCAGCTTCGCGGATGCACCTTGCGGTATACGCTTTTCATGCGTTCTACATTCATATTCAGATAAATCTGCGTCGTAGCGATGTCAGAATGTCCCAACATTTCCTGTACGGACTTCAGATCCGCACCGTTCTGGACAAGATGCGCAGCAAAAGAATGGCGCAGTGTGTGCGGCGTAATATCTGCCATGATCCCCGCTTTCTGAGCATATCTTTTCACCAGCTTCCAGAATCCCTGCCGGCTCATCATCTTCCCGGAACAGTTAACAAAGAGATACTCTGATTCCGCTTCTTTCAGGAGCTCTTTCCTTCCGTATGACAGATACCGTTCGATGGCCTTTCGCGCATTCTCGCCGAACGGGATCACCCGTTCCTTTTCTCCGTCCCGGCATATGATGTAATTCATCGAAAGATGGATATCCGTCAGCTTCATCGAGA
>DVHT01000095.1 GCA_018711885.1 Candidatus Choladousia intestinipullorum | reverse complement strand
CTTTCCTCTGATCGGAAGGATCGCCTGAAAGTTCCGGTCCCGCGCCGTCTTTGCGGAACCGCCTGCAGAGTCTCCCTCTACGATAAAAATCTCGCAGATGCTGCTGTCCCTGCTCTCGCAGTTGGCAAGCTTTCCATTGCTGTCGAACGAATATTTCTGCTTCGTCAGCAGGTTGGTCTTTGCGCGCTCTTCTGTCCGGCGGATCTTTGCTGCCTTTTCCGCGCAGGAGAGAATGCTTTTGAGCGTTTCCAGATTCTTGTCAAAATAGAGAACGACCTCTTCTCCCGTCACTTTCCCGACCGCTCTCACTGCATCCTGATTGTCCAGTTTCGTCTTTGTCTGTCCCTCAAACCGCGGCGCCGGGTGCTTGATCGAGACGATCGCCGTCATTCCGTTTCGGATGTCCGCTCCCGTAAAATTGCTGTCTTTTTCCTTGAGGACGCCGATCTGTCTGGCGTACGTATTCATGACATTGGTAAATGTCGTCTTAAACCCGGTCAGATGCGTACCGCCTTCCGCATTGTAAATATTGTTGCAGAATCCGAGCACGTTCTCATGGAACTCATTGATGTACTGGAAGGCGACCTCTACCTGAATGCCGTCCGCCTCCCCTTTAAAATAGACCGGTTCACAGACCGGTTCTGATTTCTGATCCAGCTCACGCACGAACCCGATGATTCCCTCCGGCTCGCTGTACGTGATCTCTTCCATCCGCCCGTCTCTCCGGTCCTCAAAATGGATCGTAAGCTGCGGATTCAGATAAGCCGTCTCATGCAGGCGGCTTTTTAATTCTGTCGCAGAAAAACGTGTCTTT
Source organism: Candidatus Choladousia intestinipullorum (assembly GCA_018711885.1). GTDB lineage: Bacteria > Bacillota > Clostridia > Lachnospirales > Lachnospiraceae > Choladousia > Choladousia intestinipullorum. Next base: position 27,209 of record DVHT01000095.1, on the reverse strand, counting down.
TCAAAAATCTCCGGATCCGGCAGAAAGCTGATCCGCGTTCCCGTCTTTTTCGTCTTTCCGATCACCGGCAGCAGACCGTTCTCCAGCTCGATGACCGGAACGCCGCGTTCGTAGCGGTCGTGATGAATCTTTCCGTCCAGCATGACCTGCACGTCAAGCCACGTTGACAGCGCGTTTACGACGGAGGAACCTACTCCGTGAAGCCCTCCGCTCGTCTTATATACGGTATCGTCAAATTTACCGCCCGCATGAAGCGTTGTAAATACGAGGCGTTCCGCCGACATTCCTTTTTCATGCATCCCCACCGGTATGCCCCGGCCGTTATCCTCGACCGTGGCAGATCCGTCTTCCTCCAGATAAACATCGATCTGGCTGCAGTAGCCTGCGAGATGCTCGTCAACGGCATTATCCACAATTTCGTATATGAGATGGTTCAGCCCTTTGCGCGACACGCTGCCGATATACATTCCGGGCCGTTTTCTTACCGCCTCCAGTCCTTCCAGTACGGAAATACTGCTCGCATCATACGTTTTGCTCTTTGCCATTTCGCTGCTCCTTTGCTCTGCTTCTCTTAATATTTCTAATATTTCTCAACTACCTCGCCGCGCTTCTTATAAATGGAACCTGCCGGCACTACCTCCCGCACGGAGGAAAGCGGATAAATGTTGGAATGAGGACCGATGACGGTTCCCGGATTCAGGACAGAACCGCAGCCCACCTCTACTTCGTCTCCGAGCATTGCTCCGAATTTTTTCAGTCCGGTCTCGATCCTTTCTGTTCCGTCTTTTACAACGACGAGCTTCTTGTCCGATTTTACGTTTGATGTGATAGATCCTGCGCCCATGTGCGCCTTGTAGCCGAGGATGGAATCTCCTACGTAATTATAATGCGGCACCTGCACTTTATTGAACAGTACGACATTCTTTAATTCCGTGGAATTTCCGACCACAGCGCCCTCTCCCACGATCGCGCTGCCGCGGATAAATGCACAGTGGCGCACCTCGGCGTCCTTCCCGATGATCGCCGGTCCGCCTATATACGCAGTCGGAGCCACTTTCGCCGATTTCGCGATCCACACATTCTCTCCCACTTTTTCATACTCCTCTTCCGGAAGCGTCCTGCCAAGCTCCAGGATAAATGCGCTGATCTTCGGCAGTACCTCCCAGGGATACTCCGCTCCCGCAAACAGATCTGCGGCGATTGTCTCGTTTAAGTTGTAAAGATTTCTAATTTTACACGTTTCCATAGCAAACCTCCATACTTCTTTATTTTTTCACTCCGCTTTTTCCAGAACGCCCCGCCGTCTTATAGTATTTTGCCGCCTCGTCAAACAGAGGCCGCATTGCATACTGATTATTGACGGAGAGAACATTTTCTGTTCTGGTGCGGATAAAGTTTTCCAGTTTTTCCATATATTCGTCGCTGGTGATCGTCCCCTCGGAGACGTAATTCAGTCCTTTTTCCCAGCTCGCCGTCAGTTCCGGATTTAAGAGCGAACGGATCGAGTAAAACACGACATCGTAGATCATCTCCCCCAAAAGTGTCGGAGACAGGATCTGCGTTTTCTTATTCAGCGCAATATACTGATTCGCCACCAGCTTCTTCAGGATCTCTGCCCGCGTCGCGCTCGTCCCGATCCCGCAGCTTCTGATCTGTGCACGGAGCTCTTCGTCCTCGATCAGCTGTCCCGCGTTTTCCATTGCAAGGATCATGGAACCGGAATTGTAGCGTTTCGGCGGAGACGTCTCTCCTTCTTTTATCGTAAGCGAGCTTACGGGAAGCTGCATTCCTTTTTTCAGGCTCTGCATCACTTCGAGGATTTCTTTTCCGAATTCCGTCTCTCCCTGCGCTTCTTCCTTTCCTTCATCTGTCTGGTCTTTTGCTCCGTCTGCGCTCCCCTTTCCGGCCGGCGCAGCCTTTGTTTTTTTCTCATGCGGATTTCCCGCGACCTTATAATATCCTTCTTCCAGCAGCACCTTAAATGAAAAGAAAAACTTTTCTTTTTCCATCGCCGTCACCATACTGATCTTCCGGTATTCTGCCGCCGGATAAAAAATGCTCAGGAAACGACGCACGACCGCCGCATATACGCCGAAGGCATTTCCTTTCAGGGAGCCGAGCGCATTCAGCCCCTGGCCCGTCGGTATAATGGCGTAGTGGTCCGTGATCTGCCGGTCATTTACGTATCTTGTTTTTGCGATCCCTTTGTAGGACCCGTTATTTAAAATTTCTTCGGCAAACTCTTTTGCCGGTCCGAAGCCCTTAAGCCCCGCTATGTTTTTCCGGATCTCCTTCGCTACTGCAGAAGACAGGACTCTCGCATCCGTCCTCGGATACGTCACAAGTTTCTTTTCATACAGCTCCTGCACAATGCGCAGTGTCTCGTCCGGACTGATCTTGAACATCCGCGAACAGTCATTCTGGAGTTCCGCCAGATTATAGAGAAGCGGCGGGTTCTTTTTCTCCTTTTTCTTTTCCAGCGAATCGATCACCGTCACTGACGGAGACGGAGCCATCAGCCGTTCGATCAGCTCCTTTGCATCTTTCTTTTCTTTAAACCCGTTTTCCTTATACAGCTTCGGGGACAGATAATACTGCGACCCCTCTACCGCGCGGAATTCCCCCTCCAGGCTTCTTCCCCCGATCTCCAGATTCTGGATCACACGGTAAAAGGGCGTCTTTACAAACTGCCGGATCTCACGCTCACGCCGTACGATCATTCCCAGCACGCACGTCATCACACGGCCCACAGAGATGACGGAATATTTCGTCCCCAGATAACCGGAGACCGCATTGCCGTATTTCAGCGTCAAAAGCCTTGAAAAATTGATCCCCATCAGATAATCTTCTTTTGCCCGCAGATAGGCGGCAGAAGAAAGGTTATCATACTCGGAAAGGTCTCTGGCCTCACGGATCCCTCTGTTGATCTCTTCTTCCGTCTGCGAATCGATCCAGACCCTGAGCCGCTTCTTTCCTTTTACTCCGGAGAGCTGCTCCACCAGCCGGTAGATATATTCTCCTTCCCGCCCGGAGTCCGTGCATACATAGATCGTATCTACATCCCGGCGGTTCAAAAGAGCGCTTACCGTCTGAAACTGTTTCCTGACATTCGGGATCACCTCGTAGAGAAACTGATCCGGCAGGAACGGGAGCGTATTTAAACTCCACCTTTTGTACTTTTCATCGTATACCTCCGGATAACTCATCGTCACAAGGTGTCCGACACACCATGTCACCACATAGGAATCAGATTCCAGATAGCCGTCGCCGCGGCGCATATTCTCTTTTAATGCTTTCGCAAATTCCTGTGCCACACTCGGCTTCTCTGCAATAAACAGACTCTTCATCTGGTTTCCTCCACTAACAAGGGCTGGTGCGTCAATAACCGCAACAGCCCTATTATACGTTACTTTTTACCGTTTTTGCAACTGAAATTTACTTTGCCTGAATGTAGCCCTTCGCCTTCAGTGTCTCAGCGCAGAGGATCGCTCCGCCCGCAGCGCCGCGGACTGTATTGTGAGAAAGTCCCACAAACTTAAAGTCATAGATAGAATCCTCGCGGATCCGTCCGATGGAGATGCCCATTCCGTTCTCGTAATCCACGTCAAGCTGCACCTGCGGACGGTCGTCCTCCTGCATATAGCGGATAAACTGCTTTGGTGCGCTCGGCAGATCCAGCTCCTGCGGAACTCCGCGATAGCTCTCCAGTTTCTCGATCAGCTGTTCCTTCGTCGGCTTTTTACGGAACTTCACGAATACCGCAGCCGTATGTCCGTTCAGTACCGGTACACGGATGCACTGGCAGGTGATCTTCGGCTCTTCTGCCGGAACGATCACGCCATCTTTGATCTCGCCCCACAGTCTGAGAGGCTCTTTTTCACTCTTTTCTTCCTCGCCGCCGATGTACGGAATGATATTTTCCACCATTTCCGGCCAGTCCTTAAATGTCTTTCCAGCGCCGGAGATTGCCTGATATGTCGTAGCCACTACCTCATACGGCTCAAATTCTTTCCATGCGGTCAGCACCGGAGCGTAGCTCTGGATGGAGCAGTTCGGTTTCACCGCAATAAATCCTCGCGTCGTACCGAGACGCTCTTTCTGGAACCTGATCACCTCGAAATGCTCCGGATTGATCTCCGGCACGACCATCGGAACGTCCGGCGTCCAGCGATGCGCGCTGTTGTTTGAAACAACCGGCGTCTCCGTCTTCGCATAAGCCTCTTCGATCGCCCTGATCTCATCCTTTGACATGTCTACGGCAGAAAAGACAAAATCCACGCACGAAGCTACCTTCTCTACTTCATTCACGTTCATGACAATGAGATTTTTTACTCCTTCCGGCATCGGCGTCGTCATTTTCCAGCGTCCGCCCACGGCTTCTTCGTACGTCTTGCCTGCACTGCGCGGACTCGCAGCCACTACTACGACCTCAAACCACGGGTGATCCTCCAGAAGCGCGATGAATCTCTGTCCGACCATACCTGTTGCACCTAAAATGCCAACTCTTAATTTTTGTTCCATTTTTTCATTCTCCTCACACATTTTCATCTGTATTTCTACAGCGCACATTTGTCTTTTTCTAAAATACGCTTCTTTTGGAATTCTGTCAAGCAAAACATGAGCTTTTTACAGCACTTCTGCATCTTCCATATATTTTCTGCCGGCCTCCAGCACTTTTTCCATCGCTGCGCGCCCCGGCGCTCCAAGCGTCAGACGCTTTTCCACGCACGTTTTCATACTGATGGCTTCGTAGATATCTTCCTCAAAAACGGTGCTTTCACTGCGGAAATCTTCGAGTGTCAGGTCGTCAAGCGCTATGTCTCGTTCGATGCACTTCAAAACGAGGCGGCCGGATATGCTGTGCGCATCGCGGAACGGAACTCCGTGGTTCACGAGATAATCCGCCACATCCGTCGCATTCGTAAATCCGTTCTTTGCGGATGCTTCCATCGCCTCCCGGTTAAACTTCATCGTATCCACCATACCGGTAAACAGTGCAAGACACGACGCCACGGTATCGATCGCGTCAAATACTACCTCCTTGTCCTCCTGCATATCCTTATTGTATGCAAGCGGCAGCCCTTTCATCGTCGTCAACAGGCTCATCAGCGCGCCGTATACACGACCGGTCTTTCCGCGCACCAGCTCCGCGATATCCGGGTTCTTCTTCTGCGGCATAATGCTGCTTCCCGTACTGTACGCGTCATCCAGCTCTACAAAATGGTATTCATTGGAGTTCCAGATAATGATCTCCTCGGAAAAACGGCTCAGATGCATCATGACCGTCGAAAGCGCGGCAAGATACTCGATCACATAATCCCGGTCCGACACGGAATCCATACTGTTTTGCGTCGGTCCGTAAAATCCGAGCAGATCCGATGTATAGCCGCGGTCGAGCGGGTACGTCGTACCGGCAAGCGCTCCTGCTCCGAGCGGACAGTAATTCATGCGTTCTAAAATATCCGCCATACGCAGCCTGTCCCGTTTAAACATTTCAAAATACGCTCCGATATGATGGGCGAGCGTCACAGGCTGTGCTTTCTGCAGATGGGTAAAGCCCGGCATAAACGTATCGAGATTTTCTTCCATGATCCGCAGCAGCACTTTCAGAAGGTCATAGAGCAGCCTGTCCGTGTGCCTGATCTCATCGCGGATGTAAAGGCGCATATCAAGGGCCACCTGATCATTGCGGCTGCGCCCTGTATGAAGCTTTTTCCCGGTATCCCCGATGCGTTTGATCAGGTTTGCCTCCACAAAGCTGTGGATATCCTCATATTCTGCAGTGATCTCAAGCGATCCGTCCTCGACGTCCTGCAGGATGTCCAGAAGTCCGCGCAGGATCAGATCCCGCTCTTTTTCCGTCAGGATTCCCTGTCTGGCAAGCATTTTCACGTGCGCCATGCTTCCCTCGATGTCCTGTCTGTACAGACGCCTGTCAAACTTGATCGATGCGTTAAAATCGTATACCATTTGGTCCGTTTCTTTTGTGAAACGTCCTCCCCATAACTGTGCCATACTTTTCCCTTTCTCTGATAGCCGTCATTTTACCTCGTGTTTTGTTATCTATTAAGTGTAACATACGGAATAAATGCTGGCAAGTTTTTTATGCCGCTTGCAATCGCCCGCGCGCTGCGCTATACTGGTCCATACTGATACAGTATCTTTTTTGATCGGGGGAATTGAGATGACGATGCAGAATACGAACCGCAGCTATCAGAAAGAACTGGACCGCATTCTTGCAGGGATAGAGGACGGCCGCGTCCCCTCTTTACTGCTCCACAGCTGCTGCGCTCCCTGCAGCAGTTACGTACTGGAATACCTGTCCGGCTATTTCCGTATCTGTGTGCTCTACTATAATCCGAATATTTACCCGGAAGAAGAATATTTCCGCCGTGTCAAAGAGCAGGAACGGCTGATCCGGGAAATGAATTTCCGGCATACCGTGTCCTTTTTAGAAGGACGGTTTGACAGTTCCGAATTTTACCATGCAGTGCGCGGTCTGGAATCGATCCGGGAAGGCGGAGAACGCTGCCATGCCTGTTTTCGTCTCAGGCTGTCTGAAGCGGCAAAGACTGCAAGAGACGGAAATTTTGACTTTTTCACAACGACACTGACGATCAGTCCGCTGAAAAATGCAGCCGCATTAAATGCGATCGGAGAAGAGACTGCGCGGGAATACGGCGTCCGCTGGCTGCCGTCTGACTTTAAAAAGAAAAACGGCTACAAGCGGTCCATCGAGCTGTCCTCGCAGTACGGTCTCTATCGTCAGGATTACTGCGGCTGTGTTTTTTCCAAAAGAGAACGGGAAGAAGCTGCACGGCAGGCCGCTTCCGCTCCGGAACCGGAAAGCTGAGAGGAAACATGCTGTTATCTGGTCAGGAACTTCTTTTCTATTCTGTTAAGGATCCCGTACAGCAGCATTGCAATGATGCAGAGGATCACGATCGACATGATGACCCAGTCCAGCTTAAATACCTGGCTTCCGTAGATGATCAGATAGCCGAGCCCCTGTCTGGCGCCGATAAATTCTCCGATCACGACTCCTACCAGGCATAAGCCGATGTTCACTTTCATCACACTGAGCTGGAGCGGGACGGTTCCCGGAAGAATGACTTTAAACAATACGTCTTTCCTGCTTCCCTGCAGGGTGTAGATCAGCTTGATCTTATCCGGATCCATTTCCCTGAATCCGGTATAGAGATTCAGCACAGTGCCAAAGATCGCGACAGACATGCCCGCCACGATGATCGATTTCATATTCGCTCCCAGCCACACGATCAGAAGCGGCGCCAGCGCGGATTTCGGCAGACTGTTCAGTACGACGAGATACGGTTCCAGAATCTCCGAAAGCTCCGTATTGTACCACAGCAGCACAGCCATCCCCACACCTGCGATCACCACCAGCGCAAAGCTTACGAGCGTCTCTGCCAGAGTGATCCCCGTATGCAGGAAAATACTTCCGTCCGCCCACATGGACCCGAACGTTTTCAGGATGCGGGAAGGGCTGCTGAAAATAAACCCGTCGATCCAGGAAAGCTGAACCGCAGTTTCCCACAAAAGAAGAAACAGTACGAAGATCAGTACCTGGATCGCAGTAATCCTGTACTGTCTTCTCTGCAGGTTCTTCAAATATTCTTCCTGCGTCGCAGAATTTCCTTTCGATTTATTCATGGCTATTCAGCTCCTTCCACAGCACATTAAAATACTCTTTGAATTCCGGTGTATTCCGTCTTGCAAACGGTCCCGGCCTGCCCTCTTCAAATGTGATTTCCAGGATCGTGCTGATGCGCGCCGGCCGTTTCGTCAATACAATGATGCGGTCCGCCATACTGACGGCTTCCGACAGATCGTGCGTCACCAGAAGAGCCGTCTTTTTCTCACGGTGAAGGATCTCATAAACATCGTCGCACACGGAAAGCCTCGTCTGAAAGTCGAGTGCAGAGAACGGCTCGTCGAGAAGCAGAAGTTCCGGTTCCAGCGCGAGTGTCCGGATCAGCGCCGCCCTCTGGCGCATCCCGCCGGAAAGCTCCGAAGGCTTTGCGTTGCGGAATTTGTACAGCCCGTAGTCCATCAGCATCTTGTCGATCCGTGCCTTCGAATCGTCATTTATTTTATGCTGGATCTCAAGCCCCAGCGTAACGTTCTGGTATATCGTCCTCCATTCAAACAGATGATCCCTCTGGAGCATGTAGCCTATTTTTTCCTGAAAAGATGCGTCTTTTTGTCCCTCAAATAAAACAGAGCCGCTCTCAGGACGGAGCAGCCCGGAAATTAAAGAGAGCAGCGTGGTCTTCCCACAGCCGCTCGGTCCAACTACAGCAATGAACTCCCCTTTGTTCACCTGAAAGGATATATCTGACAGAGCAAATGTTTCACCAGTCTTGCTGTGATACGCATAACTGACATTTTGCAGTTCCAACAGTGGTTTCACATGTCTGCACCTCCCGTCTGTTCTACTCTATCATATGACTTCAGACTTTTTTGGTGCAGACAGGAAACCGCACTGCTCTGCTCAGTTCAGCTCCTGATAAGCTTCAATGGAGATCTGTTCAAATGTACTCATACTGTGATAAATCTCGGCCGCCATCTCGATCAGAGGAAAGGCTGCCACCGCCCCGCTTCCTTCTCCGAGGCAAAGTCCGGCATCGAGGGCCGGAGAAAGTCCGAGTTCGTCAAGAATGCGGCGCGCCGCAGGCTCTTTGGAGACATGCGTCGCCAGCATATATCCTTTTGCGTCCGGACACATCCTGACTGCCAGAAGCGCTGCGACAGAAGAAATAAACCCGTCGATCAGTACCGGCATATGAGTAAGCGCTCCGCCCAGGTACAGTCCTGTCATTCCCGCGATGTCAAATCCGCCCACGCACGAAAGGATGGTCAAGGGGTCCTGTTTTGTCAGATTCCACCGCTTTACGGCGTCTGAAATGACCTCGATTTTCTTTTTGAGGCCTTCGCTCGTAAGCCCTGCTCCGCGTCCCGTCATCTCCTGTGCCGGCACATCGAGAAGAGATACCGCGACTGCGCTCGAAGTCGTCGTATTTCCGATCCCCATCTCGCCTGTCGCGATCATATCGTATCCCTGCTCTTTTAATTCTGCCGCCAGCCGGATCCCGGTCTCTACGGCGCGCACTGCCTCCTCTCTCGTCATGGCAGGCTCTTTCGCAAAATTTTTTGTCCCGTACGCAAATTTTCTCTTCTCCACACGCGGAGTATCGACTGCCATGCCGACATCGACCGGCCTGATCTGCGCCCCTGTCATGCGGCACATTACAGCGGCGCACGATTTTTCGTCCAGAAAGTTTTCCGCCACGACTGCTGTGACTTCCTGTCCCGTCTGCGTGACGCCTTCTGCCACAATCCCGTTATCTGCGCACAGCGGCACCAGGATTTTCTTTGCAGTGCTCACCTGCGGCGAATGCTGGGCTCCTGCGATCCGCGCGATCGCCTCTTCCATCCAGCCCAGGCTGTGCAGCGGCTTTGCGATACTGTCCCATCTCTTTTTGCATACTTCTGCCGCTTCCCCGGACGCGGGTTCAATGTGTTTCAGTGTATATTCCAGTGTTAATTCTGTTTTTTCCATCCTGCTTTCCATCCTTTCACGGGCTTTCTTTCACTGTCCGGCTCAGCTTTTATACTCTGCGGCGCTCTGTACGAACCTTGCGGCAAAGTTCACATTGGACCAGTAATACAGATGCGGATAACCGGCCGCACTTGTCCTGCCTGCATGGATGCAGTCCCAGTGTCTCCTGCCCGCCGGCTTTTCCGCCGTAAAATCTTCGCCCGGCTGCGTACTGTCAAAATAGTGGAACTCATGGCCCCGGATCTCCTCTCCTTTTAAAAGAAGCTGCTCCTTCTCCTCTTTCGCACGCAGCGTAATATATCCGAACCGGCCCAGCTTCGGTGTTTTGAAGGACCGTCCTTTGATGCAGCCGCACATGGGCCACGAAATTCCGTCCATATCCTCCATCTCCTCGTGAAGGTACATGAAGCCGCCGCATTCCGCCAGATATGGCATGTTCTGCCCGACTGCCGTTCTGATCTGGCTTATCATATTCTTATTGGCAGAAAGCCCTTCTGCATACAGCTCCGGATAACCGCCTCCGAGGATCAGTCCTCCCGCCCCTTCCGGAAGTCTGCCGTCGTGCAGCGGCGAAAATGGTTCGATGCGGGCTCCGAGCAGCTCAAGCAGCTCCAGATTATCCTCGTAATAAAAGCAAAAGGCCTCATCCATTGCCACCGCGATCCTGACACCGTTCCCGATTCCGGCAAAGCGTTCGATCTGCGGCGGCATTTTGGTCTCTTCTTCTCCGTAGTCAGGCGCTTCTTCTGCCAGTGCGGTCATCCCGTCGAGATCCAGACATTCTTCCAGCGCCCGTCCGAGACGTCCAAGCGTCTGCTTCAGTCCGCCGATCTCGTCCGGAAGCACGAGTCCGAGATGACGGCTTTCAATCGCACATTCCGGAAGACGCGGAACATAGCCGTACAGCCTCGTCCCTGTCTGTTCTTCGATCACAGGCTTCAGCATCTGATACGTCATTTTCGTCGTCTGGTTTAAGATCACGCCGCGTATCACCTGTTTTCCGAGCTTTTTCTGATAATCGATATATCCCTGGATCAGCGGCACGGCAGAGAGACTCATTCCCTTCGCATTCACAACGAGAATAACCGGCGTGTCCGTCACAGCCGCCAGCTCATAAGAGGAAGCGGACGCCGAAACGCCGCCCAGACCGTCGTACATCCCCATCACACCCTCCAGGACTGCGATGCCGGACTGCGACGCCGTTTTTGCAAAGAGATACCTTGTCAGCTTCGGGTCTGTAAAAAAAGTATCCAGATTTCTTGATTTTGCTCCGATCACCTTTGTATGGAACATCGGATCGATATAGTCCGGCCCGCATTTAAAGGAAGCCGGTGAAAGTCCGCGGTCCATAAGCGCCTGCAGAATGCCGCAGGTGATCATCGTTTTTCCGCTTCCGCTCGAGGGCGCCGCCAGCATGATTCTCGGTAAATGCACCATGAGATCAACCTCCAAACGATATGATATACACCGGATTCAATCCGGTCATCATATGGTATCTTCCAAGAGTCCGCGATCTTGCCGCGCTCACCTGCACGATATCGGCATCCCTGATCTCCATTTTCTCCAGCAGCGCCGTCACTTCAGCGATGCTCTCAAGCGCGATCGTATTGATCACAATACGCACATGAGGATTCTTTTCCCGCAGCGATTCGATGATCTGCTGCATATTTCCCGAACTGCCGCCGATAAAAGCAAATCCCGGCGCAGGCAGTCCCTCAAATGCCGCAGGCGCCGTGCCTTCTACCGCAGTCAGGTTCGACAGTCCCATATTCCGCGCATTTTCCCGGATCAGCCGGATCCCCTCCGGATTCTTTTCAATCGCATAGACGGCGCCGTCCGTACACAGGCGCGCGATCTCCGCCGCAACAGAGCCGGTTCCTGCTCCCACATCATAGACGACTGCGTTTTCCTTCAGGCGCAGCTTCGCAACTGACAGGATGCGAACTTCCTCTTTCGTCATCGGCACCTTGCCGCGTGTAAACGCTTCATCCGGTATTCCGGGGGTCAAAACGTGCGATGCCTGCGGATTTTCCACCATCATAATGTGCAGGCCTTTCCGGTCCCACGCAAGGAAGTCCGAAGCAGCCCCGCGTCTGATCTCCTCCCGCGGATAGGAAAGATCCACACCCACTGTCACGCGCACCTCTGAAAGTCCGGCCCCGCACAGTTCCCGGGAGATCCGGGCCACATCCGCTCCTCCGCTTACAAGAAGGATCAGTTTCGGATAACGCTTTACGTTGTTCAGTACCGCAAGCGGTTTCCCGTGTGCGCTCAAAAGGCGGGCGTCCTGCCATGCAGTCGGTATTTTGGAAGCAAAATACACGACGGAGGATATCCCGCAGTAAAAATCCACTTTTTCATCAGGAAAAGCCTGTTCGATCCCCCGCGCTCCGCTGTAAAATCCCACATCCCCGGACATCAGGACTGCAATGTTTTCATACTGCGGATGCTCCTTCAGATAGGAAGCAATCTTTTCTCCCGCATATTCACATACGAGCACGGGACGCTTCTTGGACGCCTCACTGCCTGAGTCCGGAAACAGTTCCCCGGTAATCTCAAGGATCCGTTTTGCTCCGAATACAATATCGGCATTTCGGATAACCTCGGCTGCTTCATGAGTCAGGGATGCAGCCGTCCCCATACCGATACCGACGCAGCTGATCTTCCTCCTTTTGCCGGACTGTGCCTGTACATCCGTCTCCGGCCCGGCAGGACACTGCGCGTCCGCGTTCTTTCTATCATTTTGTTTTGGCGCATCCCATCGATCTTCTTCCGAAAGAATCTGCCCGATCTGCTTCGTGACTTCTGAAAAACTGTACCCGGTTTCTTCCGGACGGCGGATGATCACTGTCTTTACGCCGAGTCTCGCGGCAGCCTCCAGTTTCTCCGGAAATCCGCCGGAGACTCCCGTATCTTTTGTCACCAGAAATGCCGATCCTGCCTGACGCATCATCGCCTCATTCAGATCGGCGGAAAACGGTCCCTGCATCCCGCAGATCTGCTTTCCTTCCAGTCCGAGCGCACGGCACGAAGCGATCACCTCGGCAGACGGCAGTACGCGCGCAAACAGCCGCGTCTTGTCCGATATCGTCCCGGCAAAAACGGAAAGCTCTTTGCTCCCCGTCGTCAGAAAGATCCCGCCTTTTTGCGTTTCCAGATACCCGGCCGCCTCCTGCGCGGAACCTACGTAAATACAGTCTGCCTCCTGTCCGCTCTGATCGTTTGTTCTTAAAAAACGCAGATACGGAACCGTATCTTTTCCATTTGGGGACACACGGCTGCACGCCGTACGGATATTTGCAGATACTTCCACGGCATACGGATGCGTCGCGTCCACCACGGCATGGTAGCGTCCTTCTGTCAGGAAACTGCACATCTGCTCCGCGTCCATCCGGCCCTGGCGGATCTCCAGATACGGAGACGGAGAGAGGACCTCCTCCCCGTATTCCGTGGCCACACATACCGTATGATATATGCCATTCTGCTTCAGATAGTCCGAAATCCGGCGCCCCTCCACCGTTCCTCCAAAGACAAGGATTCTTTTCTCTGTCATATCCGGTATCCTCTCGGTGTCACCAGCCGTCCTCCGATTTCTTTTGTCATAGAGTTGCCGATGAACACGGTTGTAAACATATTTACCTGTGCGTCACGGAGCTGGGAAAGCGTATACAGCTTTGCGCCCTCTCCCTCCCGTCCGATATTCTCTACCGTTCCGCAGAGACGCTCACCCGGGATCACCTCAAGCAGGATATCACATGCCCGTTTCAGATGGTCCGGACGCCCTTTGCTTGCAGGGTTATACAGGCAGATGCAGAAATCGCCCTCTGCTGCACAGCGGAGCCGTTTTTCAATCGTCTCCCACGGCGTCAGCCTGTCGCTTAAGCTGACGACTGCAAAATCATGGGTAAGCGGCGCTCCAAGCACAGCTCCCCCGCTGAGTGCTGCCGTGATTCCCGGCACAACTTTTACTTCGATTCCGGGATACGCTTCTCCCACTTCCATCATCAGTCCGCTCATCCCGTACACGCCTGCATCTCCGCTGCAGACCATCGCGACCTTCTTTCCTTTCGCCGCTTCTTCAAACGCCATCTCGCACCGCCGCGTCTCCTGCGTCATCGGCGTCGTGAGGAATTCTTTCCCCGGATAAGACGGCCTCAGCAGATCGACGTACACCGTATACCCGATGATCGTGTCGCACTCCTTTAAGATCCGGTCCGCCTCACGGCTCATCATTTCCGGCTTTCCAGGCCCCATCCCGACTACATATACTTTATTCTCCAAAACATACCCTCCATTTCCGCACTGCAAGCGCAGCTGTCACTCCATTTTCTGCGTATTTTTTCCTGATTATCTTTCCGCCTTCTCCTGCCGCGAGCAGGGCGGCGCGTTCACATACATTATCTACTCCTGTTGTTTTCCGGACAAACTCGGAAGCTTCAAACGTTCCCGGCACCTGTCTGAGCATTTCGGCGGGATATGCCGCAAAGCCGATGCCATATTCCCGGCACAGGCGTTTGATCCCGTCCTCTTCTTTTTTCAGGTCGATCGAAGCTGCCATGTCAAGCGCGTCCGCCGGAATTCCCTCTTGCTTCAGAAGGTCCCCGACTACACTCCGGATCTCTTCATATGGCTTTCCTTTTCTGCAGCCGATCCCGAGCATCACGGAACGCGGTATGAGATGAAGCACACATCCGTCTTCCGCTCCGAAATAATATGCAAGCTCCTTTTCTCCGGGCGCTTTCTCTGAAATCCAGATCAGATGCTTCATCCCCGGCACCGCTGCTTCTTTGTTTCTGTTTTCCGGAACAGTGCCGCTCCACTTCGGCAGGAGCGTAAGCTCCTTCGGCACTTCCCCCGAAAGCCCGCCGCAGCACACGATCCCGACAGGATCTCTCCGAAGAAGCGCAGCTTCTGTCAGTTTTGCCGCTTTCATAGAAGCAATCGCCAGATGATTCTTTTTTGCAAAGACATCGACGGCGATCAGGCCGTTTACATCTGACGCCGTTGTGATGACCGGCACCGCTCCGATCAGCTCTGCCACATCTGCGGCAAATTCGTTCGCTCCTCCAATATGCCCCGAAAGCAGTGAGATCACATACTGTCCCTTTTCGTCGATCACAAGAACAGCCGGGTCGGACATCTTGCTTTTCAGAAAGGGAGCGATCGTGCGCACCGCAATACCGCATGCGCCGATAAAGATCAGTCCGTGCGCCTGTGCAAAACAGCAGGCGCACCAGTCCTTCAGGCCGGACTCATACCGGATAAACTGCACATGTCCGTCATACGCCTCTGTAATCCTGTCAGCCAGCGCCCGCCCTGCATCGGTAAAAGCCGCGATTCCTACCTTCTTCATCCGGATACCTCCGTGTCGTTTTCTTACCTCTCCTGTGTCGCCTGACGGAATTCTGTTGAAAAAGCAGGATGATACAGCTCCGAACGGTTATATCCGGTCTGCGCCACTGTATCTCCTACGATGATCAGCGCCGTCTTTGTTACGTTATTGTCTTTCGCACACTGTGCCAGTGTTCCTACGGTACAGATATAGCTGCGTTCATCCGGCCATGTCGCTTTATACACGATCGCTGCAGGCGTCTGTTCCGAATATCCGCCTGCGATCAGTCTTTCACTCAGCGCTTCCAGCATGCCGGTGCTCAGGAAGATCACCATTGTCGACTGATGCGCAGCCAGCTTCGCGATCTCTTCCTTTTCCGGCACAGGCGTCCTGCCTGCCATTCTCGTGATAATAACGGTCTGTGAAATTCCCGGTAGCGTATATTCCAGATTAAGGGCTGATGCCGCTCCGCAAAAAGCGCTGACTCCCGGACAGTAATCATACCGGATCCCCGCCTCATCCAGAAGATCCATCTGTTCCCGGATAGCGCCGTACACACAAGGGTCTCCTGTATGGAGACGCACCGTCGCAAGCCCCTTTTCTTCTGCTTCTTTCATTACTGCAATCACTTCTTCCAGCGTCATCTTTGCGCTGTCGTATACGGCACAGCCGTCCTTTTTATAGTTCAGAAGCTGCGGATTGACAAGCGAACCCGCATAGATGATCACATCTGCTTCTCCCAGCAGTCTGCTTCCCCGTACGGTGATCAGATCCTCCGCTCCGCTTCCTGCGCCCACAAAATGTATCATTCTTTTCCCTCCTTTGCGATGATCAGAGAATAATATCCTGCGTCATCCGGTATCTCGTCGACACTGCGGTAGATCCGTTCCGATTCCATTCCGCAGTTTTCCACCATCATTACGTCTTTTCCGCTCTTCTTTAAGAGTTCTTTTACCTGGCCCATTTTTCTGCCGGATTTCATCAGCACGTAATTGCCCGGCAGGTCCAACGAAGCGTCCATCCTGTGGACTGCCGGGATCACATGGAGCTGTTCGTTCCACTCTACGAGAGAGACGCCGCATTTTGCAGCAGCCGCGCAGAAAGACGGGATCCCGCTTACCAGTTCGGCCGTATAGCCTCTGTCTGTGATCTTTTTCTGTACATACATATAAGTAGAATACACAGTCGGATCGCCCAGCGTCAGAAATACGACATTTTTCCCCTGCTTCAGTATTTCTTCCAACGTATCGGCAGCTTTTTCATGGCTTCTTTTCAGTTCCTCTCTGTCGTGCGTCATCGGCATCGGAACCGGCAGAAGCGTCTTATCCGCAAGCTCCGGCACTGCCTGTACGGCAATCTGGTACGCCACCGTCTCCTTTGCCTCTGTCCCGGGGACCGCAATCACTTCATTCTCGCGGATCAGCCGCACTGCTTTCAGCGTCATATACTCCGGATCGCCCGGTCCTACCCCCACTCCGTATAAAATTCCTGCCATTTCTGTCATCCTCCTGTATTTTGTTTCTTCCATGCTGCCGTCTGGGCGGCAATCTGTTCCATCATTGCTTCTGCGTGTTCTGTCTCGCCAAGGTATCCGTACTGGTTGGAAAACAGAACAGCTTCTGTCATGACTGCACCCTGGCAGCGTTTCTGCAGATGAAAATGGATCCTCTCCATCATCTCTTTCACCGTGTCTTCCAGCAGGTCTTCCTGTCTTAAAATTCCGACGGCTTCTTCTGTCGTATTCGACGCCAGCAGACGCTCCATCACGCTGCAGACACGCGCCGCATCCATCTCTCCGCCCTGCTCTCTTCTTTTCTGTATGGCACGCATCGCCTGCGCAGCGATCAGTTCTGCCCTGCAGTCCGCATTTGCGGAATGCGTATTCATAATGCCGCCGGAAACCTTGATAAATTTTCCGATATGCGCCACAAATAGGATGCCCTTCACACCGAGTTCAACGGCCATATCAATCGTTTCTCCGACGTAATTGCTGCATTTCATGGAGTTTTCTGCGTCAAGCGCCTCCGAAAGCTCCTGCCTCCGGATAAAATCAGCTCCGTAATTGCCCGGCGTGATCAGAATATACTTCTCTCCGTTCGCCGCTTTCTGCTGCATTTCCATGCGGATGCTGGCGATCAGCGCCTCCTCGCTCATGGGAACGACGATCCCTCCCGTACCAAGGATCGAAATCCCGCCTTTTATGCCGAGATGCGGATTGAACGTCTTTTTTGCCACAGTCTCCCCAGCCGGCACGGAGATCGTGATCTTGACTGTGCCCTGGTATCCGTACTGTTCGCAGATCTCTGCCGCTGCCGCCGCGATCATCTGCCTTGGGATACGGTTGATCGCTGCTGTCCCGGGCGGCTGTTCCAAACCGCCTTTTGTGACGCGTCCTACGCCGCGTCCTCCGTCGATGACGATCCGGCACGAATGAATCGTCTGAACAAACATTCCTTCGAAAGATTTCTCTGTTTCCTGTACCTTCTCCGCCTTTGCATAAACTAAAATTCCGTCCGTTGCATCCGGATCATCTCCCGCAAACTTTCTGACGGCGCACACTGCCCCCTGCTCTGAGCAGTGCTGTTTCAGCACCGGCAGCCGGAGCGCCGTCCCTTTCGGCGTCACAAGGTCCGAATACCGGCAGCCGCCGCCAGACAGCAGCATTGTTACCGCGGCCTTTGCCGCTGCCGCCGCACACGTACCGGTCGTATACCCGCACTGCAGCTTCTTATTCTTTTTTAATACAAACTGATCTTCGATTCCTACCGGCTCTGTTCCGTCAAAGAGCGGCGCAATGCCGCACAGCTTCAGCGTCCCGTCCTGTTTCCATATCACTTCACAGCGGAAACCGTCCGCATTTTTGACCTGCCAGTCGAAGTAATCCCTGTGCGGCTCGCTGTAACGGTCGAGCACTGCCATGATCGTACCGCCATGAACGACGAAAGCAGCCGAATCCATGCCCTTTGGCGCGGCATCCCTGCATGTCTGTTCGAATGCGCGGCAGCACCGTCCGCAGAACATTTCCCTGCTCTCACCGCCCGGGAACGCGATTGTCCCCTGACTGCCGATCCACTCCTGATACCGCCTGTCTTCTTTCAGTTCTTCATAATTCCTGTATTCAAATTCTCCGAAATCACACTCCCGCAGATCGTCGATCATCTGGATCTCTGCCTCCGGGAACAGAAGCCCTGCAGTCTGTGTACAGCGCTTTTTGGGACTTGAAAACACGATATCCGGAACGGGACAGTAGATCCTCCGCAGCCTCAGCTGCTGTACGGATTCCGCCAAAAGTTCCTCGTCTGTCGTCCCGACATACCGGTGTTCCAGATTTCCGGCCGTACTGCCGTGACGAATCAGGTAAACCTCCATGCTCTGTCTCCTCTATTTTCTGCTTCCGTCCAGCTGATACAAAAGCGCGTTGCAGATCGCGGCCGCCACATTGCTTCCGCCTTTCCGGCCTCTTGCTACGATATACGGAACATCGGTCTGCATGATCAATTCCTTGGACTGTACGACATTTACAAAACCGACCGGAACTCCGATGATCAGCTCCGGGCGGAACCTGCCGCTCTCAATCAGCTCATGCAGACGGATCAGCGCCGTCGGTGCGTTTCCGACCGCATAGATCAGCGGTTTTCCGAGCGAAGCCGCCTTATCGACGCAGACTGACGCTCTGGTCACGCCGAGCCGTTTTGCCTCCTGCGCCACATCATCATCGCCGATAAAGCAGCGTGCCTCTCCGCCTGCAAGTGCGAGGCTTCGCTTATTGATGCCGGAAAGCGCCATTGTCGTGTCTGTTACGATCCACGCGCCTGCTCTCAGCGCTTCCTGCGCCCTTTTGACTGCTCCGTCTGAAAAGCACAGAGTATCAATATAATCAAAATCCGCCGAAGTATGGATCACCCGCTTTATGATCATGGCGCGTTCATCTTCGGGAATACGTCCGTCCGCTTCACTCGCGATGATCTCAAAGCTGCGCCGTTCAATGTCCATCGGCCCGAGGCGTTCAATATCACTGATTGTTATCTTTCTTTCTTCCATCCCGTCTTCCTCCCTGCTTTACGATTCGATGCCTTCCTGTAAAATTCTGTAAATGGCGTCCATATCAAGATGTGCGCGCAGACCCTCGGCCAGAAGATCATACTGTGATTCTTTAAAAGAAGCGTAATCGACGGTCAGTCCCATCTCTCCGGAAATTCCTTTCTTCTTCGCCAGCGCCCGCACAATGCCGGAGGCAGCCTCCTCCCTGTCAAAGATTCCATGAACGTAGCTTCCATAGACATTATCGCCGCAGGCGCCCTCCGTTTTGCATTCGCCTGTGATCGTATCTCTGATCTTCGTCAGCGGCCTGTCCGTTCCGTGCAGTACCGTTCGGCCCATATGGATCTCATACCCGGCGATCGGCGTTCCTCCAAGCCCTTCCAGGATCCCTTCCGGGCTTAAGAACATTCCTTCCACTCTCGTCCGTTCTTTCTGCGGCTCAAACACAGTCTCTGTGTCAAGCAGCCCCATTCCGCGGATCTGTCCGCCTTCTTCGACGCCGTCCGGGTCTTTGATCGTGTTTCCGAGCATCTGATACCCTCCGCACACGCCAAACACCGTGCATCCCGCCCTGTGCGCCTTTAAAACGGACGCTTCCAGTCCGTTCTGCCGCATCCAGAGCAGATCCCGCATCGTATTTTTCGTCCCCGGGATCACGATCAGATCCGGCGTCCCGAGCTGATGCGCCGCGGAAACGTAGCGCACCGATACGCCTTCAAACCGCTCAAACACATTATAGTCCGTAAAATTTGAAATGCGCGGCAGGCGGATTACAGCGATGTCGATCAGCCCGACTTTCTGCTCGTTGTCCAGCCGCTCGCTTAAGCTGTCCTCGTCCTCAAGGCTGACGTGGAGATAGGGCGTCACCCCTATGACCGGAAGCCCTGTGATCTGTTCGAGCTGGGCGACTCCCGGCTCCAGGATCGTCTTATCACCGCGGAACTTATTGATGATCAGTCCTTTGATCATCGCTTTTTCATCTTCCTCCAGAAGCGCCACCGTACCGTAAAGCTGTGCAAACACGCCGCCGCGGTCAATATCCCCGACGAGCACGACCGGCGCATGCGCTGCTTTTGCCATTCCCATATTGACGATGTCTTCCTGTTTGAGATTGATCTCAGCCGGACTGCCGGCTCCCTCGATCACGATAATGTCATATTCTTCATCCAGCCTGCTGTACGCTTTCATCACTTCCGGGATCAGCGTCTTTTTCATTTTAAAATAGTCTCTTGCACTCATCGTCCCGAGTACTTCTCCGTTCACGATGACCTGCGAACCGACGTCATTCGTCGGCTTCAGGAGAATGGGATTCATCAATACGGACGGAGCCACACCTGCGGCCTCGGCCTGCATGACCTGTGCCCGTCCCATCTCCAGTCCCTCTTCCGTGATAAACGAATTCAGCGCCATGTTCTGTGACTTAAACGGAGCCACACGGTAGCCGTCCTGCTTAAAGATCCGGCAAAGCCCCGCCGCGATCACACTTTTCCCGACATTTGACATCGTCCCCTGTACCATAATCGCCTTAGCCATTTTCTTTTGCCCTCCAAAGCACGTTTAATATCTTTTCGTTTTCTTCCCTGCTGCGCACGCAGATACGGAAAAATCCCCTGGCAAGCCCGGGAAAATTGCTGCAGTCGCGGATCAAAAACCCGTGTTCCAGACAGAAATCCTGCAGATCCTCCGGCCCTTCAAACAGCAGAAAATTCGCAGAGGAAGGATACACACGGTAGCCCGCCTGCAAAAGCGCTCCGGAGAGCGCCTCCCGGTTTTTCCTGGTCTGTATTGCCGTCTCTTCTGCAAAGGCGGTTTCTGACGCTGCAGCCTGCGCTGCCTGCGCTGCCGGAACAGATACGTTCCAGGGCTGCATCACCGTATGCATCTTCTCCAGCAGTTTCTTATTTCCGCAGATGCCGTATCCGAACCGGAGTCCCGGCATCGCGTACATTTTTGTAAAAGACTTTATCACAAACAGATTTTCATATTCTGCTGTTCTCTCTGCACAAGAAAACGTACCTGCCCTGTCTTCTTCGCTCAGAAAGTCGAAAAAGCTCTCATCCATCACCAGCAGGATCCCCCGCTCGCGGCAGATCCGCAAAAGTTCCTCTAAAAATTTTCCGGAAAGGGTCCTGCCGGTCGGATTATTCGGATTGCCGAGGATCATGCAGTCGGTCGTTTCGTCGATCGCGTCAAGAAACTGCCCTGTTATCTCAAATCCATCCTCTTTTTTCAGACAGAACCGCCGTACCGCGCAGCCGGAAGATGCAAGCGCCTGCTCGTATTCGAAAAAAGACGGCGCTGCCAGAAGCGCATTTTTCGGCCGGTATGCGGCAGAAAGCGCAAACATCAGCTCCGCCGCTCCGTTTCCGCAGATCATATGGTCTGTCTGCGCAATGCCCTCCCGTCCGGCAAGCGCTCTGCGAAGCGTACGGTACTCCGGATCCGGATAATGGACGGAAGCGTCCACAGCCTGCACTGCCGCGCTCCTGACCGGTTCCGGCATTCCCCGGAAATTAATGTTCGCCGAAAAGTCGTATACTTTTCCGTATGTATAAATGTCGCCTCCGTGTCTGTGCAGCATAACTGAATCCTTTCTGTTCTCTTTTTTATCACAGGATGAGCAGGAGCTTCATCCCGCCCAGTATGAAAAGCGCCAGCACCGACGCTGTCACCATCAGCCGGTTTACCCGCGCAATATCTTCCACTTCAACCTCCCGTAAATCGTCTCCGATAAACGGTTTTTTATAAAGTTTTCCAAAGTAGCAGGCATCGCCCGCCAGACGGATATGCAGAGCGCCCGCCGCAGCCGCCTCTGTCTGCGCAGAATTCGGGCTTGCGTGGTTTCTGCGGTCCCGTCTCCATATCTTCCAGGACGCTCCCGCGTCCTGACCGCAAATGGCCGCCGAAACGATCAGAAAAAGAGCCGCCAGCCGCGAGGGGATATAGTTCGCCACATCGTCAAGCCTGGCGGGGAAGCGTCCAAAATACCGGTATTTCTCATTTTTATAGCCGACCATGGAATCCATCGTATTAATGCTTTTATAAAAAAATCCCAGCGCCCCTCCGCCGATCATCAGATACAGCATCGGTGCGAATACGCCGTCTGAAAAATTCTCCGCCACGGTCTCCACCGCCGCTTTTACGACGCCCTTCTCTGACAGCTGGTCCGTATCCCTTCCCACGATGCGGGATACCATTTTTCTGCCTGCGTCAAGGCCGTCCTCCCTGAGCGCCTTTCCGACATTCATGCTCTCGCGCTCCAGCGACCTTACCGCAAAAATGAAAAAGCACATGACTGCTTCCACAACCACACCGAGCCAGAATGCGGCCCGGTAGGCCAGAAACAGAAGTGCGAACGGCAATCCCGCTGAGATCAGAATCACGAGGACCGCCATAAGAAAACCGCCGAACAGCTCGGCACGCTCTGTCTTTGGAAGCAGAGCACGTATTTTTTTCTCCAGCGAAGCGATCAGGTTTCCGATCAGACAGATCGGATGGAACCGCACCGCCGGATCCCCAAACGCCAGATCCGCCGCAAATCCGGCAAAAACAGCAATCAATGAGCCTGTCATATACTGAACCATGTTCTTTTCTCTCCGTTACGCATCTGTATATTGGCTGCTTCCTTCGTTATTCATGCAGCGCTCGATCTTTTTTCTCGTCTCTTTTACCAGTCTGTGATCTTTTCCGGAAGCATTGATCCCGATCACCACATCGCCGCTGCATACGACGGACGGAAACTGAAAATCACAGTTTCTGCGGTCACTGCAGTCATTGACCGGAATGTTTCTCTGCCTGCAAAGATTCGCGATCCGGCAATTTAACGATGCATCGTCTGTCGCGGCGAGCACAAGCTGCGCCGTATCAAGGTCCGATTCCCGGAACGGTCTTTTCAAAAGCCGGAACGAGTATTCCTCTAAAAGCAGCTCCACTTCTTCGCTGACCCTTGGCGCTGTCACAGTGATCTGTCCTGCAAACGCGCACAGAACACGGAGACGCCTTGCGGCGATCGTCCCGGCTCCCACGATCAGTATTTTTTTGTCTGACAGATCTGCAAACAGCGGGAAATACCTCCCGGATCCGGCAGACCCGGCAGCGCTGTCAATTGGATGTCCCGCTGTTTCCGGAGCAGGTTCCGGCTTCAGCCGGACACCGATGCCGCATACGACGCGGACGACTTCCTGTGCTTTTTCAGCTATGCAGGTACAGACACGCCCGCACATTTCCCGCCAGAGCCTGTCCGTCTTTTCCATCGGGACCACACCGTATCCGAGCTCATTCGATACGATCACAAGATCGGGGTTGCGCGAAAACAGCTTCTCTGCAAAACGCTCTGCATTCTGCTCGATTTCTGTTAGACGGCTTTCGCTCCCGGTCCCTCCGTCCGCTTCCGGCCCCTCCGTCATCATGCGCCTGATGTATTCGTGGAAGTGATCGATCCCTCCGCATGTCCAGATTTCTTCCATCCGGCAGGTGCGTCCGTCAATCCAGCCTTCCGCCATCCCGTATTCTCTTTTTGCGTACGCAAGCTTTCCCTGATACGCGCCGCCGATAATCAGTTTCATTTCTTTACTCCATTATCCTATTATATTCACAAGCAGTCCGGCCGCCGCCACTGCCGCCGGGACCATCAGCTCACAGACTGACACGAAGCAGCCCGCGAGGTCGCCGTTGATACCGCCGAAATTCTTCATTGCCATACGGTAATACCAGAAAAATGTAAGCAGGGCCGCCGCAAGCGCCGCCGCCGCATACACCGGCCGGATCCAGGCCATAATGCCCGCGCACAAAATAAGATAAATTCCGCAGCAGACCCGGATCACCTGATCCTGTGCTTTTCTGGCAAAACCGGCCACCGTCCCGTTTCCGGATGCTTTCGGGAAACTGACTACGGAAATGGCGCTTAACGAGCGCGAAATCACGAATGCAAATGCGTATACCGCTGTCATTTCGCCTCTTACCGTATCAAGCACCGCATACAGCAGAAAAAAGTAAACCACGCAGGTAATGACCGCAAACGCGCCGGAATTGGAGTCTTTCAGTATCTCCAGCCGTTTTTCGCGCGGACGCCACGAACTCATCGCATCCGCCACATCGAGAAGTCCGTCTAAATGGATCCCTCCGCTTACCGCTGCCGGGATCAGCATCAGCACTACATTGCGGAGCGCATCCGGGGCATTTAAGTAAGCGGAAAGACAGTCCCATCCGAAGCAGAGCGCTCCGATCACCGCGCCGATCCACGGGAAAAAGCACATCACATACTTCATATTTTCTTCCGACCAGTCACATTGTACGGCCGGAAGCCTGGAATACATGGAAAATGCAATTTGAAAGCTGTTCCACAACCGTTTCATCTGTCTCTCCTTATCCTTTGACTGTTACCGGAATACCGTATACGACCTCTGTCACGCGGTCTGCCGCCGCTGCAGTCTGCCGGTTCACTTCGCCCAGATAATCCAGATAGCGCATGGTCTCCCTGTCATAGGAAATCCCATCGGAAAAGACTTCATTTGTCACCACAAATAAATGCTTTGCCTGCTCTGCCATGCGGCAGATCCCGGACACAACGGCAAAGACCGTATTTTCCCGCGCGCCGTCCGGTTCAAAGACTTCATTTGCCACCAGATTCGAGAGACATTCCAGCAGTACGACTGCTCCGGGAGGCACATCGGCCTGCGCAAGTCCCGTATAACATTCCAATGTCTCAAACTGTTTTTCCTGCCTGAGCTTCCGGTGCCGTTCCACCCTCTGCCTGCCTTCTTCCCCATAAGGAATCATCGTCGCTATATAGATCCTTCTTCCTTCTCCGGCCGCCAGTACCTGTTTTTCCGCATAGGCAGACTTTCCGCTGCCGCTTCCGCCTGTGATCAGATGCAGCATGCAAAAAACTCCCGCATCAGGTCAAGCACACGCTCCAGTTCCTCTTTCGTGTGGGCATCGGAGAGGAACATCGCCTCAAACTGAGACGGCGCCAGATAGATACCGTTTGCCAGCATATGGTTAAAATATTTTGCATAAAGGGAGGTATCCGATGTCTTCGCATCTGCATAATTGCACACCGGCACATCTGTAAAGAAGAGACAGCCGAGCGAACCGCAGGATGTACCCTGTGCAGCAGAACTCTCCTCTGCGATCTTTTTCACTTCTCCGTAGAACCAGTCTCCTTTTTCGTTCAGTCTTTCGTAGATCTCCGGATGGTCTTTTAAGATCGTAAGCTGGGCGATCCCCGCAGCCATCGCCACCGGATTCCCGCTCAGAGTCCCTGCCTGATAGACCGCTCCGGACGGAGCGACACATTTCATGATCTCCCGTTTTCCTCCGTAAGCGCCCACCGGCATTCCGGCGCCTATGATCTTGCCGTACGTCACAAGATCGGCGTCTACCCCGAAGTAACCCTGCGCGCCTGTGAATCCGAGGCGGAATCCCGTGATCACTTCGTCAAAGATCAATACAGTCCCGTATTTTGTACACAGTGCTCTCAGAGATTCCAGGAAACCTTTCTTCGGGGGCACGACGCCCATATTTGCTCCGACCGGCTCTACGATCACTGCCGCGATCTCATCCGGAAACGTCTCAAAAAGCGTTTTTACAGAGTCTGCGTCATTGTAAACGGCAGACAGCGTATCCTGTGTACATCCTTTCGGCACACCGGCGCTGTCTGGAATCCCGGCCGTCATGACGCCGGATCCCGCCTGTACCAGCATGGCGTCGGCATGGCCGTGATAACATCCCATAAACTTGATGATCTTATCCCGCCCGGTGTATCCCCTCGCAGCGCGGACTGCACTCATGACTGCTTCCGTACCGGAGTTGACCATACGCACCATATCAATGTTCGGTATTGAGCTGCAGATCAGCTCAGCCATTTCTACCTCCCGTCCGGTCGCTGCTCCGAAACTCAGTCCGTCTTCACACGCTTTTATGACAGCCTCGCGGACTGCCGGATGATTGTGTCCGAGGATCATCGGTCCCCAGGACCCTACCAGATCCAGGTACGTATTGCCGTCCTCATCTTTCATATATGCCCCGTCCGCGGAGCAGATCATCCGAGGCGTGCCGCCGATCGAGCCAAACGCCCGCACCGGACTGTTCACTCCGCCTGGTATTACTTTGCATGCACGTTCAAATAATGCTTCTGATCTCGTCATTTTCTGTTCTCTCCTGCCTGTACCTGTCTATTAACCGATTTTCCCTTCCTGTATATACTGCGCGATCTCCTGCGCGTAATACGTCAGGTAAATATCGCAGCCTGCGCGGAATGCAGACGCTGCTGTTTCGCAGATGATCTTTTCCTCATCTATGTAGCCGAGACTGGCCGCAGCTTTGATCATCGCATACTCGCCGCTGACGCTGTACGCCGCTACCGGCACCTGCACCGTATCCCTGATCTTTGTCACCATATCGAGGTAGGACATAGCCGGCTTCACCATAATGATATCGGCTCCCTCTGCGACATCCAGCAGCGCCTCCTTGATGCCCTCACGGCTGTTGTGATAATCCATCTGATAACTTTTCCGGTCGCCGAATGACGGCGCTGAGCCTGCCGCATCGCGGAACGGTCCGTAAAAGGCCGATGCGTATTTGACCGCGTACGACATGATCGGAGTGGTGCAGTAGCCGTTTTGGTCCAGCATGTTCCGGATCGCAGCCACTCTCCCATCCATCATATCAGAAGGCGCTACCATATCCGCGCCGGCCTGTACGTGGGAAAGCGCCGTCTTTGCCAGCAGCTCCAGCGTTTTATCATTGTCTACTTCCTGTCCGCAGAGGACGCCGCAATGGCCGTGGGAAGTATACTCGCACATGCAGACATCCGTGATCCGGTACAGCTGCGGATACTCTTTTGCCGCTTTCTGCAGCGCTTTCTGGATGATTCCGTCCTCTGCATACGCCCCGCTTCCAATTTCATCTTTATGATCCGGTATTCCGAAAAACATGACGCTGGACACTCCCGCATCAATCAGTGCTTCCAGCTTGCGCCCCATCGTATCGATGCTGTAGCGGTACTGTCCCGGCATTGTCGGGATTTCTTCTACGATCCCGCTTCCTTCCTTTACGAAAATCGGATAAATCAGGGAAGACTGATCCATCCGTGTCTCTCGTACCATTTTCCGGAGTGCTTCTCCATAACGCAGCCTTCTCGGCCTGATCTGCATATCCATCTTATTTTCCTCTCTTTCAAACAGTTCCAGTTGTATGTTCCTGATGCACTTCTATCAGCCGGTCGATCAGGCTGTCGATAGAAGCTTTTTGTGC
>DVHT01000094.1 GCA_018711885.1 Candidatus Choladousia intestinipullorum | reverse complement strand
CTGGAAGTAGAGATTTACAGCGAAGGAAAGATATACAAACAGCGCTATGAGCGGGGAAACGTCGTAGAAAAACTGAAAGTAGTGGGAGAGTGTGATCCGGCAAAGACAGGTACTACTGTCACCTTCCTTCCGGACGGCGAGATTTTTGAGGAAACGGTATTTGATTTTAATACCTTGAAACAGCGTCTCAGAGAAATGGCGTTTTTGACGAAAGGGATCAGGATTACTCTTACGGACGAAAGAGAAGAAGAAAAGATTGAAAAGGTATTCCACTATGAGGGCGGGATCAAAGAATTCGTCAAATACTTAAATAAAAGCAAAACAGCGCTTTATGAAGATATTATTTTCTGTGAGGGAGAAAGGGACGGCGTATACGTTGAAGTGGCGATGCAGCACAATGATTCCTACACAGAAGGAAGCTACAGCTTTGTCAATAATATCACGACTCCGGAAGGCGGTACGCACCTGACTGGATTTAAAAATGCGCTGACGAAAACATTTAATGATTACGCGAGAAATAATAAGCTGTTAAAGGACAGTGACCAGAATCTGACCGGTGATGATATCCGGGAAGGGTTAACGACTATTATCAGTGTGAAGATCGGTGAACCGCAGTTTGAAGGCCAGACAAAGCAAAAACTTGGAAACAGCGAAGCGCGTGGGGCCGTCGAGGGCATCGTATCCGATCAGCTGATGATCTTCCTGGAGCAGCATCCCCAGGTTGCAAAAATCATCATAGAAAAATCGATCATGTCGCAGCGCGCAAGAGAGGCGGCCAGAAAGGCCCGTGATCTGACAAGGAGAAAATCGGCGCTGGACGGCATGTCTCTTCCGGGAAAGCTGGCTGACTGTTCGGATAAGGATCCCTCTAAATGTGAAATTTATATCGTAGAGGGTGATTCGGCCGGAGGTTCTGCAAAAACGGCAAGAAGCCGCGCTACGCAGGCAATCCTTCCTTTGAGGGGAAAGATCCTGAATGTGGAAAAGGCAAGGCTGGACCGGATTTACGGTAATGCTGAAATCAAGGCGATGATCACCGCTTTTGGTACGGGTATCCATGAGGATTTTGATATTTCAAAGCTTCGTTACCATAAGATCATCATTATGACGGATGCCGACGTCGACGGAGCGCATATTGCGACGCTCCTGCTCACATTTTTATACCGTTTTATGCCGGAACTGATCAGGCAGGGATACGTTTATCTGGCGCAGCCGCCTCTCTATAAGCTGGAAAAAAATAAAAAGGTCTGGTATGCATACAGCGATGAGCAGCTCCAGAACATCTTAAATGAGGTGGGAAGAGATCAGAACAATAAGATCCAGAGGTATAAGGGACTGGGTGAAATGGATGCAGAACAGCTTTGGGAGACGACAATGGATCCGGAAAAGAGAGTTCTGAAAAGGGTCGTGATGGACGAAGACCAGTCTTCTGAAATTGATGTGACCTTCACTACGCTCATGGGAGACCAGGTAGAGCCGAGGCGTGAATTTATTGAAGAGAATGCAAGAAAGGTAAAAAACCTGGATATTTAATAACAGACAGTATCATAGGTCAGGAGGTAAACGCACTTGGAAGATAATATTTTTGACCAGATAAAAGAAGTTGACCTGAAAAGAACAATGGAGGAATCCTATATTGATTACGCGATGAGCGTAATTGCATCCCGTGCGCTTCCTGATGTGCGGGATGGTCTGAAACCGGTTCAGAGAAGAGTTCTCTATTCAATGATCGAGCTGAATAACGGGCCGGACAAGCCGCACAGAAAATGTGCGCGTATTGTCGGCGATACGATGGGTAAATATCATCCGCACGGAGACAGTTCCATCTACGGCGCTCTCGTCAATCTGGCGCAGGACTGGTCTACACGTTATCCTCTTGTAGACGGACATGGAAACTTCGGTTCTGTCGACGGGGACGGAGCCGCAGCAATGCGTTATACAGAAGCCAGACTGAGCAGGATTTCCATGGAGATGCTGGCGGACATCAATAAAGATACCGTTGATTTCGTTCCGAACTTTGACGAGACGGAAAAAGAACCGGTGATCCTTCCGGCAAGATTTCCGAACCTTCTGGTAAACGGAACTTCCGGTATTGCAGTAGGTATGGCGACAAACATCCCTCCGCATAATCTTCGTGAGGTGATTTCTGCTGTGATCAGGATGATCGACAACCGCGTGGAAGAAAAGCGTGATACGTCGATCGAAGAGATCATGGAAATCATAAAAGGGCCTGATTTTCCGACGGGAGCACAGATACTCGGAACGAAAGGGATTGAGGAAGCCTACCGTACAGGAAGAGGAAAAATCCGCGTCCGCGCGGTCACGGATATTGAGACAATGCCGAACGGAAAGAGCCGGATCATTGTAACAGAGCTTCCGTATATGGTAAATAAAGCCCGGCTGATTGAAAAAATGGCAGATCTCGTGCGTGAAAAAAGGATCGACGGGATTACTGCCATAACAGATGAATCCAACCGGGAAGGAATGCGCATTAATATTGAGCTTCGAAGAGATGCAAACGCAAATGTGATCCTGAACCAGCTCTATAAGCATACACAGCTTCAGGACACATTCGGTGTAAATATGCTCGCTCTTGTAAAAAATCAGCCGAAGGTAATGAATATTCACCAGATGCTGACCCACTATATCCGCCATCAGGAGGATGTAGTCACAAGAAGGACGAAATATGAGCTGAATAAGGCGGAGGAACGCGCCCATATTTTACAAGGACTGCTGATCGCACTGGATAACATTGATGAGGTGATCCAGATTATCCGCGGTTCTCAGACTGCGCAGATTGCAAAGGCAGGATTGATGGAGCGCTTTGCTCTTTCCGACGCTCAGGCTCAGGCTATCGTGGATATGCGTCTGCGTGCGCTGACAGGTCTGGAACGGGAAAAACTGGAATCAGAATATCAGGAGCTGATGAAGAAAATCGAAGAGTATAAAGCAATCCTTGCTGATGAAAATCTGCTTCTTGGACTGATCAAAAAAGAAATAACAGTGATCATGGAAAAATACGGAGACGACAGAAGGACTTCCATCGGGTTTGACGCTTATGATATCTCAATGGAAGATATGATCCCGGATGAAAATGTAGTAATCACGATGACAAAGCTGGGTTATATCAAACGGATGACTCCTGATAATTTCAAAAGCCAGAACAGAGGCGGAAAAGGAATTAAAGGAATGCAGACGATTGAGGATGACTACATAGAAGAACTTCTGATGACGACAACGCATCATTACCTGATGTTCTTTACGAATAAGGGAAGAGTTTACCGTCTGAAAGCTTACGAAATTCCGGAATCAGGAAGAATGGCCCGCGGAACTGCGATCGTGAATCTTCTGCAGCTGATGCCGGATGAAAATATTACGGCTCTTATTCCAATCAGGGAATACAAAGAAGGCCGCTTCCTGTTTATGGCGACAAAGAAAGGTATCGTCAAGAAAACGCCGATCACTGATTTTGCCAATGTGAGAAAAACTGGACTTGCTGCCATCAATCTCCGTGAGGAAGATGAGTTAATTGAAGTGAAATTCACAAATAATAAAAAGGACATCTTCCTCGTAACAAAATACGGCCAGTGTATCCGGTTCAGCGAAAAGGATGTCAGAAGTACGGGAAGAGTCTCTATGGGAGTGATCGGAATGAATCTCTCTCACGGAGATGAAGTAGTGGGAATGCAGCTTGATACGCAGGGAGAATATCTGCTGATCGTATCGGAAAACGGTATGGGCAAACTGAGTGCGATCAGTGAATTTTCACCGCAGAACCGCGGCGGAAAAGGTGTCAAATGCTATAAGATCATGGAAAAGACAGGAAATGTAGTCGGAGTGAAAGCTGTCAACCGTGATAATGAGATCATGATGATAAGCACAGAAGGTATCATCATCCAGATGTCCTGTGAAGATATTTCTGTATTCGGAAGAGTAACAAGCGGTGTGAAACTGATGAATATTAAACAGGGCAGTGAATCGAAGGTGGCAAGTATCGCAAAAGTGCGGGAATCTTCGAAGAAGACAGAAGAAGATACATTGAAATCACTGGAAGAAGAACTGAAGAAAGAAGAATAATCAAATGAGAGTACGAAGGTTAACTGCCATCTGGGCGGCAAAAATCGTCAGTACTGCATGCAGACTTTCCGGCAGACAGGGTGTTACGTTTGCCGGAAAAGTTGCACTTAAGCTGGATCCGAAGATTTTAAGTGATCTGGCTTCGCAGGTGCGGGAAAAGATTTTTGTGGTGTGCGGCACGAATGGAAAAACAACGACGAATAATCTGCTCTGTTCTGCTATTGAGTCAGACGGGAAAAAGCTTGTATGCAACCATACCGGCTCTAATATGCTGGCAGGTGTGGCGGCGGCTTTTGTACTGGCAGCAAAAAATACCGGAAAACTGGATGCGGACTATGCCTGCATTGAGATCGACGAGGCATCGACGCTTCGGATTTTTCCTCACTTTAAACCTGATTTTATGGTACTGACGAATCTGTTCCGCGATCAGCTCGACCGCTACGGTGAAATCGATACAACTATGGATATCCTGAAGCGTGCGATGCAGATGGCGCCGGAGATGACGGTGATCGTAAACGGAGATGACGCACTGTCCGCCTATCTTGCGATGGAAAGCGGAAATCCATACAAGACGTACGGTATTACAGAGCAGGTGTTTCAGGAACAGAATGATAACGAGATCAGAGAAGGAAGATTCTGCAAGCGGTGCGGAGCAAAGCTGGAATATGAATTTTATCATTACAGCCAGATCGGAAAGTATCACTGTCCTTCCTGCGGCTTTACAAGACCGGAACCGGATTTCAATGCGTCAAATATTGACATGTCAGACGGACTTCAGTTTGATGTAGACGGGCGCCATATCGCAGCGTCCTACAGAGGATTTTATAATATTTACAATATTCTGGCGGCATACAGCGCAGGCCGGACGGCCGGAATGGAGCTTGCCGGATTTGAACGGGTCCTGAGTGATTTTAATCCGCAGAATGGACGGATGGAACATTTTCAGATAGACGGTACTGATATTATCCTGAATCTTGCAAAAAATCCGGCAGGATTCAATCAGAATATTTCTGCTGTGATGGAAGATGAAAAGGACAAAGATATCATTATTGTGATCAATGATAATGCGCAGGACGGAACGGATATTTCCTGGTTATGGGATGTGGATTTTGACCGGTTTGCCGATCAAAGCATCCGTTCAATCACAGTAAGCGGAATCCGGTGTCAGGATATGCGGCTTCGTATGAAGTATGTGGACATTCCGTCTGAGCTGATCGCGGATGTCAAGAGCGCCCTGGAAGCAAGGATCAAAGACGGATGCAAAAATCTGTATGTACTCGTAAATTATACGGCGCTGTTTTCAACGCGCAGTCTTCTGAAACAGATGGAGAAATAAACGGACAAAGAGGCTTGGCGTATCATGAAGATAAAAATAGGACATTTATATCCCGACCTTTTAAATCTTTACGGGGACCGGGGAAATATAGCATGTATGAAAAAGCGCTGTGAGTGGCGCGGAATCGAAGCTGAAGTACAGACATTCCAGATTACGGATACCGTCGATTTTTCTGATCTGGATATCGTGCTGCTTGGCGGCGGATCCGACCGGGAACAGATGCTTGTCTGTGAAAAATTAAAAACTATACAGCCGGATTTTAAGGCTTATATCGAGGATAACGGGACCGTGATCGCGGTCTGCGGCGGATATCAGCTTCTCGGCCACTATTATGATACGGACCAGGGACGGATTGAGGGACTTTCACTCGTGGATCTCTACACGGAACAGGGAAGTCCCAGACTGATTTCCAATATTGTGATTGAAAATGAGATGTTTGAATACCCGATCGTAGGGTTTGAAAATCATGGAGGGCGTACTTTTACCGGAGACTGCCGGCCGCTTGGAAAAGTATTGTTTGGATATGGAAATAATGAAAAAGACGGGACAGAAGGGATCCTGTACAAAAATGTCGTCGGGACATATCTGCACGGTCCTCTTCTGCCTAAGAATCCTCATGTCTGTGACTATCTCATCAAGAATGCGCTGGAGCG
>DVHT01000093.1 GCA_018711885.1 Candidatus Choladousia intestinipullorum | reverse complement strand
TTCCGGACATCCGTGTTCACCTAGTCCTCTTGACATCTGTTCGTATCAGGCGGATACATCCGCCCTATACAGAACATCTGTCTCGGACATGTGTACACTGGATGTCCGGAAAGCAGCCGCAAAGCATTTTTGCGAAAGACTCTTCTTTTTTTGTAGCGAAAGCAATTTATTGAAAGGTATCAGCAATTTAAAATAATGAAAAACGGGAAAAATCAGAATATAATAAACATAGATTCGCCTGAGTCAAAATGAAACAATGCGAGAATGGATAAGGAGGTATTTATGACATCGAGAGAAAGAGTGATAGCAGCGATCAATCATCGGGAGTCGGATTATGTGCCGCTTGATCTGGGATCAAATGGACAGACAGGAATGAATGCAAGCACATTGTATAAGCTTAGAAAAGCTTATGGCCTGGAAGAGCATCCGATCCGTATCTGCGAACCGTTCCAGATGCTGGGGGAGATAGAAGAGGATCTTCTGAAAAAAGTAGGGGCAGATGTAGTTCCTCTCTGGAATAAAGGGAACCTGATGGGACTGTCAAATAATTGCACGAAACCCTGGAAGATGACGGACGGGACTCCGGTATGGATGCCCGATAATTTTGAGTATGATGTGGACGGAAAAGGAGACATTTTTGTTTATCCCTGCGGCGACAGAACAGCTCCTTACAGTGTGCACATGACAAACGACGGATTCTTCTTTGACAATATCGACCGCGCGCCGGAGTACGACGAAGATAATCTGACGCCGGTAGAAGATTTCAGGGAAAATTATACCGTAAAGACGGAAGAGGACTGCAAGTATTGGGAGGAACAGTCCAGACGCCTGTTTGAAACGACAGATTACGGCATCATGGGTGTCCTTGGAGGCATGGGCCTTGGCGATTCAGCGGAAATACCGGGACCGTTTGTGAAGCATCCGAAGGGAATCCGCAAGTTTGACGAGTGGATCATGGCGCATCTGCTTTATCCGGAATATATCGAAGCCGTATTTGAGTATCAGACTGAGGTGATGCTGAAAAATCTGGAAATGTATAAGCAGGCAGTAGGAGACAGGATTCAGATCATATGGATCAGCGGAACAGATTTCGGCTCACAAAATGCGACGATTTATTCGAAAAACATATTCCAGGAGCTGTATAAGCCGTACTATAAGAAAGTAAACGACTGGGTTCACCAGAATACGAACTGGAAGACATTTTATCATTGCTGCGGAGCCGTTTCAGAATTAATACCTGATTTCATCGATATGGGCGTAGATATTCTGAATCCGGTACAGTGTTCTGCGGCAGGGATGGATGCGCAGAAACTGAAAGATACATACGGAGATAAAATTGTATTCTGGGGAGGCGGGGTCGATACGCAGAAGACGCTGCCGATGGGCACACCGGAAGAAGTGCGCAAAGAGGTATTAAAGCGGCTGGAGATTTTCTCAAAAGGCGGCGGATACGTTTTCACAAGTATCCATAATATCGTAGCAAAGGTTCCGGCGGAAAACCTGGCGGCGATGTATGACGCTGTGAGAGAATTCCGCGGATTATAAAAAGAGTTTTTAGGTGGATTTTTGAAATAGGAGTCCCGGGGAAAGACATCCGATGCATGACGCATCCGATCGCCTGACCCCGGGACTTTTTTGCGCCAGCTTTGTTCTGTGAGGAGATTGACACAGTGTCAGAACTGTGATACAGTAATTATGATGACATAGTGTCAGAATAGAAAACAGCTTCCGCTGCTGACAATTGTGCGGAAGATGCATAGAAGAAATGATAAAAATTTATGTATGAAAAGGAGAGAACGAATATGAGTAAAAAAACACTGATCGCATATTTTTCGGCCAGCGGAGTAACAGCACGGGCAGCAAAAGAAATGGCGGACGCTGTGGGTGCAGATCTGTATGAGATCCGTCCAAAACAGCCATACACGGCAGCTGATCTTGACTGGATGGACAAAAAAAGCCGCAGTACGGTGGAGATGAACGATCCGTCCAGCCGTCCGGCTATTGCAGAGCCGGTCCAGAATATGGAACAGTACGATACGGTTATGATCGGCTTCCCGGTCTGGTGGTATGTAGAACCGCGAATCATAGATACCTTTCTGGAAAGCTATGACTTTTCCGGCAAAACGCTGATCCCGTTTGCGACTTCCGGAGGCAGCGGCATCGGAAAAGCAGAAAAGAGCCTGCAGGAGCACTGCCCTGGGGCGGCATGGGCAAAGGGACAGCTTTTGAACGGTTCCAAAGCAGCAGAATGGGCGCAACATGTATTGAAAGGGTGAGATCTGGCGTGGGGAGTGTTATCCGCCGGAAAAGAGGGATCAGTTATGCCAAAGGGTTCAGAAGAATTAACGAACGCGAGAAAGGAAGAAATTATCAACGCCTGTGCTTCTCTTTATGAGACAATGGGGTTTAAAGATATTACAATCCGGGATATCGGAGCTAAAACTTCCTTTACCCGCACCTCGATCTACAATTACTTTCAGACAAAAGAGGAGATTTTCCTTGCTCTGCTCCAGCGCGAATACGAAGCGTGGATTTCGGATCTGGAAACAGCCGCCGGAGAGCATGCGTCGCTGTCGGCCGCCGGATTTGCGGATGCGCTTGCCCGTACACTGGAGAAGAGAGGATGCATGCTGAAGCTGGTGTCGATGAATCTCTATGATATAGAGGGCAGCAGCCGCATGGAAAATCTTGTGGAATTCAAAACGGTATATGCAAAAGCGCTTCAGGCTGTCAGCCGCTGCCTGGAAAAATTCTTCCCGCGGATGAACGCAGATGAGATACAGGAATTTCTTTATGCCTTTTTCCCGTTCCTGTTCGGCGTTTATCCGTATACAACAGCGACAGAGAAGCAGAAAGAGGCGATGGAGACTGCCCGTTTCAGTTATCCCCGCTATTCCGTCTATGAGATCACAAAATCGTTTGTCTCAAAGATGCTTGCGGGCATGGAGTGACGGACCGGGACTTTGACAGGAAAGCTTATCAGAAAAATGGCATATGGGAGTATCTGCTGGAAATGAAAAGGACCGGCGTCGTGCGGCACATCGGATTATCGTCCCATACACCGGCGCTCGCCCGGAAGATCCTGGACACGGGAGCGGTTGAACAGCTGATGTTTTCAATCAATCCTGCCTATGATTATCAGCACGGCGATTATGCGAGAGGCAGCGCTTCCGAACGGATGGAACTTTACCGCCGATGTGAAGCGGAAGGGATCGGTATCTCTGTCATGAAACCGTATTCCGGCGGACAGCTTCTGAACGCTGATACTTCACCGTTCGGACAGGCGCTGACGCAGTACCAGTGTATCCAGTATGCTCTGGACAAGCCGGGCGTGCTGACTGTCCTGCCCGGTATCCGGAATACAGAAGACGTAAAACGGCTGTCAGACTTTTTCAAAGCATCTGACGAGGAACGCGATTACTCCATTATCGGAACTTTTACCCCGAAAGATGTGACCGGTACATGCGTTTACTGCAACCACTGCCAGCCCTGTCCGGCGGGCTTAAATGTCGGCCTGATCAACAAATACTATGATCTCGCAGTCATCGGCGACACACTGGCGGCTGACCACTACGAAAAGCTGGAGAAAAAAGCTTCCGATTGTATCTCGTGCGGACATTGCGACAAACGGTGTCCGTTCCATGTTGTCCAGACAGACAGAATGAAAAGGATCGCAGAATACTTCGGAAAGTAATCTGCCGGGCCGATAGATGGATCAGGCCCCTTTTGATGGAAACAGTTTTGCGACAGCCTGCGTCTTTTTCAGATAGCAGCAGTAATAAGTCACATGTACTTCTTCGTCCCTGATCGGAATATTGATCCGGTTGGGGACGTTTCCTTCTCTCTGGATCACCAGATCGCTGGAAAAAGAAGGCAGAGCAGACGCTTTTACCAACTCGTTGAAGACCGTATCCTCCTGGGTGATAAAGTGTGTGTCAGGCATTTTCTCATCCAGAATATTCTGCCAGAAGCCGAGATGGGACCGCAGGAGCATGGTTTCCCCGCTGAGATCTTTCAGATCCAGAATGCTGCTCCCGGAAAGCGGATGTGCCGGCGGCAGAGAGAAAAAAAGATGCTCTTCTTTATATTTCACACAGGAAAATCCGGCTTCTTCGAAATGATACGGCAGAACGTTCTATCCGGCGATCCTTGCAAATCTCTGTGAAAACGTAGAAGTGATCCCGGCTGTAGACCAGGTGGAACTCCACCCGTTCTTTGTACAGGAAGCCGCGCTTGAAAATATGAAAGCATACGGCGTTGTCCCGCAGGCATGGGGCCCGCTTGCAGAAGGCAAACACGGTATCTTTACGGATGAGGAACTTGTGGAGAGCGGAAAGAAATATAATAAGAGCGCAGCGCAGGTTGTTCTCCGCTGGAACGCACAGCGCGGTGTATCGATCATTCCGAAATCCGTCCATGTGGAGCGTATGGAACAGAATATCGATATCTGGGATTTTACGCTGACAGAGGAAGAAATGGAAAAGATCGCTTCTAAAGATCTGGGACACAGCGAGATCGTAGATCACAATGATCCGGCGTTCGTAAAGATGCTTTGCGGCATGAAGATCCACTGATAAAAAGGAGGATGAAATGAAGCGTTTCGCAATGGCTTTGCTGCTGGTTCTGGAAAACCGGAGACAGCGGCTTTTGCTTTTGGCATCAAGATCATTGCCTGACGCTTTAGA
>DVHT01000092.1 GCA_018711885.1 Candidatus Choladousia intestinipullorum | reverse complement strand
CCACCTGTTACAAGATACGTCCTCATAATGATATAGTCCTCCGTCTGATAGATTTCTTTCATTCTGTTTTCAGTCTGTATTTTAGTATACCATTATTTCTGTTCAAAGTAAAGCAAACGCTTCTTGTTTTCCCATATCACATCTCAGGCACCGGCGTCGGCCTTGTGCTGTCCCAGACAGCGCTTACATCAAACAGATCGCTCAGCATGTCCGGATTGTAATACATGCGGTATCCGTCAAGATTGCGCCGCCCCTGACGCATATAATTGTCGCCGAACTGAACCCAGTACTGAGAAGAGTCCACATTGCAGAAAATATTGAATCCCTGTTCCTTCAGGTACGCAAAGTACTCATTGTCATTCGTATACGGCTGCCAGTCTCCGATATCTGCTCCGAACGCAAAGATGATCACATCCGTATCACCGACGATCGTCTCCACATTCTCAAGCCAGCGCTGCGTATCAACCTTTACTTTGTCGATTCCCTGGGCCTGCGGTGAGATATGCCCCCAAGTATGGCTTGCAAACTCCCAGCCGTTCTCGCGCATTGCGGCCGCAACTGCCGTCGCCTGATTTACTTCTTCCTGCCATGCAGCCTCATCAAAATCCGGGTGCTCATCGAAAAACTTCTGCTGGTATTCTGTAACCCTGCCTTCTTCTCTCGTACGGTACACCTCATCCGTACGGTATCCCAGAACGCCTTCATACCCGGTCAGAGCAATGATCCCTTTATGCCCGTGATACGAAAAATCCGGATGTTCTTTTACAAACGTATCGATCCACGGAACCATGTCATAGTCTCCGACGGAAATACTTCCGTCATCCTCTACGTAAGTATTTTTTACTTCCCCGTTCTCATCAATGATCAGCTTCTGTGCAAAGCCGTCTCCGTCCATGTAGTGATAATAGCTCACATCATCCTGTGACAGCACGAACGGCTTTTTCCCGGGCGGGAGAAGAATCTCGCCGCGCGAAACTGTGCCGTCATCATTGACCGTACACATATCATGCAGGCTCACCATGACGTATCCCTGTGAGTACATCGATTCCATAATGGCGGCAAACTCGCTCATTGTCGTCATCACCTGATTATAGCCGCCTTCTTTCTGGTCACCGTCAAACGCTTTTGCGGTATCCACGATCATCGTATGGAAAAAGACGTGTGTCACCTGATCGAGCGGATACGGTGTACAGGTGGACTTTGTGTTCTCATACCCGGCCACGGCATCCTGCATCGACTGACTGCTGTTGTACGCATCCGATGACTGCAGGTATGCGATCGCACCGTCATAGTCATACTGCGCCGCCATAATATCAGCCTGCGCGATCAGCTCTGCCTCCGTACTGCCCGCCGGCGCGCTCTGCGCAGGCGCTGCGCCCTCCACCGTCTGCGTACCGCCGGATACCTGTCCTTCTCCTCCGGCGCCGTCCTTTTGTACGATCTGTTCCGTCCTTGCGGGGCGTTCCGGCTTTCCTTCTCCTGTAAATTCAGGGATCACTACATCCTTTATCAAGATCACCGCCAGGATGACCACAATCAGCACCAGCAGAGAAATCACACACTTTATGATCAATTCGTTCTGCCTGCGCTTCATGCGTCTTCTCTGCAGGCTTACATCTCTGTCTTCCATTTGCAACCATTCCTCCAAAAATTATTTTCGCCGCAAACCGGCCTCCGGCGCCGGCAGTCCGGACAGCATCAGATCGGCGGCACCGAAGACGGCCTTAACGGATCCCATGCCTCCTGCACATCAAACAGGTCGCTCAGCATATCCGGATTATAGAACATCCTGTAGCCGTCAATGTTCCGCCTCGACTGGCGGACGTAGTTCGGTTCCACCTGAAGCCAGTATTTTGCCGAATCCACACCACAGTAATAATCAAACCCGCACTGCTTGAGATATTCGAACCGCTCTCCGGAATACTTTTCTATTCCGCGGATATCCCCTCCAAACGCATAAATAAGCGTATCGGTCTCCCCGATCAGCGGTTCCACCCAGTTTTCCCACCGGTCTGCATCCCGTACAAACGACTCGCGGTCTACTCCGTTTTTCTCATTTAAGTTCTGATGGCCCCATGTATGGCTTGCGAACCTCCATCCGTTTTTCTTCATGGCTTCTGCGACCTTTTTCGCTTCTTCACATTCCCGATTGAATGCAGCCTCGTCAAAGCCGCCCGGATAGGAATCAAAAAACATCTGCTGCTGTGCAGTGACTCTGCCGGCCTCCCGTGTTTTGTATACTTCATCCGTACGGTATCCAAGTATGCCCTCATAGCCTGTCAGCGCGATATATCCTTTCGCTCCGCGGTACGAAAAATCGGGATGCTCTTCCACAAATCGGTCAATAATAGGAACCATATCATAATCACCTGCCGATATGCTTCCGTCGTCCTCCACGTATTCGTTTTTGACATCGCCGTTTTCATCGACGATCAGGCGGCTTGCAAAACCGTCTCCCTCCATATAATGATAATAGCTCACATCATCCTGCGACAGCACAAACGGTATCTTGCCGGGCGGCAGCATGAGCGCTCCTGCAGAAAAGGTCTTGTTTCCGGTTCCGTCATCCGTTCCCGGGACAAAATCATCCAGGAAAACCATCACATAGCCTCTCTCATACATCTGCTCGATGATACTTTTAAATTCATGCTCTGTCACCATAAACTGATTGTATCCGGCCTCATACTCATCACCGTCAAATGCTTTTGCCGCATCATGGATCAGTGTGTGAAAAAAAATATGCGTCACTTTTTCTGCCGGATAGGGAACACAGGCAGCCTTTTGTTTTTCATACTCGCTCACCGCTGCCTGAAGCTCGGTATTCTTCTCATATCCCGCATCGCTTTTCAGCAGCGAGATCGCACCGTCATAATCGTATTGCGCCGCCATTCGCTGCGCTTCGCCAAGCTTCTCGCCTGCCGGAAGCTTCGCAGAGGAAAGCTCTGTACGGGCCGTACCGTCTGCCTGCGTCTGTCCCGTCTGCACCGCATCCCCTGTTTCGCCTTCCGGTGACGGCGCTTCCGTCTGGCCGACCTCTATGATCTGTTCGCTCTGAGCCTCCTGCGCCATGCGTTCATTTCCCGTCAGCTTTGTACCGTTCCCCAGTATCACCTCGTATATGATCGCTATGACCAGAAGCACGATGAGCACCCCGAGAATGATCGTAAGGATCTGTATTTTCAATCCGTTTTCCTGTTCACGTCTCCTGTCCTGCGGCATCCGCGATGCGCCCGGCCTTCTTGTCCGGTCTGCCGGCATCGGCCTTACCGTCCGGCCATCTGCCGGAGAAGGACGCTGCCTTGTCCTTTTTCCTTCTGCGCTCTGCCTTTCTCCTGTATAGATCTGCGCCTGTCCCGCTCTTCTTCTGTCTTTCGTCTCTTTCTCCATCGTACTGCCCCCAAAAACAAAACATCTTATGTGAATAGCATAGTAGATACGCCACTTTTTGTCAATTGCTGCCATCTTGACATTTTCTTAATTTTTACCATATAATTCAGTAAGATAAACATAAGTCAAAAAGGAGCATTCATGTTATGAAATGGGCAGAAAAACCGTACCACTCTCTCGACTATGAGATGAAGCGCCGTTTCGGCGAAAAAGTGTACCGTCTTGCTCTGAACGGCGGTATGACATGCCCGAACCGCGACGGAACGCTCGGATACGGCGGATGCATTTTCTGCAGCAGCGGAGGTTCCGGTGAATTTGCCGCAGATGCAGCTTTATCCGTTACCGGCCAGATTCTGCAGCAGAAAAAGCAGATCCTCGCAAAACGCCCGGTTCACAAATTTATCGCCTATTTTCAGGCATATACGAATACGTATGCTCCTGTGGAATATCTTGAGCGGATCTTTCTGGAAGCAATCCGCGATGAAGATATCGTTGCTCTGTCGGTCGCCACACGGCCGGACTGTCTGCCGGATGACGTTCTCGACTTACTGGAGCGTTTAAACCGCAGGAAGCCGGTCTGGATCGAACTCGGACTCCAGACAGTGCATGACAGTACAGCTGCCTTGATCCGGCGCGGTTACGGCTTATCCACCTTTGAAGATGCCGTCAGAAAGCTGCGCGCACGCGGACTGGAAGTGATCGTCCACGTAATCCTCGGTCTGCCCGGGGAAACCAGCGGTCAAATGCTCGAAACTGTAAACTATCTGAATACATGCGATATTCAGGGGAT
Source organism: Candidatus Choladousia intestinipullorum (assembly GCA_018711885.1). GTDB lineage: Bacteria > Bacillota > Clostridia > Lachnospirales > Lachnospiraceae > Choladousia > Choladousia intestinipullorum. Next base: position 488 of record DVHT01000092.1, on the reverse strand, counting down.
CAAGCTTCAGCTGCTCCACATTTTAAAAGGAACGGATCTGGAAACGTATTACCATGAGACACCGTTTCCCATCATGACAATGGAGGAATATATCGAACTGCTCATCGACTGTATAGAGCACCTTTCACCCGACATCGTCATTCACCGCCTCACAGGAGACGGACCTGCCGGCCTCCTCATTGCGCCGCAGTGGAGCCGTAGCAAACGCACAGTGCTGAACCGTTTTCACGCCGCAATGCGAAGCCGTAATACCTGGCAGGGAAAAGCCTTTACCGGACAGCAAGAAAATTCAGGAGGTGCATTATGCCGGAACCATTTACATTATATAAACTGATCATTTTGTATATGCTTCAAAAAGTCGACTTTCCGCTCACAAATTCGCAGATTTCCGAGTTTATTCTGGATCGCGGATATACCACATACTTTACGCTTCAGTCAGTGATCTCAGAACTGATCGAGAGCGAAATGATCCATCAGGAAACGATCCG
>DVHT01000012.1 GCA_018711885.1 Candidatus Choladousia intestinipullorum | reverse complement strand
AAAGACGGATACGAGGGTTCTGAATGTGCTGGCCGGCATTGCGGCGAGCGCACACAAAATGTCAAACGATATCCGTCTGCTGCAGCATTTGAAGGAGATTGAAGAACCGTTCGAAAAGACGCAGATCGGTTCTTCCGCGATGGCGTATAAGCGCAATCCGATGAGAAGCGAGAGGATCGCATCGCTGGCTCGTTACGTCCTGTGCGACGCATTGAATCCGGCGATCACTTCATCATGCCAGTGGTTTGAGCGCACGCTGGATGATTCCGCAAACAAGCGCCTGTCCATACCGGAAGGATTCCTTGCGGTGGACGGCATCCTTGATCTCTGCCTGAATGTCACAGACGGATTAAAGGTATATCCCAAGGTCATCGAAAAGCATTTGATGGCTGAGCTTCCGTTCATGGCGACCGAGAATATTATGATGGACGCCGTGAAAGCAGGCGGCGACCGTCAGGAGCTGCATGAGAAGATCCGCACGCTTTCAATGGAAGCAGGACGCAATGTCAAAGAGGAAGGCAAAGAGAATAATCTGCTTGAGCTGATCGCAGCCGATCCGTCCTTTAACATGACGCTGGACGAACTGAAAAAGTCGATGGATCCGTCGCGCTATACGGGACGTTCCAAAGAGCAGGTAGAGCGGTTTGTCAAAGATGTGGTAAACCCGGTGCTTGAGGCGAACAAAGAGCTGCTCGGCATAAAAGCGGAGATCAACGTCTGATTTTTGGGACGGATGCTGAAAAAATAATTCAAAATATCATAAATATTGATTTTACTTATGAGGAGAACTATAGTATACTGTACATGCTGCGGTCATCGCAGCTAACTGAGCAGGATGCTCGCAAATTCAGGAGGAAACAGTATGGTACAGGCAGTAGTAGGAGCAAACTGGGGAGACGAAGGAAAAGGCAAGATTACAGACATGCTTGCTGAAAAAGCGGATATTATCGTCCGTTTTCAGGGAGGAGCAAATGCAGGTCATACGATCGTAAATAACTACGGAAAATTTGCACTGCATACACTCCCGTCCGGCGTTTTTTATGGACATACGACCAGTATTATCGGAAACGGCGTAGCGCTGAATATCCCGGTACTGTTCAATGAAGTAAAAAGCATCGTTGACAGAGGTGTGCCGATGCCGAAGATCCTTGTGTCTGACAGGGCCCAGATCGTGATGTCTTATCACATTCTGTTCGACCAGTATGAGGAAGAACGTCTGGGAGGAAAATCTTTTGGTTCTACAAAGTCGGGCATTGCACCGTTTTATTCCGATAAATTTTCAAAAATAGGTTTTCAGGTCAGCGAGCTGTTTGATGAAGAGCAGCTGAAAGAAAAAGTTCACCGCATCTGCGACCTGAAAAATCCGATGCTGGAGCATTTGTATCACAAGCCGCTCCTTACGCCGGAAGCGCTGCTTGAGGAGCTTCACGGCTACCGTGAGATGATCGAGCCGTTCGCATGCGATACGTCTGCATTCTTATATGAGGCAATCAGAGAAGGAAAGAACATCCTGCTCGAGGGACAGCTCGGCTCTTTGAAGGACCCGGATCACGGGATCTATCCGATGGTTACTTCTTCTTCCACGCTGGCAGGCTACGGCGCAGTGGGCGCAGGCATCCCGCCTTACGAGATCAAAAAAGTCGTAACGGTATGCAAGGCATATTCCAGTGCGGTAGGAGCAGGCGCGTTTGTCAGCGAGATCTTCGGAGATGAGGCGGATGAACTCAGAAGACGCGGCGGAGACGGCGGAGAATTCGGAGCGACGACGGGACGTCCGAGAAGAATGGGATGGTTTGACTGTGTGGCATCGAAATACGGCTGCAGGATCCAGGGAACGACGGATGTGGCGTTTACGGTGCTGGATGTGCTCGGATACCTCGATGAGATTCCGGTGTGCGTCGGATATGAGATCGACGGGACCGTGACGACAGAGTTCCCGACGACGTCCAAACTCGAAAAAGCAAAGCCGGTTTATGAAAAACTGCCGGGATGGAAATGTGAGATCCGCGGTATCCGGAAATATGAAGAGCTTCCGGAAAACTGCAGAAACTACGTAGAGTTCGTAGAGAAGCAGATCGGATTCCCGATCACAATGGTATCAAACGGACCGGGAAGAGACGACATTATCTACAGATAAACAGAAGGGGCTGTTGCAGCCGCAAAGCATTTGCAACAGCCCTTTTCCAGTCTTCCTTTCAGTGAGCAAGCAGCCGGGCAAGTTCAAGCTCGGTCTGTTCTTTATTCTGCACGACGATCCCGTGAAAACCGAGGCGGCGTGCTGCCTCGACGTTTACGGCTGTATCGTCCAGAAAAACAGATTCTTCCGGTAAGATCTCCGGATAGCGGGAAAGCAGGGACCGGTAGATGCCTTCATCCGGCTTGATCTGCTTTACTTCGCAGGAAAAGATCCCGCCGTCAAGGAGCGGGAGGAAATCCAGAGCCTCTTTCGTCTGCTCGATCATCCATGCCGAATAATTGGAGAGATAGTACGTGCGGTATCCATGTTCTTTGAGCGTAGCAATCCAGGGTTTTGCGTGATCCAGACGGTAAACGCATCCCCCGGCATTCTGAAAAACCATCAGAAGATCTTCGCGGTATTCTTCCGGTACGAGGGAGCAGAAACACTCTTTCAGCTCATCCATGCTCATCACGCCGCGGTCAAATTCTTTCCAGTAGGGACCGCCCACCAGAGCTCCCGTAAGCGCAGCTTCCTTCTCCGGATCAAATCCATATTTTCTGATGTAGCTGGTCCAGTCGAATCCGGCCAGTACGCCTCCAATATCAAAAATAATATTACGAATCATACAGTATTCCTTTCCGAGTATTCTTTTGTGCTGTCTGTAGGTTCTTATTTCTTTTTGTTTTTTGTGACATCCTGGTCTATGTCTGTTTTGCGGTCCTGCGGTCCGCGATTGTCAAGCACGTGGGCGATCAGTATCATCGCATATAAGAGACATGGGACAATGATCGTACAGGCGACAGAGGCCATCAGCATATTTTTGCTTGCCGGGCTGGCAGTCAGTCCGAGAAACAGCGTTGCGAGATACATGATGATCAGCAAAACGGCCCCTGATAAAGCCGCAATACGTTTCAGTTTCTGCATAAATGTGGCACACCTCCAATCAAAGCGGCATTCAAAAGACATTGTAGCAGAAACTGGAAGAAAAGGAAAGAAAAATCAATTCCGGTTTTTACGCATGAACGTCCCGGTGCTTTAAAAGCCATATGGCAATCGCATAAAAAACAGCGAAAAAGAGGAGTGTCGCTGCAAGGAAAGGAAGAAAATCTCCGGCAAGTTCGTCTGTGCTCTTGTTTGAATTCATTCCCATCAGCATCAGGGAGTACGGCCAGTACAGTCCCAGGCCTTTATTTGAGATCAGCATCCCGAAGACGCTGCCGATCAGCGCAATTCCGATGGGCACAGAGAAGCTGCGGATGACCATTGATAGCAGAAGCTGCAGGGCGCCGATTGCCGCAGCAGCGAGTGTCCCGCGCAGAAGCCAGAAAAGGATCTCAAGCGGCGGAAGCCCTGGCATATGGATCAGTTTGCCGCTGATCAGAAAAAGGATTCCCATCCAGAGCTGTGTAAAAAGGGTGACTTTGAAGACAACGGCCAGCTTTCCGAGATAAAGACTGGAAATCCGCACCGGGGCGGTCATCAGGACATTCCAGTTGTTGTTGCGGTGTTCCAGACGCCAGAGATAAGAACAGTACAGGGCAATCAGCGGCGCATAAAAGAAACACGCGTAAAACAGAGTAAGCTGTGTCCAGAGGGAGTACCATTCATCATTCAGAATCCCGGTATTCTGCAGGTAATTAAAGGTTCCCATAACAGCAGGGATCACCGGGATGACAACACAGGCCGGAAAAATTACGGAATGGCGCAGTTTCAGGCTTTCGGCACGTATACAGCGAAGCAGCATGATCATACCTCCTTTTTTGTGATGACTGCCCTGCAGATAAAATACAGGACGATAGTGAACAGGATAAATAATAAAAATGATTCCACGGGAAACGCCATCTCATAATATTCCGAGTACCGGGTTCCGGCATCCCAGTACAGCCCCGCGGTGGGAAATGCGGCGTAGTATCCCCACAGAATGAGGCGGGCAACAGGTGCGGGAAAAAACATGGAAAACAATCCCAGAAAACAGCCGCAGATTCCTACTACAAGCGGCAGAATCTGGTTATCCGAGTACAGAGACAGAAGCTGCTGGATACTGAGCAGCGCGGCGCTTACCACAAACACGACGGCTGTGTTTTCAATCAGGGTAATCGGATCCAGCGGATCCTGGAACTGCCAGATCTTCCCCGCAGCGAGTATGAGAGCTCCCTGTCCCAGAGCAAAAAGCAGAACGTACTTCAGTCCGGCCAGATATTTGCAGTCGTAGAAGGAGGCAGGCTTTTGCATGGTATACAAAAGCTTCAGCGTATCTCCTTTGATCTCCATATCGCACAGACGGCTGGCAATCACAGCTGCCATGAGCGGAAGTACGATCGCATTCATCATAGGAAGGTTGTAAAACAGCATCAGGTATCCGTTTGCAAGGTCGTCCGGAGTGGAATTATTCAGCTGCCAGAAAACCCAGAGGATATCAAAAGAGAGAAAAACAAGCGGGACGAGCCAGAGTCTTCTTCGTCTGGCTTTTCTTTTTTCTGCTTTCCACTGACGGAAAAAAGAGGTTTCTGAACGGCTCATAAGCTCACCTGCCTTCCAGTCAGATGAAGGAAGATATCTTCCAGACTCATCTGATGCTCTGTAATGCGGAGGACTCCGATGCCGGCCTGCGTAAGAAGCGACACGGCCCGGATCACATCAGGATCCTTTGCTGATTTCAGGAAAATGCATCCGTCTTTCCATTCCGCTAAAATGCCAGAATGGGTCAGCGTATCGAATGCGGCGCGGTCATCATCGCAGCGCAGAAGAATGTGGGAGCGGCTGTGCTCGTGCAGCACGGAAAGGCTGTCCTGAAAGATCAGCTGGCCGCTGTCAATGATGCCGACATGCGTCGCCATCTGATCGATCTCCGAGAGCAGGTGGCTGGAGACGAGCACGGTAATGCCGTAATCCCGTGGCAGGGAGCAGATCAGATCCCTCATTTCCGAAATACCGGCGGGATCAAGTCCGTTCGTGGGTTCATCCAGCAAAAGAAGTTTCGGATGTCCAAGCAGGGCAGCGGCAAGGGCAAGGCGCTGTTTCATGCCGAGCGAATACTGGCGGACTTTTTTATCTTTCTGATTTTCCATGCGTACTACTTTCAGCACATGTTCAATCTCTTTTTCGGGAACGTTTTTCAGTGTACAGATGATCTGCAGGTTCTCCTTTCCGCTCAAATGTCCATAATAGGCAGGAGATTCGATGAGAGAACCGGTATTGGCGAGGATCTCAAGCCGGTTTTGGGTGTTTACGCTCTGGCCGAGCATGATCATGCGTCCGCTGGTCGGCTTTACGAGTCCGAGCAGCATTTTCATTGTCGTGGATTTTCCGGCTCCGTTCGGGCCGAGAAAGCCGTAAATGCTGCCTTCCGGGACATCGAGATCGAGCTGGTTTACTACGGTTTTGTGGCTGTACTGCTTTGTAAGAGCATCGGTCATAATGATTGATTCCATATCACATCTGCCTCCTTTTGGCGTTTGATTTTTTCTCTGCCATTGTAATCAGCACGCATTAGGCAGGCCTTAACTGCTCCTTATTTTTACCTTAAATCTAAGACAGGAACATTGGAATGTGGCAGGGACTTGATTATAATAGAGACGGAAAAAGCATGGGAAGGAGCAGGAGGATGGAATTATTTGAACGGAAAATTATGCTGGTAGATGATCATGCGGAACTGGTCCGTATGATCCGCGATATATTAAAGAGAAACGGATACCGGAATATCGTCACAGCCGGATCAGTACAGAGCGGATGGCGTGTTTTTGAAGCGGAACAGCCGGATCTGGTGATCCTTGATATAATGCTGCCGGACGGGGACGGCTTTGCCCTGTTTCAGAAGATACGGAACGTATCTCAGATTCCGATCCTGTTTTTGTCGGCAAGGGACGAGGACCGCGACAGACTGTTCGGACTCGGCCTGGGAGCAGATGATTATATCACAAAACCGTTTCTTCCGCAGGAGCTTGTGCTGCGGGCGGGAGCGGTGCTGAAGAGGACGTACCAGCCGATAAAAACAGAAACGGTGCAGGAGCAGGAGCTTCGCCTGGGACAGCGCGAGATCTCATTTGACCGTGCATGCGTGACGTATCAGGGAAAAGAGACTGCTTTTACGGCGAAAGAATTTGCGCTGTTAAAGAAACTGAATGAGAACCGGGGAAGGATCGTTACGTTCGACGCGTTATGCAGCGCTGCGTGGGGCGATTCCTATTACGGATATGAAAACACCCTGATGGTGCATATCCGGCACCTGAGGGAGAAGATCGAGGATGATCCGTCGCATCCGCGCTGGCTTTTGACGGTGCGCGGGCTGGGATATCGACTGATGAAGGAGCCGGAACATGAAAAGTCTGTTTAAAATTATCCGCCGGTACTCTGTCAGTGCGGGACTGATCGTGGCAGTCATTCTGGCAAGCAATGTGGCGGTTATGGTCTTTCTAGGGTGGCTCACGACGCGCGACCTGCAGAGACAGCAGAACTCCAGAACGGTCATGGAGCAGATCGGTTCTGAAATTGCAGAAAACAGTGAGACGGGAGAATACGTGATCTCAGAAGACGGGCTGGATATTCTGGAGCAGACCGCTTTCGTCTGGGCGATGGCGATCGCTCCTGACGGCAGCGTCGCATGGGAATGGAAGCTTCCGCAGAACATTCCGCGCTCCTATACCATACAGGATGTGGCCTCCTTTTCAAGATGGTATCTGGAGGATTATCCGGTCCGTGTGTGGCGTTCCGGTCCTTTGCTTCTCGTATTTGCCTCCGATCCTGCGCTGGAATCGAGACACAGTCTGTTTATGTCTCTGGAATTTGTCGGGAATATTCCAATGTATCTGAAAACGCTTCTGTTTGTGAATATCCTGGTGATCCTTCTTTTTATTGCCGGATTCGGGTGGAGATTTTACCGGGCTTTGAAGCCTCTGGCAGAAGGGATCGAGCAGCTTGCACAGGAGCAGCCGCTTTCCCTGAAAGAAAAGGGGATCACGGCAGAGCTGTCCGGCAAACTGAACCATGCGTCCGCTGTGCTGCAGCAGCAGAGCCGAAAGCTGGAACAGCGTGACGAGGCACGGACGAAATGGATCTCCGGAGTGTCGCATGATATCCGTACACCGCTGTCGCTGATCGTCGGTTATGCGGACCGGCTGGCGGAATCGGAGTCACTGAATGAGGAGGAAAAGGCAATGGCCCGGACGATACAGCGCCAGAGCCTGATCATCCGGCAGCTGATCCAGGATCTGAACCTCACATCAAAGCTTGCCTATCAGTCCCAGCCGCTGCAGAAGGAAGCGTGCGCTCCGGCCCTGCTTCTGCGGGAATGTGTGGCGGATCTGTATAATGAGGGGCTGAATTCGAACGTTGCGATTACTGTAACCGTATCAAAGCAGGCAGAGCAGGCGCAGATTTATGCAGACGCCGGTCTGATCAGGCGTGCGCTCCGGAATCTGATCGGAAACAGCATCCGGCACAATCCGGACGGATGTACGATAGAAACGGCGCTTTTTGCTTCTTCGGGCAAGATTTTCTGCAAAATATGCGACAGCGGACCCGGTATCCCGGAACAGATCGTGGAAGATCTGAACAAACCGGACAGCGAGGTCCATATCATGGGACTCCGGGTAACGGCAGAGATCGCGAAAGCACATGGCGGAGTCCTGTTTTTCCGCAAGCGGGCATCCGGGACTTACGATGCGGAGCTGATGATTCCGAAAGGAATTCCCAAAGGGTAGGAGGAAAAAGTAATGAAAACAGAAAAACTGGCACGTATTCTGGTAGCGGAGGATGATGCGGCCATCAGTCATTTGATCTGCAAAATCCTGGACGGGAACGGATATGAAGCAGTGCCGGCATTTTCCGGCACAGAGGCAGGACTGCGGCTTGATATGGAGACGTATGATATGCTGATCCTCGATCTGATGATGCCGGGGATGGACGGCACAGCGCTTCTGGAAAAGCTAAGGGAGGAAAAAGAAGCGGAAATCCCGGTCCTTGTGCTGTCTGCACGGTCAGGTCTGGATGATAAAGTGCGTTTATTAAGGCTGGGAGCAGATGATTATATGACGAAACCATTTGAGCCGGAGGAATTGACTGCAAGAGTCTGCGCGCTTTTGCGAAGGACAGGGAAAGGAAGTACGGACAAAGATGAGACCTTGCTTTCCTATAAAGCACTGCGTCTGCTCCCGGAGGCAAGACAGGTCACGGTAAAGGGAGAATCGGTAGATCTGACGCCGCATGAATTTGAAATCCTGTTTCTTTTGCTCCGGTTTCCGGACAAAGTGTTCTCTCGTGAAACGCTGTATGAAAAGGTGTGGAACGGAGGTTATTACGGTGAGGATAATACGGTCAATGTGCGCAGGCTATACTTCAATCGTCAGGAAGGCGGCTGTCTGTGCGGGTAAAAAGCGGCACTTTGGCAGCGAAACTGGGGAGAGGAGAAAAGAAATGGAAGCTTATGTGGCACAAACAAAAAATCTCACAAAATATTACGGCAGCTTCTGTGCACTTGACAAAGTCAGTATTTCTGTAAAAAGAGGAATGATCTACGGGCTGATCGGCGACAACGGGGCCGGAAAGTCAACTTTGCTGAAATTGCTGGCGGGGCAGATTTTTGCATCGGAAGGAGAAATCTCTCTGTTTGGAGAGACGGAAGCGGCCGGGATCCGCAGGGCGAGAGCCAGGATCGGGGTATCGATTGAAAATGCCGGATTCTGGCAGCAGCTTTCCGTGGAGAAAAATCTGGAGTATTTCCGGCTGCAGAAAGGGATTCCCGGAAAACATGCGGTAGAGGAAGCGCTGGAGATGACAGGGCTGAAAAACGCAGCAAAAAAGAAATGCCGGGAACTTTCTCTTGGCATGCGGCAGCGACTCGGGCTTGCGATCGCACTGATCGGCGTTCCGGAGTTCCTGATTCTGGATGAACCGATCAACGGGCTTGATCCAAGCGGGATTCTGGAGATGCGAAATATACTGGTCCGCCTGAACCAGGAAAAAAGAATTACGATCCTGCTTTCCAGCCATATTTTAAGTGAGCTGGAACAGATGGCGACAGAATACGGATTTCTGCAGGACGGCGTTTTGCTGGAACAGGTTTCGGCGAAGAAACTTCATGAAAAATGCCGGGATTATATAGAAATTAAGGTGTCAGATCCGGAACGGTATACAGTGCTGCTGGAGCAGAAACTGCATCATACGGATTATCAGATTCTGCCGGGCGGCAGAGTCCATATTTTAAATTCTGACCTTCCGACAGAACTGTTTGGAAGCACAGCCTCTGAAAACGGTCTTTCCGTCATAGGCCTGAGACGGTGTCAGCGTTCTCTTTCGGAGTATTATATGGAGTTGAAAAG
>DVHT01000091.1 GCA_018711885.1 Candidatus Choladousia intestinipullorum | reverse complement strand
CCTGCACTTCGATCTTTCGGATCTCTTTCGTGCGGATCTCTTTTGTGATTGCAGCGATGAAATCATCCAGCTGCTTTGCACCCTCGTCGCCGAGATAACGGCTTCTCACGGATACGACATGCTCTTCTTCTTCTTTCGCGCCTACAACGAGCATGTACGGTACTTTGGAGAGACGCGCCTCGCGGATCTTGTATCCGATCTTTTCAGAACGGTTATCCACGCTTGAGCGGATTCCGTTTTTCTTAAGCTCCGCGTTGACCTGATCTGCGTAAGCGCTGTATTTTTCGGAGATTGGAAGCACGCGCACCTGCTCCGGGCAGAGCCATGTCGGGAACAGGCCGGCATACTTTTCGATCAGCCATGCCAGAGTTCTCTCATAGCATCCGATGGAAGTTCTGTGGATGATATACGGGCGGACCTTTTCCCCGTTTTCGTCGATGAAATACATATCAAACTGCTCCGCCAGAAGCGCATCCCACTGGATCGTGATCATGGTGTCTTCTTTTCCGTATACGTTCTTAGCGTTGATATCGACCTTCGGTCCGTAGAAGGCAGCTTCTCCGACGTCCTCTACAAAATCAATGTCGAGCTCTGTCAGCACCTCCCGGATATGCTGTTCCGTCTCATTCCATACCTCCGGCTCGCCGATGTATTTTTCGCGGTTTTCCGGATCCCATTTGGAAAGGTGGTACGTTACATCCTCCTCAAGTCCAAGTGTCTGCAGGCAGTATTTTGCGAGCGCCAGACAGCCCTTGAATTCTTCCACCATCTGATCCGGTCTTACGATCAGGTGTCCCTCTGAGATCGTAAACTGACGCACGCGTGTCAGGCCGTGCATCTCGCCGGAATCTTCATTCCGGAACAGGGTCGATGTCTCTCCGTAGCGGATCGGAAGGTCGCGGTAGGAATGCTGTCCCGCCTTATATACGTAATACTGGAACGGGCAGGTCATCGGGCGGAGCGCGAATACTTCCTTGTCCTTTTCCTCATCTCCGAGCACAAACATTCCATCCTTATAGTGATCCCAGTGTCCGGAAATCTTGTACAAGTCGCTCTTTGCCATCAGCGGCGTCTTTGTCCGCACGTATCCCCACTCATTGTCTTCCAGATCCTCGATCCAGCGCTGCAGCTCTTTTACGATGATGACGCCCTTCGGCATCAGAAGCGGCAGGCCCTGTCCGATCACATCGACCGTCGTAAACAGCTCCATCTCGCGCCCGAGTTTATTGTGGTCGCGTTTTTTCGCCTCTTCCATCTGTGTCAGGAAATCGGAAAGCTCGTCTTTCTTATAAAAAGCAGTTCCGTAAATACGGGCCAGCATCTTGTTCTTTTCATTTCCTCTCCAGTAAGCGCCGGATGAGGAAATCAGTTTAAACGCCTTGATGTTCTTTGTATTCATCAGGTGCGGTCCCGCGCACAGATCGACAAACTCTCCCTGACGGTAAAACGAGATCTCTGCGTCCTGCGGAAGATCCCGGATCAGCTCCACCTTGTACGGCTCGCCTTTTTCTTCCATAAAGCGGATCGCTTCTTCCCGCGGAAGCGTAAATTTCTCCAGCTTCGCGCCTTCTTTGATGATCTTCTTCATCTCTTTTTCGATGTTGTCAAGATCCTCGCGTGAGAACGGCTCATGGTCGAAATCATAATAAAAACCGGTATCGATCGACGGCCCGATCGCCAGCTTTGCCTGCGGGTAAAGCCGTTTCACCGCTTCCGCCAGCACATGCGACGCAGTATGGCGCAGCGCGGAAAGGCCCGCCGGATCGGACGGCGTCAGGATATTCAGCTCACAGTCCCGGTCCAGAACCGTGCGGAGGTCAACGACCTCGCCGTCCACCTCGCCGGCGCAGGCCATCCGCGCCAGCCCTTCGCTGATATCAGCGGCAATATCGATCACTGACAGCGGCTGCGCATATTCTTTTTTTGATCCGTCTTTTAATGTAATAATCATATCTGATCTTCTCCTTTCTGATAAAAACAGTACGATCCCTGCGGGGCGTTTTGTCTGGTCTGGAACTGCGTTCCCGGTGAAACAAAAAGTCCCCTGCAGTCCGAACGGACTGCAAGGGACGGGTAATCATCATTACTCGCGGTTCCACCCTGCTTGTTTTTGTAAAACCACTCATTTGGCTGTAACGGCGCCGCCGGACCGGATTGGGGCCACTCCGAGGTAGTTTTCAAATGGTTCCGCATAAGGGCTTTCCAGCAGCCGCCCTCTCTCTGGATGCTTCCGCATTTTACTCTTCTCATCAACGTGTTTTCGTCTGCTAACAGTATAGCATTTAAAATTTTTTTGTCAACACCCGATTTCGCACATCCGGGCATACGCATCCAAATAACTGCCAAAACTGCTCAGGATACAGGACGCTTTCTGTAGACCCATTTTTCCAGGCCGCGGAAGATCGTCTGGTCAATGACGATTCCCGTCAAGACGATGACGATCATGACGAACATGACCTGATTGATATCGGCCAGATTACGCCCGGTGATCAGCGTCTGCCCCAGTCCGATACACGTCGTCATGACTTCGCCTGACATCAGGGCGCGCCATGCAAATGACCACCCCTGCTTCAGTCCGGAGACGAGTTCCGGAAGGCTGGCCGGAAGGATCACTTTGCGGTAAAGCTGCTTTTTATTCGCTCCCATCGTCAGAGCAGCTTTTTTATAGATCGGAGGTACGTTCCGGATCGCGTTATCGACTGCGACGGAAAGGCTGAACGCCGAACCCATTACAACGACGAAAATAATCGCCTGCTCTGTCAGGCCGAACCAGAGAATAGAGAACGGCACCCAGCAGATGCTCGGCAGCGTCTGTATCCCCATGACCAGCGGCCGCAGGTTCCGGTGCAGATATCCGAAATGATTCATCAGAAATCCGATCAGTCCGCCAAGGATGATCGCGATCAGATATCCTGTAAAGCCTCTTAACAGACTGTTGCCGATCGACTGAAGCAGAGTCCCGTCGCCGAGCAGTCTCAGAAAGCATTCCCAGACTCCGAGCGGCGAAGGCATGGCATACGATTTCCAGATACCGAGCACTCCCGTTCCAAGCGAATACAGCACCTGCCACAGCAGAATGATCGCCGCGAAAAAAATGACAGTCTCGATTTTTCTTTTACTCTTCCCCATTTTGCACTTCCTCCAGAATCTGATGACGGTACTGTACGAACGCATCATCGTATACGTGCCGCGGGCGCGGCAGGCCGATCGTGATAATGTCCTTGATGCTCTGTTTCTTTTCCGACATCACGACAACGCGGTCTCCCAGATATACGGCTTCCTCTACACTGTGTGTAATGAAAAGAATGGTCCGTTTCATTTTGATCCAGATGTCCTGCAGCTCACTGCGCAGGCGGTTCGCCGTCTGTTTGTCCAGCGCGGAAAACGGCTCGTCCATCAGCAGAATCTCGGAATCCAGCGTCAGGGCGCGTGCCAGAGCTACTCTCTGGCGCATCCCGCCGGAAAGCTGGTGGATCGGATAGTCGCGGTATTCTTCCAGCTGCATCATCCTGAGATATTTCATCGCTTTCTGCTCCTGCTCCTCCTTCGGAGCTCCCGCGATCTCCATTCCGAACCGGACATTCTCTATGACGTTTCTCCACGGAAACAGCGCGTGTTCCTGAAACATCACGACACGGTCCGCTCCCGGTCCCGTCACAGGCTTTCCATCGAGCAGGATTTCTCCCTGCGTCGGCGTCTCAAGCCCTGCGATCAAATTCAGCAGCGTACTTTTCCCGCAGCCGCTTTTTCCTACGATGCATACAAATTCCCCGCGCTGGATCTCCAGGTTTACATCATTTAAGGTTGGTTCCTCTGCATTTGAAAAATGTTTGTTTACGTTCTTTAAAACAAGTGTCATCGAATCCCTCCGGGTACTTCTTTCTTTCCGTACTGTCTCCTGCCGTTATCCTTCTGCTCCGTCCGCAAAGATATCTTCATATTTTTCGGAAACAAAGCCCTGCTCCACTGAAATATCGCCGAAATCGCTGATCGCGTCTTCATTAATCTCCGTGGAAATGATAATCTTTTCGAATGCGCTCTTTAATACGGATTCGGTCAGTGATTTTCCGGTCGCGCTGTTGATCTCTTCATTGACGACGGCCGCCGCGTCGGCCGCATTCGCCGCTATATCATCCGTCGCCTCCTGATGCTTTTCCAGAAAAGCAGAAACGATTTCCGGATTTTCTTCCAGAAAATCTTTTCTCACGACGGCGACCGCCACCGGATAGTCTCCGTCCGCATACACCTCATCATAGTCGAGCACGATCTCCGCTTCGTTTTCCACCAGAGTGGAACCCCACGGCTCCGGAACGAGCGCCGCGTCGATATTCCCCTGATCCATCATATTCTGCACATCTGCATTCTCGACTGCCGTGACGGTCACCGTCCCGCCTTCCTCCACGGTAGAAAGCCCGTTGTCCGCCAACAGCTTCAAAAGGCAGAGATGCTGCGTATTTCCGATCTGCGGAATTGCCACCGTCTTTCCGTCCAGATCCGCCGCCGTCTCAATATCCGAGCCGCCCGCCTTTACAAGCTCCGCTCCCGCCATCGTGGCGCCGGAGAGGATCAGCACATCTCCGTCCGACTGGACATTTGCCGTAATAGCCGGCACCGGCCCGATATACCCGAGATCAATGTCGCCGGCAAAAAGCGCTTCGACTTCCGACGGCCCCGCATTAAACGCAGTCCATGTCACTTCTGTATCCTCGCCGAACGCACCGTCCAGCATCCCTTCTGCTTTCATGTACAATGCCTGTGCGTGTGTCACATTATTAAAATATCCGATATGGACTTCTTCCGTCTCCTTCTGATTTCCACATCCTGTAAGTCCCGCTGCCGCAAGGACGATCCCTGCCGTCAGCAGGCCTGCCTGTATCATTGACTTCATAACCGCCACCTCTTGTCTTTCTGATTTCTCTATTATCATAGACAATTTTCACAATAGTATCAACTCCAATTTTGAGAACGTTTTCTTTCCTATTTCTCCTTGATTTTAGACATTTCTTTTTGTATAATCAAGAAAATCCCTCAATTTATTTCATAAATTTAGAAAACGTTTTCACACAAATAGCGCAAAGGAGGACACAATGTCTCTAAAAGAAATCGCACGGCGCTGCGGTACGTCGGTCTCAACCGTATCCCGCGTCTTAAATCACCCGGATTACCACTGTGCCGACCGGAACCTTCAGGAAAAAATATGGGAATGTGCGAGGCAGATGAAATACCTTCCGAATACGGCTGCGAGAAATCTGAAGCTGGGAGCTTCCCTGGAGCCGGAAAAAGCCCGGACCGTCGATGTATTCCTGACCCGTTTCCACTCGCTTGACGCCGATCTGTTCTTCAAAGAGCTGTATGACGCGCTGCAGGAAGAGCTTTTGCAGAACGGCTGTCATATGGGCCGGCTGTTCACGCTTCCGGATATCACGCAGCGGTACAAGGATCTCCGCTCCATGCAGGCCAGAGGTCCGTCCGCGGACGGGATGATCCTGCTTGGCAAATGTCCGGCGGAGCTGATCGCCTTTCTGAAAAACCAGTACCAGTCGCTCGTCGGCATCGACCGGAATCCGACGAACTTTGACTACGATGAAGTCATCTGCAGCGGAACGGCCGCCGCGTCGGCCGCCATGGAATACCTGATCTCTCTCGGGCATAAAAAAATCGCCTACATAGGAGACTGCTCCTATGAGGCGAGATATATCGGATATTATCAGTCGCTGATCTCTCATAAGCTGCCGCTCGACCACGCGAACATCTATCCCACGAGCCAGACGAGGGCCGAAGGGTATCAGATGATGGAAATCATTCTCAGGAAGGACTCCCTTCCCTCCGCGATCTTCTGCGCAAATGACAGTACCGCGCTCGGCGTGCTTGCCGCGCTGAAAAAAAGCCGCAGGAAGAAGTACGTTCCCTCCGTGATCTCCATCGACAACATCCGGGAGGCGGAAATGGCCTCTCCCAGCCTTACGACGATCGACATTCCCAAAAAAGAGATGTCGCACCACGCCGTAAAGATACTGCTCGACCGGATGGAACACGGACACAGGGAGCATATCCGCGTGGAACTCCCGTGCCGCCTGATCGTCCGTGAAAGCTGCTCTTACGCGGCGCCGTAACGGCGGGCATCCCTGCGCGTTGATGCAACGATGCCATGCGCGGTATCGTAATCGCGGCTCCGCGCAGCATCCTCCGTCAGTCCGCGGAAAGCGCTTCCAGCTCCTCGATCCAGATCCGCGCGCACGCATCGCTCGGCATCCTCAGATCGCCGCGAGGCGAAAGCGCAACGCTTCCCACCTTCGGCCCGTCAGGAACACAGGAGCGCTTAAACTGCTGGGAGAAAAAACGCCAGTAAAATTTCTTCAGCCATTTCAGAATTGTCCGGCCGTCATACACGCCTTCAAACGCCAGTCTGGCGATCCGGTAGATCTTGGCCGGACGGCAGCCGAAGCGCAGCAGATAGTACAGGAAGAAATCATGCAGTTCGTACGGACCTACGAGATCTTCTGTCTTCTGCGAGATCTGGCCGTCTTTTGGCGGAAGAAGCTCCGGGCTGACCGGAGTGTCCAGTACGTCGTACAGGATCTGGCTGATCGCGCCGTCTTCGCATGTATCCGCATAATATCGGACCAGGTGGCGCACCAGCGTCTTCGGCACGGAGCAGTTCACTCCATACATCGACATGTGGTCGCCATTGTACGTCGCCCATCCGAGCGCCAGTTCTGACATGTCTCCCGTGCCGATCACCAGGCCGCCCTTTTTATTCGCAATGTCCATCAGGATCTGCGTCCGCTCTCTGGCCTGGCTGTTCTCATACGTCACATCGTGCAGAGACGGATCCTGTCCGATATCCCTGAAATGCAGGTTTACCGCATCGCGGATATCCACTTCCAGAAGCTCCGCCCCGAGACGTCTCGTCAGTTCGCAGGCGTTGTGGTACGTGCGGTCTGTCGTCCCGAATCCCGGCATCGTCACAGCCGTCATCCGGCCGTGTTCCATTCCGAGCATATCGCACGCTTTCGTCATCACCAGCAGCGCCAGTGTCGAGTCAAGCCCTCCGGAAATTCCCACGACAAGATGGCCCGAACCCGTATGCTGCATCCGCTTTTTCAGCCCGAGCGCCTGGATCGTAAAAATCTCTTCGCAGCGCTTCGCGCGGTTCTCGCTCCCGGAAGGTACGAACGGAGCCGGATCGAACGTTCTGGTCAGTTTCGTATCTTCTGCGTAAAAGGAAATCTGAATTTTCTCATACTCACCGTTCTTCTGGTCCTGAAACGTCGTCATCCGGCGGCGCTCTGCGCGGAGGCGTTCGATGTCAATCTCCGTGCAGGTGATCCCGGTGGAAAAACGGGCGGACTCCGCCAGGATATGGCCGTTTTCCGCGACCAGGTTGTGGCCGCCAAATACCAGATCCTGCGTTGATTCTCCTTCTCCGGCGCTCGCATAAATATAGCCGGCAAGCAGCCGCGCCGACTGCCCGGCGATCAGGTTTTTCCGGTAAACACTCTTTCCGGTCGCCTCATCGCTTGCAGAAAGATTGACGATCACATTGGCTCCCGCAAGAGCGTGTCCGATGCTCGGCGGAGCGGGCGCCCACAGATCCTCACAGATCTCAGCCGCAACGCACAGTCCTTCCGGCTCCCGGGCGCAAAACAGCAGGTTCGTGCCGAACGGCACTTCTTTTCCCGCGAACGTGATCCGCTCTGCCCGCTCATTTCCCGGCGTAAAATGACGCGCCTCATAAAACTCATTGTAGTTCGGGAGAAAACGCTTCGGAATCAGTCCCAAAAGCTTTCCGCCGAAGACTGCGGCAGCCACGTTATAGAGCTTTCCGTCCTTCTCCCACGGAAGGCCGACAAAAGTCAGGGCATCCGTCCCTCTTGTGTGCTCCACAATACGGAACAGCTGGCGTCTCGCTTCCTCCAGAAGTCTGTCCTGCCAGAACAGATCCGCACACGTATATCCCGTAATGCACAGCTCGGGAAATACGACTATCTTTGCTTTTTCCGCCAGAGCCTCATCGAACAGCCGGCAGATGTTATCCGCATTAAATGCACAGTCAGCCACTTTAATTTCCGGCGTGGCGACCGCCGCCTTCACAAAACCGTCTTTCATATTCCCTTCCTTTTCCGGGGACCGTACCCCTGCTATCTGTAAAAAGAATCCTGCTTATGGCCTGCTGCTCTTTTCCAGCAGTTCCTTCAGCTCATCCACAGTCACCTGATACTTTTTATTGCAGAACTGGCATCCGACTTCAATCGTCTCGCCTTCTGCGATCATCTCCTGGAGGTCTTTCTTCCCGATGCTGATCAGCGCGCGTTCAATTCGCTCTCTGGAACAGTCGCACCGGTACTGTGCCGGAACCGTATCGAGGATTTCCAGCCCGAATTCCCCGAGAAGCTCCGAAAGGATCTGCTCCGGCGTCATTCCCTGATTGAGCATGGAAGTCACCGAAGACACTTCCGCCAGTTTCTGTTCCAGACGGTCAATGACCTCATCTGATGTAAACGGCATCAGCTGGATGATAAATCCGCCCGCCTGGCGCACCGTATTGTTCTTTTCCATGAGAACGCCGAGCCCGACCGAAGACGGCACCTGTTCAGATACCGCAAAATAGTACGTCAGGTCATCGCCGATCTCTCCCGTCTTCAGCTCACACTGTCCGACGTAAGGCTCTTTCATGCCAATGTCCCGGATCACATTCAGGATACCGATCCCCACTGCTCCCCCGACGTCGAGCTTTCCTTTTTCGTTTGCATGGATCATGACCGCCGGGTTCTGCACGTAGCCCTTCACATTTGCGTGAGAGTCCGCCGTCACCGTAATTCCGCCGATCGGTCCGTTGCCTTTTATCTGCAGCGTCAGGAGGTCTTTTTCCCCCTTCATCATCGCCCCCATCA
>DVHT01000090.1 GCA_018711885.1 Candidatus Choladousia intestinipullorum | reverse complement strand
ATCCGCCTGATCGTCGATCATATCCGTTCTGCAACATTTATGATCTCGGACGGTATCATGCCGACGAATGAGGGACGCGGTTATGTTCTGCGCAGGCTGATCAGACGGGCGGCGCGCCACGGCCGGATGCTCGGAATCGAAGGCGGATTTCTCTCAAAACTCAGCGAAACCGTGATCGCAGGATCAAAAGACGGCTATCCGGAGCTTGAGGAAAAGAAAGACTTTATCTTCAAGGTCCTCTCTCAGGAAGAAGAAAAATTCAGCCGTACGATCGACCAGGGACTCAGCATTCTTGCCGATATGGAGGCAGAGCTCGAGAAAAACAAGGCAAAGATACTGGATGGAAAAGACGCATTTGTGCTGTATGATACGTACGGATTCCCATTGGATCTGACAAAAGAGATCCTGGAGGAAAAAGGCTATACGATTGACGAGGACGGATTCCGCGCATGCATGGAAGAGCAGCGCCAGATGGCGCGCAAGGCACGCGGTACGACGAATTATATGGGCGCGGACGCGACGGTGTATGACCAGATAGCGGCTGATGTGACAACGGAATTTGTCGGGTATGACAGACTTGAAGCTGATTCCAAGATCACAGTGCTCACGACAGAGACAGAGCTTACTGAGGCGCTGACAGAAGGCGTAAGAGGCACGGTGATCACGGAGCAGACTCCGTTCTATGCTACGATGGGCGGTCAGAACGGCGATACGGGAGTGATCTCCTGTGATGCGGGGAAATTCATCGTGGAAGACACGATCCATCTGCTCGGCGGAAAATACGGCCATGTAGGATACCTGGCAGAGGGAATGATCAAAACGGGCGACACAGTGCATCTGTCAGTCAATGCAGGCGGCAGAAAGAATACGTGCAGGAATCACAGTGCGACTCATCTGCTGCAGAAAGCATTAAAGACGGTCCTGGGATCGCATGTAGAGCAGAAGGGTTCTCTTGTCACTCCGGACAGGCTGCGTTTTGACTTTGCACATTTCCAGGCGATGACGCCGGAAGAACTGGCGCAGATGGAAGAACTCGTAAACAGAGAGATCGCTGCTGCGCTGCCGGTCAGAACGGATATCATGAGCATTGAAGATGCAAAGAAGACGGGTGCGATGGCGCTGTTCGGCGAAAAGTACGGCGATGAAGTCCGTGTCGTATCGATGGGAGATTTTTCGAAGGAGCTGTGCGGAGGTACGCACGTCGGCAATACGTCAGAGATCGCCACATTCAAGATCGTTTCTGAATCGGGAATCGCAGCGGGTGTGCGCAGGATCGAAGCGCTCACCGGCGAAGGAGTATTTGCCTATTACAGAGCGGAAGAAAAAGAGCTTCATGAAGCGGCGAAGCTTCTGAAGACGACGCCGTCTTCCCTGCTTGAGAAGATCGCAGCGCTGCAGGCAGAGCTGAAGGCTGTGCAGAGCGAGAATGAATCGTTAAAGAGCAGACTGGCGAAGGATGCGCTCGGCGACGTGATGGATCAGGTATGCGAGGTGGAAGGCGTTAAGCTGCTCGCGTCAAAGCTGGAAGGCGTGGATATGAACGGCCTTCGTGAGCTGGGCGACCAGCTTCGTGAAAAGCTGGGCGAAGGCGTCGTGGTGCTCGCATCGGTAAATGACGGAAAGGTCAATCTGATGGCAGCGGCGACGGAAGGCGCAATGAAGCGCGGCGCACATGCAGGAAATCTGATCAAAGGAATTGCGGCTCTGGTCGGCGGAGGCGGAGGCGGCCGTCCGAATATGGCGCAGGCCGGCGGCAAGAATCCGGCGGGCGTTGAAGAAGCGCTTGCGAAAGCCAGGGAAGTACTAAAAGATCAGGTTGCAAAATGATTTGCATTAAAAAAACCGTAAAAACAGTTGACGAAAACGGAAAATATGGTATACTACTTAGTAGTGCAATAAAAATACCCAGACAGTTGTATTATGCACAATCTACAACTGGAGGGAGGTTAGGTGTGAGACAATGTCAAATGTTATCGTAAAAGAAAACGAAACTTTGGACAGCGCTTTACGCCGTTTCAAAAGAAACTGCGCAAAGGCTGGTATCCAGCAGGAGATTCGTAAGAGAGAGCATTATGAGAAGCCGAGCGTAAGACGTAAGAAAAAGTCTGAAGCAGCTCGCAAACGTAAATTCAATTAATGTGCAGCAAAATCCCTGGTCATGAACGGTCAGGGATTTTTTCATTCCCCTGGGGAACGAGCTGTCCGGATATGGATGCATGTCCGTACGGCGAGCGGCGCGGGGACTGGCTTTAGAGAAAAATGCAGGGGCTTGGAGGGAGACCGGAAAATGAAAAAGACGTCAAAGCGGTTACTGGGCAGGATCATTTCGGTGGCACTGGCTGTATTGTTTCAGGTGTTATGGGTCATCCTGGCGGTGTTCGTATTAAAAGACAGGATTCCGTTTATCAACGTTTTGATCGAGGCGTTCAGTATCATTGCAATCCTGTGGATCGTAAGCAAAGATATCAATCCTGCATACAAGCTTGCCTGGACGATCCTGATCCTGGCGCTTCCGATTGCGGGAGCGGTGATTTATGTAATTTTTGGAAAGCCGCGGCTCGGCAAAGAATTTCAGGAAAAACTGGACGAGTCGTTTCAGGAGGCTTCCAGCCATCTCGTACAGGCCCCGTCTGTGATGGAGCAGCTGGAACAGGAGAGCAAAACGTCGGCGTGTCAGTCGGGCTATCTCTGCCGCAAGGCCAGATATCCGGTGTATCGGAAGACGAAGACACAGTATTTTAGCATCGGGCAGGATCTCTATGCAAAAATGCTGGAGGCTCTGAAAAAGGCGGAACACTATATTTTTATGGAGTATTTCATCATCGACGATGGAGAAATGTGGCAGGGAATCCTCGATATTTTGGCAGAAAAAGCGAGACTGGGCCTGGATGTGAGGCTGATTTACGACGACTGGGGCTGCGCGAGCACCATGCCGCAGGAATTTCAGATGTCCCTGGAGCGCCGGGGAATCCGCTGCGAGGTGTTCAATCCGCTTGTACCGATCGCTTCGGTCCTTTTGAACAATCGTGACCACAGAAAGATCACAGTCATTGACGGATACATCGGTTTTACCGGCGGGGTGAATCTGGCGGATGAATACATCAACCGCAAAGAGCGCTTCGGCTACTGGAAGGATACGGGAATCATGCTGGAAGGAGAAGCGGTGTGGAGCTTTACTGTAATGTTCCTTCAGATGTGGAATGTACTGGCGCACGAGAAAGATACCGATTATGAAAAATACCGTCCGCATGAATGGCATGAGGAAGAATTTGAGGACGACGGTTACGTACAGCCGTACGGAGATACGCCGCTCGATCATGAGACGGTGGGGGAATCGGTCTATCTGAATATTATCAACCGGGCCAAAAAGTACGTCTATATTTTCACACCCTACCTGATCACGGATAATGAAGTGATGACTGCGTTGTGCCTTGCGGCAAAGAGCGGTATTGACGTGAGGATCGTCACGCCGGGAATTCCGGATAAAAAGCTGGTATTTCTCCTGACGCGCTCTTATTATGACAAGCTTCTTGCTTCGGGGGTGCGCATCTTTGAATACAAGCCGGGATTTCTTCATGCAAAATCATTTGTAAGCGATGACTGCATTGCCACGGTGGGGACGATCAATCTGGATTACCGCAGCCTGTATCTGCACTTTGAATGCGGCGTCTGGATGTATCAGTCAGAAGCGGTAATGCAGATCAAGGAAGACGCGCTCGATCTTTTAGAGCAGTGCAGAGAGATCACGACGGAAGACTGTCTGAACAAGAATGCGCTGACGAGGATCGGACAGAGTATCCTGCGGCTGTTTGCGCCGCTTCTGTGACCCGGGGAGAGTCATATTTTTCATAATTACTAATATAGTAAAATAAGGACATGACAGGTGGTAATTATGAAAAAAATATCCATACTGCTGATGACGGTCTTTCTGGCTGCTTTTCTGACAGCCGGCGCTGCCTCCGCCGAGGAAGAGGCGTTCGGGGAATCCCTGCAGACGCCGCATGCGCTGGTGATGGAAGTGTCAACCGGAAAGGTGCTGTTTGAGAAGGACGCGGATACGCGTATTCATCCGGCGAGCGTGACAAAGATTATGACGATCCTGCTGATCTATGAAGCGATGGAGGATGGAACGGTCACGCCGCAGCAGGAAGTCGTGACAAGCGCCCATGCAAAGTCTATGGGAGGGTCTCAGGTGTTTCTGGAAGAAGGGGAAGTGCAGACGGTGGATACGCTGCTGAAATGTATTATTATCGCTTCCGGAAATGATGCGGCTGTGGCGATGGCGGAGCAGATCGCGGGAACAGAAGAAGCGTTTGTGGCACGGATGAATGAAAAAGCGAAAGAGCTTGGTATGGAGAACACGCATTTTGCAGACTGCTGCGGGCTGACGGATTCTGCGGATCATTATACTTCGGCAAGAGACGTTGCGCTGATGTCAAGAGAGCTGCTGCTGTGCTATCCGCAGGTGGTCGAGTATTCCAGCATATGGATGGAAGATATCACGCATGTCACGGCGAAAGGAAGCAGTGTTTTTACCCTGTCAAATACGAATAAACTGCTGCGTGCGTTCAATGGATGCGACGGGTTGAAGACGGGCAGCACGAGTATTGCAAAATACTGTCTGAGCGCAACGGCCAGACGGGACGGAATCAGGCTGATCAGTACGGTGATGACATCGCCCGATTCGAAAACCAGATTCTCAGAAGCGGGACAGCTGCTGAACTATGGATTTTCCAGGTGTACGATGTACCATGATGAGGAGCGGGAAGCGCTACCGGACATTGAAGTGAAGGGTTCTCTGAACAGAGAGATCCGTGTGGAATATGGAGAAGACTTTTCTTATCTGAGTACGGAAAATGAAGATTTTTCGCAGATCGAAAAGAACATAGAATGGCAGGCGAATGTCGAAGCACCGGTCAAAGCGGGAGATCCGGTCGGCGCGTACGTCTATACGCTGAACGGAAAGGAGATCGGACGTGTGCCGGTCGTTGCCGCGGAAGACGCCGATAAGGCCGGGTATCTTGACTATCTGAATGAGATGTGGAAAAGATGGGCAATCTAACAGCAAAAAAACATAACGGTTCACTTGGAACGCTGTTTTGTGGTATACTAGCCGCAGGACGGTTAGTATCGCTGGCAGCCGCCAAATGAATAGAAAGATTCACTTGGCCCGCTGCCTGGCGGTATCATGAGCGGGCGGCCGGGAGAATGACCGGCCATCCGCAGAAATAACGACGGAGGGAAGGTGGCTATACTGGAATTTAAAGTGACGCGGTACCGGGTACGGACCGGCAGCGGGCCAGGAACGCCGGAACAGCCGTTTTCTGCCGTGTTTTTGAGCGATCTGCATAATATGAGCTACGGAGAAGGAAACAGCAGGCTGCTGCAGGAAATACGAAACGAAAATCCGGAAATGATCCTGGCAGCCGGGGATATCCTGACGGCCGGAAGCGTGCCGCAGATGGACGCTGCGATGGCGCTGATGGACGAGCTGACGAAAAAGTATCCGGTTTATTATGCGAATGGCAACCATGAACACCGCATGAAAGCAAATACGGAAAAATATGGAGAAAGCTATGCGCGCTATGCGAATGCGATAAAGAGCTACGGAGTCCACCTGCTTGAGAACAGCTGCGAGCGGCTTGAGATAAGGCGGATGCCGGTAACAATATGGGGACTTGAGCTGGATGAAAAGTTTTTTCGAAAAGGAAGAAAGGAAGAACTTTCCGCCGGGCAGATCCGGGATATTCTGGGAACGCCGGATGACGATTCATTTAATATCCTGCTGGCGCACCATCCTTTGTACGGGGAAGCTTATGCCGGCTGGGGCGCAGACCTGACTCTTTCCGGCCATTTGCATGGAGGGATTGTACGGCTGCCGCATTTTGGCGGAATGATCAGCCCGCAGCTTCGGCCGTTTCCGAAATACGACAGAGGCATGTATGAGATCAGGGGGAAAAAGCTGATCGTAAGTGCAGGACTCGGAAGCCATACGATCCCGCTTCGGATCAACAATCCTCCGCAGCTCGTGGTGATAGATTTTGTCTGAAAGGAATGGCATGACGGATGGGAATACCGGTAAAACTGCAGGTGTTTGAGGGGCCGCTTGACCTGCTTCTGCATCTGATCGAGAAAAATAAGGTGAACATATACGATATTCCGATAGTTGAGATCACTGATCAGTATATGGAGTATATCAGCCAGATGCAGGGGGAAGACCTTGACATGATGAGCGAATTCCTCGTGATGGCGGCTACTCTTCTCGACATTAAGTCGCGGATGCTCCTTCCGCCGGAAGTGACAGAGGAAGGGGAGGAGATCGATCCGAGAGAAGAGCTCGTGCAGAAACTGCTGGAATATAAGATGTATAAATATATGTCGTATGAGCTGCGGGACAGGCAGGAGAACGCGTCTTTCCGGATGTTTAAGGAACCGACCATTCCGGAGGAAGTAAAAGCATACCGGGAACCGGTGGATATCGGCAAACTGCTGGACGGGCTGACGCTTCAGGGCCTTTATACGGTTTTCCGTGACATTATCAAAAGGCAGGAAGACCGCATTGACCCGATCCGGAGCAAGTTCGGAAATGTAAAGCGCGAAGAAGTCGATCTTGGAGAGACGATGCAGTTTGTGGAGCGCTATATCATTGACCGCGGGACATGCATGTTCAGCGAGCTGCTGAAGCTTCGCAGCGGAAAGATGTATAAAGTGGTTACTTTTCTGACGCTGCTCGAGCTGATGAAGGAAGGCAAGGCCGAGGTAGAGCAGCCGGAGACATTTGCTGATATTCAGATTCGGTTTACCGGAAAAGAAGGAGGCACGGGAACGCTGTCGGATGATTACGACTGAGACGCTCCCGGGCAGTAATTTTTCAGGAAACTTTTAGGAAACGGGGATACATACGTGGACAGAAGAAAGGCAGAGGCTGCGATAGAAGCGATCCTGTTTGCGGTCGGCGAGTCAGTGGAGGCTGAGAAGCTGGCAAAAGCAATCGAGCAGGATACAGAGACGACGAAGAAGATTATTGGACATATGATGGACCGGTACCGTGAGGAAGACCGGGGGATCCAGATCATGGAGCTGGAAAACGCATATCAGCTCTGTACAAAGAGCGAGCTGTACGAGTATCTGATCCGCGTGGCAAAGCAGCCGCGCAGGATCGTGCTGTCAGATGTGGTAATGGAGACATTGTCAATCATCGCCTATAAGCAGCCGATCACAAAGATGGAGATTGAGAAGATCCGGGGTGTCAAATGTGACCATGCGGTAAATAAGCTGGTTGAGTACAATCTCGTCAAAGAACTGGGAAGGCTGGACGCGCCCGGAAGGCCGCTGCTGTTCGGCACGACAGAAGAATTTCTGCGCCATTTCGGGGTGAATTCGCTGGAGGACCTTCCATCCATCAACCCGGTGCAGATCGAAGATTTTAAGGCAGAGGCAGAAGAAGAGATCCAGATGAAGCTGGACGTGTGATGCATGCATACACGTCCGGCTTTTTGAATACATATTTATGAGCCGGTAGAGAAGGGGTCAATCGAAGTGAAGGCCAGTTTAAAAGCTAATGTGTTATGGCTGTTTTGCGTGCTTTTTTTTGCAGTGCTTCCTGGAAAAGCAGAAGAAGCACCGGAGTTATACGCCCGCAGCGCTGTTTTGATGGACGGTGACAGCGGGCGTATTCTTTATGGCGTAAAGGAAGAGGATCCGATGCCGATGGCAAGCACGACGAAGATCATGACTTGTATTATTGCACTGGAAGAGGCAGAAGATGATACGGTATGCACGGTCTCTGAGCTTGCTTCTGCCCAGCCGGAAGTGAAGCTTGGAATGGAAAAGGGAGATACGTTTTATCTGAAGGATCTGCTGTATTCTCTGATGCTGGAATCACATAACGATACGGCTGTCTGTATTGCAGAGACGGTAGGAGGCAGTGTGGAAGGATTCGCGGCGATGATGAATCGGAAGGCGGCGCAGATCGGCTGCCGGGATACCTACTACATTACGCCGAACGGACTTGATGCGCAGGACGAAACCGGAGAGCACCACACGACGGCCCGCGATCTTGCTCTTGTAATGAGATACTGTCTGACGCAGTCTCCGGAAGCAGAGAAATTTCTTGCAGTCACCCAGACTCCGTCCTGCCAGTTCAAGAACATAAAAGGTGACAGAGCGTACAGCTGTACCAATCACAATGCGCTGCTTACGATCATGGACGGAGCGCTGTCAGGAAAGACAGGTTTTACAGCAAAAGCAGGCTATTGTTACGTGGGAGCGGTCCGGCGGGAGGATAAGCTGCTGATCGTTTCTCTGCTCGCCTGCGGCTGGCCGAATCACAAAGGATATAAGTGGGTGGATACAAAAGAACTGGTACAGTATGGAATGGAGAATTTTGAAAAACGGCCGTTTGAAAAACCGGGCAGACAGCTTCCGGAGGTTCCGGTAGAGAATGGAAAGAAGGAGTCTGCGGGCGTACAGATCATATACGATGGCACAGACGGGGCTTCCGGCGTCCTGATGCGCAAAGAGGAACAGATGGAGGTGCAGATTGAACTGCTTTCCGGTCTGAGAGCGCCTGTCCGGAAAGGGCAGAAAGTCGGTACGGTACGCTGCATTCTGGACGGCGTTGTGTATGCGGAATATCCGGTTGAAGCGGCCCTGGATGTGCCGGAGAGAGACTATGCTTTCTGTCTGCTCCGGCTCTGTCAGACATTAGTTTCAGCAGCGTCCGGATGACTGACAGGAGTGCGGATACTTTGACGAAAAGACTTGCATTTTTTCAGTAAACGGGGTACTATATACTAGGCAGAAAATAGGTAACACTATTATGATAAAATGGAGGTCTTAAGTATGAGTAACACAACAAAAAGCTTAGCGGGCCAAAGAATCGCTTCTTTGCTTGATGAGAACAGTTTTGTTGAAATCGGCGGATGTGTGACTGCCAGAAGTACTGATTTCAACATGCAGCAGAAAAAGGCGCCGGGTGACGGCGTGATTACCGGATACGGCGTAATCGACGGACATCTCGTTTACGTCTACAGTCAGGATGCGTCTGTGCTGGGCGGGACCATCGGTGAGATGCACGCTAAGAAGATCACAGGGCTTTACGACATGGCTCTTAAGATGGGCGCGCCGGTAATCGGACTGCTTGACTGTGCCGGAATCCGTCTTCAGGAGGCGACAGACGCCCTCAATGCGTTTGGAGAAATTTATATGAAACAGACGCTTGCTTCAGGCGTAGTTCCGCAGGTCACTGCCGTGTTCGGAACGTGCGGCGGCGGACTCGCGCTTGTGCCGGCACTGACGGATTTCACATTTATGGAAGGGAAGAAAGCAGAACTGTTTGTGAATTCCCCGAATGCCCTGGACGGGAATACAAAGGAAAAATGCAACACCGCTTCGGCACAGTTCCAGAGTGAAGAGACAGGGCTTGTCGATTTCGTCGGAACGGAAGAAGAGATTCGTGCAGGAATCCGCGAACTTATAGCGATGCTTCCTTCCAACAATGAGGATGATATGTCTTATGAAGAATGTTCGGATGATCTGAACCGCGTATGCGCAGACCTCGCTAATGCGGCAGGAGATACGGCTATTCTTCTTTCTAATATTGCGGATGACCATCATTTTGTAGAAGTAAAAGCCGCATATGCGCCTGATATGGTGACAGGATTTATCCGCCTGAACGGGACGACGACCGGTGTTGTCGCAAACCGTACAGAAATGTATGATGCAGAAGGCACGCTCGTAAAATCATTTGAGAGCGTATTAAGCGCAAGGGGAGCAGAAAAGGCGGCGGAATTCGTAACATTCTGCGACGCATTTGAGATTCCGGTACTCTCCCTTACGAATGTGACAGGATTCAAGGCATGCAAGTGTTCTGAAAAGAGAATGGCAAAAGCGGCGGCAAAACTTACGTACGCGTTTGCAAATGCGACTGTTCCAAAGGTCAATGTCATCATCGGCAAGGCGTTCGGCAGCGCATACGTTGCAATGAACAGCAAGGCGATCGGCGCTGACGTGACATTTGCATGGAGCCAGGCACAGATCGGTATGATGGACGCACAGCTCGCGGCGAAGATCATGTATGCGGACGAAGACATCAAGGTGATCAATGAAAAGGCTGCAGAGTATGCGGCGCTTCAGTCGAGCGCGGCAGCGGCAGCGGAAAGAGGATATGTAGACAATATGATCGAGGCAGAAGATACGAGAAAATACGTGATCGGTGCTTTCGAGATGTTGTTTACAAAAAGAGAGGATCGCCCGTCCAAGAAGCACGGAACAGTTTAAGCGAGGTGAATCACATGAGACGTAAATTAAGTGCAGTAATACTTGCTGCGGGACTTACGGTATCGGCTTTTTCCATGGGCGTATATGCGGAAGAAGCGCAGACCGGGGCTCCTGAGCAGGTGACAGAAGCGGTTTCGGAGGCTGCCCAGGCTGTTCCGGAATCAGAGACCTCAGGCCAGACTGGGGATGCCGCTGCAGAATCAGAAGCGGCAGATCAGACAGAGGCCGCTTCTGCGGAAGACACGGTAAAGAGTATTCTGGAGTCCCAGCTTGTTCAGATTTCCAGCTGGACGGACGAACAGATCGAGCAGCTGATAGGCAGCGGAGATCAGACGAGTGAAGCCGTTGCGACAAACTGGAAGGGAGTCAAGAACGAACTCGGCGCGTTTATCGAAGTGACAGATGCACAGCTGAATGCAGAAGGGACAGAGATCACCGGGCATGCAAAGTATGAAAAACTGGATGACGATACACAGGTAGCAGTGACCTATACGATCAATCCGGATACGCAGACAGCAACGATGAACTGGGAGATCGATTACCCGATGTCAGTCCTGCTGCAGCGTGCAGCTATGAATACAGTAATGGGTCTTGGAATCGTATTCCTTGCTCTGCTGTTCTTAAGCTGGGTGATCGGAAAGCTTCACTATATTTCCGATGCGTTCGAAAAGAAGCCGAAAACGGCAGCTCCGGCGCCTGCACCTGCACCGGCTCCGGTTCCTGCGACGCCTGTACAGGAAGCCGCTGCGGAAGATCTGACCAATGATCTGGAACTGGTGGCAGTCATTACAGCGGCGATCGCTGCTTCTGAACAGACATCCGGCGACGGATTTATCGTTCGTTCCATTAAGAAAGCAAATAGAAGAAATTGGCGGAGAGCCTAAATACAGGAGGATATATCATGAAAACTTATACGATCACAGTAAACGGAAATGTATATGATGTTACAGTAGAAGAAGGAAGCGGCGCAGCAGCACCGGCTCCGGCACCGGCAGCACCAAAGGCAGCACCGGCTCCGGCACCGGCAGCACCAAAGGCGGCACCGGCTCCGGCACCGGCAGCGCCGAAAGCAGCACCGGCACCGGCAGCGGGAGGTTCCGGATCTGTGAAGGTAACAGCTTCCGTGCCCGGTAAGGTATACAGTATTGAGGCTTCCGTCGGACAGGCAGTGAAGGCAGGAGATCCGCTCGTAGTTCTCGAGGCGATGAAGATGGAAATTCCGGTTGTTGCTCCTCAGGATGGCACAGTGGCAAGCATCGACGTAACGGCAGGACAGGCAATTGAATCCGGCGATGTTCTCGCTACGATGAATTGAGAAAAGGACTGAGACGGCAACAGACATTGTCTGAGAATACGAACTGGAGGTAATAAAATGTCTTACATTACAAATACGTTGTCTAACTTACTCGACCAGACAGCGTTCCTGAATCTGACGGTGGGAAACTACGTCATGATTCTGGTAGCGTGTATCTTTCTGTATCTGGCGATTAAGCACGGATTTGAACCTCTGCTGCTCGTTCCGATCGCATTCGGTATGCTGCTCGTAAATATCTATCCGGATATCATGGCGCAGCCGTATACGGATGCAAACGGTATTGAGCATGCAGGCGGTCTTCTCCACTACTTCTATCTGCTGGATGAATGGAGCATCTTCCCTTCGCTTATTTTTATGGGCGTAGGTGCAATGACGGACTTCGGACCGCTGATCGCTAATCCCATGAGCTTTTTGATGGGGGCAGCGGCACAGCTCGGTATTTATGTGGCATATTTTATCGCGATCCTGCTTGGTTTCAACGGCAAAGCGGCAGCAGCTATTTCCATCATCGGAGGAGCAGACGGGCCGACTTCCATTTTCCTTGCCGGCAAGCTCGGGCAGACAGATCTGATGGGACCGATCGCCGTAGCGGCATATTCCTATATGTCTCTCGTACCGATCATCCAGCCCCCGATCATGAAACTGCTGACGACAGAAGAAGAGAGAAAGATCAAAATGGAGCAGCTTCGTCCGGTATCCAAGCTGGAGAAGATCCTCTTCCCGATCGTCATTACGATCGTTGTATGTATGCTCCTTCCGTCCACAGCTCCGCTGGTAGGTATGCTGATGCTCGGAAACCTGTTCCGCGAGTCGGGCGTAGTAAAACAGCTTACAGAGACGGCATCCAATGCCCTGATGTACATCGTAGTTATTTTGCTCGGTACTTCTGTAGGCGCTACGACGAGCGCGGAAGCATTCCTGAATCTGGATACGATAAAGATCGTCATTCTCGGCCTGATTGCGTTCGCATTCGGAACGGCGGGCGGTGTGCTTCTCGGAAAGCTGATGTGCAGGCTGAGCGGCGGAAAGATCAATCCGCTGATCGGATCGGCAGGCGTCTCTGCGGTACCGATGGCGGCCCGTGTTTCACAGAAGGTCGGGGCGGAGGCGGATCCGACAAACTTCCTTCTGATGCATGCAATGGGACCGAACGTAGCAGGTGTGATCGGTACAGCAGTAGCCGCAGGAGCATTTATGGCGATTTTCGGGGTGTGACCCTGTAAAATATAGGAGGAATAACATGGCTGAACAAGTAAAGAAACCAATTAAAATTACGGAGACAATCCTTCGTGACGCGCATCAGTCTCTGATCGCAACGAGAATGACGACAGAGCAGATGCTTCCGATTGTCGATAAAATGGATAAAGTCGGTTACCATTCGGTTGAGTGCTGGGGCGGCGCTACGTTTGACGCTTCCCTTCGCTTCCTGAAAGAAGATCCGTGGGACAGACTCAGAAAATTCCGTGACGGATTTAAGAATACAAAGCTGCAGATGCTGTTCCGCGGACAGAATATTCTCGGCTATCGTCCTTATGCAGACGATGTGGTAGAGTATTTCGTACAGAAATCGATTGCAAATGGTATTGATATCATCCGTATTTTTGACTGTATGAACGACCTGCGCAACCTGCAGACGGCCGTTACGGCAGCGAATAGAGAGAAGGGACATGCCCAGGTAGCTCTTTCTTATACGCTGGGCGACGCGTATACATTGGAATACTGGACAGATATGGCAAAGAAAATCGAAGATATGGGTGCAAATTCCATCTGTATCAAGGACATGGCAGGCCTTCTTCTTCCGTACACAGCGACAGAGCTCGTATCTGCGCTGAAGGAGACGGTAAGCATTCCGATCCAGCTCCATACGCATTATACATCCGGTGTCGCTTCCATGACCTACTTAAAGGCAGTAGAGGCTGGCGTCGATGTGATCGATACGGCAATATCACCGTTCGCACTCGGTACGTCCCAGCCGGCGACGGAGGTAATGGTAGAGACGTTCAAAGGCACGCCGTACGATACGGGATACGATCAGAAGCTTCTTGCAGAGATCGCTGATTACTTCAGACCGATCCGTGATGAAGCTCTGGAGAGCGGTCTGCTCAATCCGAAGAACCTCGGCGTCAACATCAAGACTCTGCTGTACCAGGTTCCGGGAGGTATGCTTTCCAACCTGACTTCGCAGCTCAAGGATCTTCACGCAGAAGACAAGTATTACGAAGTGCTTGAAGAGGTGCCGCGCGTACGTAAGGACCTTGGAGAATGCCCGCTCGTTACACCGTCTTCTCAGATTGTAGGCACGCAGGCCGTTATGAACGTGATCCAGGGTGAGCGTTATAAAATGGTTCCGCAGCAGACCAAGGATGTTCTGAGCGGAAAATACGGTGCGACGATCAAACCGTTCAATCCGGAGGTACAGAAGAAGTGCATCGGTGATGCTGAAATCATCACATGCCGTCCGGCTGACCTGATCCCGGATGAGCTCGATACGCTCCGTTCTGAGATGGCACAGTGGGAAGAGCAGGATGAGGATGTTCTCTCCTATGCACTGTTCCCGCAGGTGGCAACAGAATTCTTCAAGTACAGAGAGGCTCAGAAGAAAAAAGTAGATCCGGCAGTAGCAGATACAGAAAACAAGGCATATCCGGTCTGATCTGAATTGTCAGAAAGAACATAATACGCCGGCAGCGTTGCTTACAGTGGCATCGCTGCCGGTGCTTTTTGACTTGACTTTTTTCTGCCAGTGGAAATTTATTGCCGGATGTGGTAGAATTCCAGACAGGATGGAGGGAGCAGTTGAATGAAAAAAACATGTTTTATTGTCGGAGCAGGAAGTTTTGACGGAATAAAGCTGCGGCCGCAGCAGGGCGATCTTGTGATTGCTGCCGACGGAGGTTATACGTATCTCGAAAATGAAGGGATCGAGCCGGATGTCCTGCTGGGGGACTTTGATTCTCTTGAAAAAATGCCGGACTGTCGGAATCTGGAACGCCATTCGCCGATCAAGGATGATACGGATATGGCGCTTGCTGCGGATTACGGAATAGAGCATGGATGCCGCCGGTTTTTTCTGTACGGGGGGCTGGGAGGACGTCTTGACCATACGATAGGGAATCTTCAGCTTTTAATGGGGCTGGCCCGCCGCGGTATGGAGGCGTATCTGATCGGAGAAGGAAACATCCTGACAGCGATAACGGGAGAAACAATCACATTTTCAGAGAAATCCAGAGGATTTTTGTCCGTTTTCTGTATGAGTGAGCCTGCCAGAGGGGTATGGGAGAGAGGATTGAAATACAGCCTGACGGATGCGGTCCTCACGTGTGACAGAACTTTGGGCGTGAGCAATGAGTTTACTGGTGAGAAAGGCAGTGTTGCCGTAAAGGACGGGACACTGATCCTTGTCTGGGGAAGAGAAAACGGGCTTCCGCAATCCAGAGAAGCTTTTTCGGAACAGAAAGAATAATTGTATAATCATGCAGAAAAGGAGGTAAATATGCAACAAACGTATCCGACGAAATCGTACCGCCTGTTCTCCGGATGGCTGCTTCTGGCCGCTGTTCTGGCCGCTGTATTTTCGTGGCGCGGAATCAGTGTGGGAGGGATCAGATCCGGGAGATTTCTGGTGCTGCTGCTGTTTTTGCTGCTGGATCTTCTGTACCTGATGATCTATCTGAACCAGAAGGTATACTGGGCCGGCGCTGTGACCTATGAGGAGGCAAAAGCGGCAGGACCGGCTGCGCGGAAGCGGTATGCGCTGTTTCACCTTCTGATTTTTTCTGCTGCGGCTCTTCTGCAGCTGGCTTACTGTTTTTCCACGCTGTCTTTTATGAGCAATGGGGTTGTGCAGGATTCTATTGTATCCGGGACCGTATTCTGCGCAGCGGCAGCGGCAGCCGGGAAAATACGCTGCGAAAAAAAGCATTGACAGGTTCTGTATTTAGTGGTATGGTTTATAAAAATTCATTTGAATTTATTTTTATGAGGAGGAAGAGAAAATGAAGAGATTTTTGGCAGCAATGGCAGTGGGCGCTTTGACAGCCGCATGTGCAGTGCCTGTAATGGCAGAGGATGATAATGTACTGGTAATGGCCACGAACGCTGAGTTTCCGCCGTATGAATACCGGGAAGGCGATGAGATTGTAGGCATCGATGCAGAAGTGGCTGCGCTTATCGCAGATAAGCTCGGTATGGAGCTTCAGATTGAGGATATGGCATTTGATTCTGTCCTGGCGGCTGTTCAGACAGGAAAAGCTGATATTGCAATGGCTGGCATCACTGTGACCGAGGATCGTCAGAAAACAGTGAATTTCACAGATCCCTACACGACTGCGACTCAGATGATCATTGTAGCGGAAGACAGTGAAATCGCAAGTCCGGATGATCTGACCGGAAAGACAGTCGGCGTTCAGCTCGGAACGACAGGCGATATCTATGCAGACGATATCGAAGACGCGACTGTAGAACGCTACAGCAAAGGGTTTGAGGCGGTACAGGCGCTGATCCAGGGAAAAATCGATGCAGTTGTCATCGACGGCGAGCCTGCAAAAGTGTTTGTAGAGCAGAATGAAGGAATCAAACTTCTTGATGAAGCATTTACAGAAGAAGAATATGCGATCGCGATCGCAAAAGACAATGAAGAGCTGCTTGAGCAGGTGAATACAGCGCTGAATGAACTGAAAGAGGAAGGCGAATTCCAGAAAGTAGTTGACAAGTATATCACAAGTGACGATGCAGAAGCGGAAACAGAGGCTGTAACGGAAGAAGCGCCTGCGGAAGCTGGATCAGAAGCACAGACAGAGGCTGCTGCAGAGGAGACGGAGGCTGTGACAGAATAAGTTTCCGGCCTGGGTCAGTGTTTTGCAGCAGTAAGAGAAGAGTCAGAGAGAGGGAGTGCCGGCGGAGATGCGTCCGGCACTCCCATTAGAGGTTATGGATATGTTTCAGGATTTTCAGGAAAGATTTTATCTAAATTTTATAGAAGATGACAGATGGGAGTATCTGCTGAATGGTTTGCAGACGACACTGACCGTTACGTTTTTTGCAGTGCTGATCGGTATCGCCATCGGCTTTCTTGTGGCGATCATCCGCGCGACAAATGAAAGGACAGGGAAGCTGAAGCTTCTGAATGCCATTTGCAAAATATACCTGACAGTGATCCGCGGTACGCCCGTTGTTGTTCAGCTGCTTATCATTTATTTTGTTATCTTCGGTTCGGTCACGATTGACAAGACGCTGGTGGCGATCCTTGCTTTCGGTCTGAATTCCGGCGCATATGTGGCGGAGATCATCCGAAGCGGTATCATGTCTGTAGACAATGGACAGTTTGAGGCAGGAAGAAGTCTCGGACTTGGCTATACGCAGACGATGATCTATATCATTCTGCCGCAGGCGCTTAAGAATGTGCTTCCCGCGCTCGGCAATGAATTCATTGTACTTTTAAAAGAGACTTCTGTCGCAGGATATATCGCGCTTGAGGATCTGACAAAAGGCGGCGATATTATCCGCAGCCGTACATACGATGCTTTTATGCCGCTGATCGCGGTGGCGATCATTTACCTTGCAATGGTGCTCATATTCAGCAAGCTGCTGAGTATTCTGGAGAGGAGGCTGCGCAGCAGTGAACGGCGATAACGTATTGATAAAAGTAGACAATCTGCAGAAGAGCTTTGGGGGCCTTGATGTTCTCCGCGGGATTACGACGGAGATCAGAAAGGGAGAGGTTGTGGCGATCATCGGTCCTTCCGGATGTGGAAAATCGACGTTCCTGCGTTCTCTGAACCTTCTGGAACCGCCGACCGGGGGGACAATCCTGTTCGAAGGTGTGGATATTACGGACAAGAAGGTCGATGTGGACAAAATGCGGCAGAAGATCGGTATGGTTTTCCAGCAGTTCAATCTGTTCCCGCATATGACGATCAAGAAGAATATTATGCTGGCTCCTGTAAAGCTTAAAATTATGAGTGAGGCGGAGGCATCCGCGAGGGCGGATGAGCTGCTGGAGCGGATCGGCCTTCCGGACAAGGCGGATCAGTATCCGGGTATGCTCTCAGGCGGACAGAAACAGCGCGTCGCAATCGCGCGTGCGCTTGCAATGAATCCGGATGTCATGCTGTTTGATGAGCCGACTTCGGCGCTTGATCCGGAAATGGTCGGTGAAGTGCTCGATATTATGCGCGAGCTTGCAAAGACGGGAATGACGATGATTGTTGTTACGCATGAGATGGGGTTTGCGCGTGAAGTTGCATCACGCGTTCTGTTTATCGACGAGGGCAATATTAAGGAAGAGAATACGCCCGAAGAATTCTTTGCGAATCCGCAGAACCCGCGTCTGCGTGACTTTTTATCGAAAGTGCTGTAATACGGGAGGAGAGCGGATGATTGGAAAGATGAGGGAAACATCAGTTTCTGCGGCGGCACTGGCAGGCATTGTCCTGGCAGTGCTTATTTTGCTTTGTCCTGCGAAGGTTTCTGCACAGCCGGTCGCTGCAAAAGGGATCGACGTGTCCAGATGGCAGGGGAACGTGAACTGGAAAAAGGTAAAACAAGACGGAATTGAATTTGTAATGCTCGGGATCGGCAGATACAGGAACGGACAGGGAATACCGGATCCGATGTTTGAGTACAACATACAGAATGCGCTGGAGCAGGGAATCCATGTCGGAGTCTATCTGTATTCCGAGGCAGCGAACGAAGAAGAAGCGCGTGAAGAAGCAGATTTTGTGCTCGACCAGATTGACGGATATAAGATCTCTTATCCGGTTGCTTTTGACATTGAAGATGATATCCACCGGAAAATGACGACAAAGCAGCGCACGGACATTGCGATTGCCTTTCTTGAAGTGATAGAAGAGGCCGGCTATTATCCGATGATCTATGCGAGTGAGAGCTGGTTCAATGACAGTATGGATCTGTCAAGACTTACCAGATACGACAAGTGGGTCGCCCGCTGGGGATCCAGCGTCGCGTTCCAGCCGCTGTCGATGTGGCAGTACAGTTCGACCGGCCGAGTGGACGGGATCAGCGGAGACGTGGACCTCGACTACAGCTACAAAGATTATGCATCGATCATTACGCCGCGTACCCATGCGGCTAAAAGACGCAGCAGGAGCGGCTGGCAGACGAACGGCAAAAAATACTGGTATGTGGCCGAAGACGGTACGATCCCGAAAAACACGTTTATCAAGATCAAGAAAAAACAGTATTACGTAAATGCAAAAGGATACCGTGTAACAGGCTGGAAAAATATTGACGGAAAGTATTACTATTTTGATAAAAAAACGGGAGCCATGAAAAAGGGCTGGCTGAAGGTGAACGGTAAAAAGTATTATCTGGATCCGTCCACCGGCGTCCGTCAGAAAGGCTGGCTGAAGCTAAACGGCAAAAAATACTACCTGGACAAGACGAACGGTGTGATGCGCACCGGCTGGGTGAAGATTAAAAAGAAGTATTATTATTTCAGTACAAAGACGGGAGAGATGCGGAAAGGCTGGCTGACCTTCGGCGATGCGAAATATTATATTGACAAAAACGGCCAGCGTGCGTCCGGCTGGAGAGAACTGAACGGAGACTGGTATTATTTCGGCCCGAAAACCGGACAAATGCAGAAAAACAAGACGATCGGAAAGTACCGCTTCGGTGCAGACGGCGTCTGCCTGAACCGCTAGGCAGAAGAAAATGGCGTTGCGCGGGACAGCGTGTATGTGCTATAATACAATATTGGAAATGATTGTATTTGTACAAACAGTATATATAAGGATAGAAGGAGAACGATGATGAGCAAGAGACCAACAGTACTGATGATCCTGGATGGATATGGTTTGAATGACAGAAAGGATGGGAACGCGATTGCGCAGGCAAAAACTCCTGTGATGGATGAGTTGATGGCGACCTGCCCGTTTGTAAAGGGAAATGCCAGCGGCCTTGCAGTCGGACTGCCGGACGGACAGATGGGAAATTCCGAGGTTGGGCATCTGAATATGGGAGCAGGACGTATTGTATATCAGGATCTGACGAGGATCACGAAAGAGATCCAGGACGGAACATTTTTCGAAAATGGCGAGCTGAAGCGTGCGATGGAGAATGCAAAAGAGAATGATACCAGTCTTCATATGTACGGGCTTCTCTCAGACGGCGGCGTTCACAGCCACAACACACATCTGTATGCACTGCTGGAGATGGCGAAACGTTACGGACTTACGAAGGTGTATGTTCATTGCTTCCTGGACGGCCGTGATACTCCGCCGGCATCCGGAAAAGACTACGTACAGGAGCTGACGGATAAGATGAAGGAGATTGGCGTAGGCGAGATCGCGACGGTTATGGGACGCTATTATGCAATGGACCGTGACAACCGCTGGGACCGTGTAGAGAAAGCTTACCGCGCAATGACACAGGGCGAGGGCGTAACGGCATCCTCCGGTGTGGAAGCAGTCGCACAGTCTTACGCGAAAGATGAGACGGATGAGTTTGTGCTTCCGACAGTCGTGATGAAAGACGGCGCGCCAACGGCTACGATCCAGGACGGGGATTCCATTATCTTCTTTAATTTCCGCCCGGACCGCGCCAGAGAGATCACACGGACCTTCTGCTGCGATGATTTTGACGGATTCGCACGCGGAGACCGCAAAAAAGTAGTATACGTATGCTTTACGGAGTATGATGTGACGATTCCGAATAAGACGATCGCCTTCCCGAAAGTATCTGTGACGAATACATTCGGCGAATATCTGGCTGCACATGGATTGAAGCAGGCAAGGATCGCTGAGACAGAGAAGTACGCGCATGTAACGTTCTTCTTTAACGGCGGCGTGGAAGAGCCGAACGAAGGCGAAGACAGGATCCTCGTAAATTCTCCGAAGGTAGCTACGTACGACCTGCAGCCGGAGATGAGCGTATATGCGGTATGTGATAAAGTAGTAGAGGCGATCACATCCGGCAAATATGATGTTGTCATTACGAATTTTGCAAACCCGGATATGGTTGGTCATACAGGAGTGATGGAAGCTGCCATCAAGGCGATCGAGGCTGTTGACGAGTGCGTGGGAAAGGTCGTAGAAGCTGTGAAAAAAGTGGATGCACAGATGTTTATCTGCGCAGACCACGGAAATGCAGAACAGCTCATAGATTATGAAACGAACGCTCCGTTTACGGCACATACGACGAATCCGGTTCCGTTCATTCTCGTAAACTGCGACGAAAAATATACACTGAGAGAGGGCGGACGCCTGGCTGACATCGTGCCGACACTGATCCAGCTCATGGGTATGGAACAGCCGGCAGAGATGACAGGAGAGTCATTGCTCGTGGAGAAATAAGCGATAAAACAGAGTTCATACAGAAAGACCCTGGATCGGGACCGTTCCCCTTCCGGGTCTTTTTGTATGGCTGAAATCCAGACACAGAAATACAAACAGATTTTCACATTTTTGACACAAACTTTCGATATATTGGAGAAAATGAAACGATAAGAAAGGGGATTCATATGACCGGAAAAGATAGAAAAGACGCACGAAACGGCAGAACTGCATGGAAGCGTTACGGCGCAGTTTTTATGGCGGGAATCTTCCTTGCCGGGACGGCTGCGGCCGGCACAGCGCTGTCCGGACCGGACACGGTACTGGCAGAAGAAGAGGAACGCCTTACGCTGAATGTTGTCGATGAAGAAGAGACGGAGAAGCCTGCCGAAGATTCGACTGAAGCAGAGACAGAGGAAGCTTTGGAAGAAGAGACAGAGGATACAACAGAAGAAGAGACGGAAGAGGCAAGGGAAAGCAGTGCCTCCGGGCAGATCGGCGCAGTGGAGACGGGAGATTCACAGGTAGTCGCAACCGATGTATCGGCTATTGTGGAAAATTGTATGCCTTCGGTCGTTTCGGTTACAAACAGTTCCATACAGGAGGCGGAACCTTACTATGGTGCAGATGAAAATGAGGCAGAAAGCAGCGTGTCGGGAGTCATCATTTCACAGAACGAAGAAGAGCTTTTGATCGCGACAGACAGCTATATCGTTGCAGATTCAAACGACCTTCAGGTGACCTTTTCTGTGGATTATGGAGATGCTGAAGAAGAGACCGTGGCTGCCAGAGTGAAAGGGATGGATCACACGTATGGACTTGCGGTCATTGCGGTACAGCTTTCAGACATCCCGGAAGAGATTTACGGGCAGCTCAAAGTCGCGGCATTCGGAAGCTCTGCTGATTTAAAGACTGGTCAGGCTGTGATCGCACTGAGCAACGAGCCAGGATACGGTCAGAGAGTCACATCCGGCATTATCAGCACGACGGACTGCCGCATGGAGTTTGATGACCTTGACACAGAGCTGTTTATGATCGACGCATCGGTCAATTACGCAAGCAGCGGCGGGGCGGTTTTAAACACCAATGGTGAAGTGATCGGCATCACTATAGCTGCACAGTCTGGAGAGGGATCAGGTGTCGATGGATATGCGGTTCCAATCGACACAGCGGCTCCGGTACTGGAGAGACTGTCGAATAAGGAGACGCGTGACAGACTGGATGATTCTGAGCGTGGGTATCTGGGAGCTACCGTCGTAAACGTCAGTGCCGATGCCAAAGAGCTGTATAATATGCCGGAAGGCGCGTTCGTTTATGAAGTAGAAGAAGATTCGGCTGCTGAAGAAGCCGGAATAAAGAAAGGTGACATTATCACGATGTTTGACGGCGAAACGGTGACAAGCTCTACGGATCTGATCGAGAAGATCAGCTACTATGAAGCGGGTGAAACGGTCACGATCGAGCTGCAGACGGCAAATAACGGCGGGTATGAGAGCCGTGAAGTGGAAGTGACACTGCAGGAAGGCACTGTGAAAGAGACGGAAACAGAAGATAATACGGATGCC
Organism: Candidatus Choladousia intestinipullorum; assembly: GCA_018711885.1. Classification (GTDB taxonomy): domain Bacteria; phylum Bacillota; class Clostridia; order Lachnospirales; family Lachnospiraceae; genus Choladousia; species Choladousia intestinipullorum. Next base: position 9,465 of record DVHT01000090.1, on the reverse strand, counting down.
GAAAATAATTTTTAAGTGAATGCTGCCGCACAATCTGCTTGAATGAGTTTTGTATCTTCGGATATCAGAACGGATTCTTGGAGATTGTGCGGCATTTTTTGCGGGGACGATGGGTACGCCCGGATTTTGGGACGTAACAAAAAATTAACAAAAATGTAAAAAAGTATTTGTAAATGCTGTAAAATCGTGTATAATATGGAATAGAAAATCAGAAGGGGGAATACGGCGCATATGAACAAGCATAAGAAGAACTGGGCATGCGGGGTATTATTACTGCTGACAGCATCATTGTTTGCGCTGCCGATGTCTGCAGATGCGGCGGCGGAGAAGCTTCCGGTTACCGGGAATACACAGATTACAGTGGACAAGGGAGTCAAATATAAGCTGCTGGTGCCGGGAACACTTCCGGATACCGTGTGGACCAGCTCTGACAGCTCTGTAATAAAAATAAAAAAGAACGGAAAGATTAAAGCAAAAGGAAAAGGTACTGCAGTTCTGACGGGTCAGACCGGGACAGCGACGCAGCAGCTGACTGTTACGGTGAAACAGCCGGTGACCGCAGTTCGTTTAAGCAGCAGCAGTCTTTCTCTGAAACAGGGAAAAAGTCATACGCTTACCGCTGCAGTAAGTCCGGCGGATGCAGATAATAATAAAATCAAATGGGTCAGCAGCAATACGGATGTTGCAACCGTAGATTCCAAAGGCCGTGTGACGGCTGTAGGGGCCGGGGCGGCAACGATTACGGCAAAGGCGAAAGACGGGTCCGGCTTGAAAGCTAAATGCAAGGTTACGGTAACATCTGTCAAGATGAAGCTCAGCCAGACCTCTCTGACGATCGAAGCGGGTGAGAGCGCTACCCTGAAAGCGAAGAAGACGGGCGGCATGGCAGTCACATGGGGGACATCCGACCGTTCCGTGGCTACTGTTTCGGGAGGTAAAGTCACCGGCGTAAGTGCAGGCAGCGCTGTGGTCGCAGTCCGTAAAATTGACGGGAGCCAGATCCTGTACTGTAAAGTAAAAGTGGTAGAATCAGGAACAGCGTCAGGCTCAGGGGAAGATGGCGCATCCATCGCAGTGCCCGGGGTGCAGTCAGAGAATGCCAGAAAATTCCTGGCGCTCCTTCAGAAGTATTCTGACCGTGTAGAGAGCGATTATGCGGCCGGAAGAAGATGGACTTATGCGAACAGCGGGGTTGCGACGACTTGGAAGAGCGCTTCAAAGAAAAATCCGAAATGCAATTGCGCGCTGCTGGCAAGATGGGGACTTCGGGATCTCGGCATCATTGATTCGACAAATTTCTGGGGACTGATCGGCGGAGGCATCGAATTCAGAGGCAATGTAAAAGAACAGCTTCTCAGATACTGTGATATTATTCCGGTATACAAGACTCCGAACCAGCTCCTGAAAGAAGGCAACCTGCTGCCGGGAGACATCTGTACCTACGTAGAGTATCAGCATACGAATGTCTACGCAGGCAACGGCCTGTGGTACGATGCGGGACGCGGGGTAAACTACGGAGGCGGAGCGTTTAACTCTTTTGGCCCTGCGGCGGCTGTCAATATGTCGGGAACGACGATCGGGCATATTATACGGCTGAGATAAGAAAATAGAGGAGGGATATCGTGAATAAGGGGAACAGGAGAAAACTTACCGGCTTTGCGGTACTGCTTGTACTTCTGCTTCTGGCTGTACCGGTCCAGGCTTCGGCAAAAGCCAGGATCAGCAATTCCAGTGTTTCTGTTTTAAAAGGCCGGACTTATACGCTGAAGGTAAAGGGGACGAAAAAGAAGGTAAAGTGGAGCAGTTCGAACAAATCGGTGGCTTCTGTGAATAAGAAAGGCGTGATTACCGCAAAAAAGAAGGGCAAGGCTGTTATCACCGCAAAAGTAAACGGTAAGCAGCTCCGCTGCAGCGTGACGGTAAAACAGCCGGTGAACAAGATCCGCCTGAACCGCACCAGCATCGAACTGAAGACAGGGAAAAAATATTCGCTGAAGGCGACCGTGGGGCCGACAGGAGCAAACAATAAAGGGATTGTGTGGTCGAGCAGCAACGAGAGGATCGCGACTGTTTCACAAAAAGGGAAAGTAAAAGCAGTCGGCGTCGGCAATGCCGTCATTACAGCACGCGCAAAAGACGGAGGCGGAGCAGTGGCCTCGTGCCTTGTTATGGTCAATTCCGGGCAGGCGCTTCCGCCGATCGTGATTTCGCCGTCATCGCTTGAACTGGTAGCGGGTGATTTCAAGACGCTTACCGCGACAGGCTCTCTTGGCGGAATCGTATGGGGTACTTCAAACAGTTCTGTGGCGAGTGTTTCGCGGGATGGAACTGTGATCGGAGTGAACCCTGGAACGGCTACGATTGTAGCTGCGAATCCGGACGGTTCCCAGTACGCATACTGTACCGTAAACGTAGTCCGGTCAGAAACATCGCCGTCTGCGGCTGCTTACCAGTTCCTTGATATTCTGCAGAAGTATTCACAGCAGGTGCGCGCATACAGGACGGCTGGAAAATATGTCGGATACTCCAACAGCAGTCTGCTGACTCCGTATACTTGGAATGCGATGATCAGCACGATGAATACGAGGGGAATTTCCTATAATAACTGTGCTTTGATGGTGCGCATGGCGTTAAGAGAGATGGGACGTCTGGGAGAGACTCAGAATTTCTGGGGTACAGACGGAGGTATTCATTTCAACTCGGGCGTGGAGACGACGCTGCGGCAGAGCTGCCGTATCATTGAGGTCCATCAGACACCGAATGAACTTCTGGCACAGGGAATGCTCCTTCCGGGCGATATCTGTACGTGGCACGGGATGGTTCATACGAACGTCTATGCAGGCAACGGTCTCTGGTATGATGCCGGAAGAGGCGGGGACGGAGGATACGTGAAAATGAAGGACCTGGGGCTTTCCGATACAGTTCTGGAAGAAGATACCAATGCGGACGGAAGCCATAATGAAGTAAAGAAGAGCAGTGTTTACTTATACAATTCCTTTGGACCGGTTCCGTCGATCGACATGGCAAACCAGAGGGTTGGATATATTATCCGTATTGTAAAATAAAAAATGGGACACACTATTGCAAAGCGAATGATAGAGTCAGGAGGTTTTGCAATATGGGTAGTTATATGGCAATTACGGATGTATATGCGAGAGAGATACTGGATTCCAGAGGGAATCCGACAGTGGAAGTTGAGATAATGACAGAAGATGGAAGCGTCGGAAGGGCTGCAGTGCCTTCCGGCGCTTCTACTGGTCAGTATGAAGCGGTGGAGCTGCGGGACGGACAGAAAAGGTATCATGGAAAAGGCGTGGAACAGGCCTGCCATTACGTGAATACGATCCTGGCAGACGCCGTGATCGGAGAGAATGTGTATGACCAGGCTTTTATCGACCGGATTTTATGCCGGGAGGACGGCACACCTTCCAAAAAACGTCTCGGAGCGAACGGGATTCTCGGGGTGTCTATGGCAGTTGCAGCAGCAGCGGCTAAAACGCTGCACATGCCGCTGTTCCGTTATCTCGGAGGGATGCATGCCAACCAGATGCCGGTTCCGATGATGAATATATTAAACGGAGGGTGTCATGCGGACAATACTGTCGATCTGCAGGAATTCATGATCATGCCGGTCGGAGCGGACGGGTTTGCGCATGGACTTCAAATGTGCACGGAGATTTATCATGTGCTGAAAACGATGCTGCATGAAAGAGGTCTTTCGACCGGAGTCGGGGATGAGGGCGGATTTGCTCCGGATCTGGAGGATGCGGCAGCCGTGCTCTATCTGATCAGTGACGCGGTGGAAAAAGCGGGTTACCGGCTGGGGGAAGATATCGTGATTGCACTGGACGCGGCGTCGAGCGAGCTGTACAATCCTGAAAGGAAGGCGTATTACTTTCCCGGCGAGAGCAGGATGAAGGGCGCTGAAGTATTCCGGTCTACGGAAGAAATGATCGCGTATCTGGAAGAACTCTGCAGCAGATTTCCGATCGTTTCTATTGAGGACGGTCTCGACGAAAACGACTGGGAGGGCTGGAAGGAGCTTACAGAACGTCTGGGAAAACGGATCCAGCTGGTCGGGGATGATCTCTTTGTCACGAATGAGAAACGGCTGCGGCAGGGAATTGAGCTTGGCGCAGGCAACGCGATTTTGGTAAAGGTGAATCAGATCGGTACGCTTACCGAAGCATTTGATGCAATTGAACTTGCCAGAAAGAATGGATACCGGACAATCCTGTCACACCGCTCCGGTGAAACTGAGGATACGATGATCGCAGATATCGCTGTGGCAGTCGGAGCGGGGCAGATCAAGACAGGAGCGCCCTGCCGTACCGAGCGCGTAGCAAAATACAATCAGCTTTTGCGGATCGAAGATGCGATCGGTTTTGCAGCGGTGTATGAAAATCCGTTCCGATCGGATAAATAATTGTTGGATAAAAAAATGGTTGAAATCTGCCTGATCCTGTGATAGACTAAACATGTTTGACATAGGAGGTGTGGTTCGCTGTGAGGATTTTTTTATCGATTATTTTTTTGCTGGTTTGTATTGCATTGACTGTTATTGTTCTGGCTCAGCAGGGCAAGGACGCCGGACTTGGAGCGATTGGCGGAATCGGTGAGACCTATTGGGGAAAGAATAAATCACGTTCCCTGGAAGGAAACCTGGTGAAGATTACGACGGTGCTGGCGGTATTATTTATTGTGCTTGCTGTTATTTTGAACCTGAACTTTTAAAGGCAGAGGACTGATGCGCGAAAGCAGCAGTCCTTTTTTCTTATCTATCCGGAAGAATGCCGGCACGGATGGCTGGCGGTGATACAGGCCGCAGGATAAAAACAGAAAGGATATGTATGGCGCTCGAAAAAGAACAGTTGGAAAGACGGAAAAAAGTATTGTATGACATGATCTGTGACAAACAGTATTTTCCGATGAAAATAAAGGAGATCGCAATTCTCCTTCAAATTCCAAGAGAAAACCGGAAGGACCTGAAAGAAGTCCTGGACGCGTTGATTTTGGAAGGAAAGATAGAGATTACTTCGAAAGGGAAATACCGGAAGGCAACTGCCAGATTTCTGAGCGGTACGTTTATTGCGCATCCGCGCGGTTACGGTTTTGTGGAGATTGAAGGCCGTGAGTTCGATATTTTCATACCGGAAGACCAGACGGCCGGAGCAATGCACCGTGATACGGTCCAGGTGGCAGTCATGCAGAGCGCGGAGGGGAGAAGGCAGGAAGGAAGCGTTGTCAGGATACTGGAGCACGGGATTACGGAACTCATTGGTACGTTCCAGAAATCGCACAGCTACGGATTTGTGCTTCCGGACAATCAAAGGATCACAAAAGATATTTTTGTCGCGCAGGAGAACAGCAAAGGCGCGGTGGACGGACATAAGGTGCTTGTTGAGCTGATTTCTTACGGCAGCAAGAACCGCAGCCCGGAAGGCAGGATCAAAGAGATCATCGGACACGTCAATGATCCGGGGACGGACATTCTTTCTGTGGTATATGAATACGGTCTTCCGTCAGAGTTTCCGGACCGCGTGATGAAACAGGCGGAGCACACTGCTGAATCTGTAAGCGAAGCGGATATGGAGGGCAGGAGAGATCTGCGGGAGATACAGATGGTAACGATCGACGGGGAAGATGCCAAAGACCTCGACGATGCGGTTTCTCTTACATTTGACGGAGAACAGTACCATCTGGGCGTCCATATTGCGGATGTGGCAAATTACGTACAGGAAAACAGCGCGCTTGACCGGGAGGCGCGCAGACGGGGAACAAGCGTTTATCTGGCTGACAGGGTGATACCGATGCTCCCGCACCGCCTTTCGAATGGGATCTGTTCTCTGAATGCCGGCGTTGACCGTCTGGCGATGAGCTGCCTTATGGCGATCGATGATAAAGGAGAGGTGACAGATTACGAGATCGTCGAATCTGTCATACGAGTGGACAGGAGGATGTCGTATACGGAAGTGCAGGGAATCCTCGAAGATCAGAAAGAGGAAGAGGCCGGCGCGGTGTTCCCGATGCTCCTTCAGATGGAGCGTCTGATGAAGATTCTCCGGAACAAGAGAAAAAAACGCGGTGCGATTGACTTTAATTTTACAGAAGCAAAAGTCGTACTCGATGCAGAAGGAGTTCCCACTGCGCTGATTCCGCGGGAAGCTAATACTGCAACCAGGATCATCGAAGAATTTATGCTCTGTGCGAATGAGACGGTGGCCGGTCATTTTTACTGGCAGGAAATACCGTTTGTATACAGAACGCATGAGCCGCCCGACAGTGAGAAAATACAGAGTCTGGCGTCTTTTCTTGCAGGATTTGGGTATGGCATGAAAGGAATTTCGGATGAAGTCCATCCGAAGGAGCTTCAGAAGCTGCTGGCGCGGATCGCCGATACTCCGCAGGAAATGATGATCAGCAGGCTGGTGCTCCGCTCTATGAAGCAGGCCGGGTATACAACGGAACCGGCAGGCCATTTCGGGCTTGCTGCCCGGCATTACTGTCATTTTACTTCGCCTATCCGCCGGTATCCCGATCTTCAGATCCACCGGATCATCAAAGATGTCCTGCGCGGAAGAATGCAAAAAGAAAAGGCGGAGCATTATGCAGAGATCCTTCCCGAAGTGGCAGGGGAATGCAGCAGGCTGGAGCGCAGAGCGGATGAAGCAGAGCGCGAAACGATTAAAATGAAAAAAGCGGAATATATGCTGGGTCACATCGGCGAGGAGTACGACGCGGTCATCTCCGGTCTGGCTTCGTACGGAATGTACGCGGAGCTGCCGAATACCGTGGAGGGACTGATTCATGTGAGCAGAATGTATGATGACCGTTATTATTACAAAGAAGACACCTATGAAATGTACGGTATTGATACGGGGCGTGTATTCCGGCTGGGCGATACCGTCAGGGTCCGTGTGACCGATGCTGACAAGGCGCTGCGGACGGTTGATTTTGAACTGGCCTGGTAAAACGGAAAATGAAACAGGAAAGAAGGGGATGGGAATGGCTGTCGCTACGAAACTGATCGCAAATAATAAAAAAGCATACCACGATTATTTTATTGAGGATAAATATGAGGCGGGGCTGTCGCTTCACGGAACAGAGGTGAAATCTCTGCGTTTGGGAAAATGCAGTATTAAAGAGTCCTTCATCCGTATCGAGGGAGGAGAAGTGTACATCTATGGAATGCATATCAGTCCTTATGAAAAGGGAAATATCTTTAATAAAGATCCGCTCCGCGTCCGAAAGCTTCTGCTCCACAAGGGTGAAATCAATAAAATTGCAGGGAGGATTGCGGAGAAAGGGTATACCCTTGTGCCGCTGCAGGTGTATTTTAAGGGCAGTCTGGCGAAAATAGAGATCGGACTGGCAAAAGGAAAGAAGCTGTATGACAAACGTCAGGATATTGCCAAAAAAGACCAGAGAAGAGAAGCAGAAAAAGAATTTAAAGTGAGAAATCTGTATTGACATTACAAAAAGAAGCGCTGGCCCATCCTTTTTTGGATCGGGTACGGCGCTTCTTTCTGATGGAGTAGACGAGAATCGAACTCGTGTCCGAAAGCCAATTCACTGTCCTTCTACTATCATAGTCAGTCGTTTGACATTCCCTCCGGCGGACGGGAACTGACACCCTGCCGCTTTTAGTAGCTTCATGATACGCCCGCATGCGCAAAGCTTAACATACGTCGTTTCCTGCATCGTCGATGCCTGGGTCTTAAGGTGCAGGTGCCCTAAGTCAGACAGCTGCCATTAGGCAGCGTATGCTAAATTATCTTCAGCGTTTATATTTAGGTTTGTGATTTGACGCATCACCTGCGGATAGCTTCTCCAGCTTCATAACCCCCGTCGAAACCTTTACTACCCCGGAGGTTTCCCGGCTGTGCCGGTTTTTCCTTAGTATATGCTGCTGCAGCCGCTTTGTCAAGAATGAAAAGTGCAGGTCTTTTCCTGTACGGATGCCATAGTAATTCTCTTATATTCTTTGGACTAATTTAATTCTGAAAAGTTAATTTCAAAATCGTCAAAAATTCCTACTTTGACGATGTCAGAAAAGGTGTACTCTTTTGTTGCGCTTTTTTCAAAATCATAAACTGTGACACGCCCTTTAGACGGATCAACAATCCAGTATTCACGCACGCCTGCTGTGCGGTATTTAAATAATTTAATAAAATAGTCCATATTATGACTTGACGGCGATACGACTTCTATTACAAGATCAGGCGCGCCCTCGCAACCTCTTTTACTGATTTTATTGATATCACACACAATGGATATATCCGGCTGTACGTATGTTGTGTTATTTTTATTTAAAAATACTGCAAAAGGTGCAGGATAAACTTTACAGGATCCATTCTTTTTACGGATATAAACGGTAAATTCACTGGCAATTAAATTTGACAACATTTGATGAAACGGTGTTGGCGGTGCCATATAGTAAATCTGGCCGTCTATTAGTTCGGCTCTCACGTCTTCTGGTAAAGCCAGAATATCATCTACTGTGTAGGTCTTCTTTTCTGCTAATGCCATAGTAATCCCCCCCCAGCCTTTTCTTTTATTCTACCATACCTGTAAACAATCCTGCAACGCTGAAAACTGGTGTGGCAAGTAAATACAAGGGAGATCCGTACATATTCACACATTTTACATAAATTTGTGTTATAGTTATTGCAGAATATTAGGGTCAAAGGAGTGAGGCTTTATGGATAAATTAAAAGTACTGGTCGTAGATGATGAGAGCAGGATGCGGAAGCTTGTGAGGGATTTCCTTGTGAAAAAGGATTTTGAAGTGATCGAAGCAGAGGACGGGGAAAAAGCGATTGATATCTTTTTTTCAGACAAAGATATTTCGCTGGTGATCCTCGATGTGATGATGCCGAAAATGGACGGCTGGCAGGTGTGCCGTGAGATCCGTGCGCATTCACAGGTACCGGTCATCATGTTAACGGCAAAATCTGATGAGCGAGATGAGCTGCTCGGGTTTGAACTCGGGGTAGACGAATATATTTCGAAGCCGTTCAGTCCTAAAATCCTGGTGGCGAGAGTCGAGGCGATCCTGCGCAGGACGAGCGGTCTTTCTGCCGATGATATTTTACGGGCAGGGGCGATTGAAATCAATAAGGCTGCGCATGAGGTGACGATAGACGGAAAAGGCGTAGAACTCAGCTACAAAGAATTCGAGCTCCTGACGTATTTTGTGGAGAATCAGGGAATTGCACTGTCAAGGGAAAAGATTTTGAACAGCGTATGGAATTATGATTATTTCGGTGATGCCAGAACGATTGATACGCATGTCAAAAAGCTGCGCAGCAAACTTGGCGACAAAGGCGACTACATTAAGACAATCTGGGGCATGGGATATAAATTCGAGGTGGATAGCTGATGAATATTTCCATTCGGAAACAGCTGATGATCATTTTTACCGGACTGATGTTTGCCATGTTCCTTGCAAATTACCTGATAAAC
>DVHT01000089.1 GCA_018711885.1 Candidatus Choladousia intestinipullorum | reverse complement strand
CATTGTTTTTGATATGCATGGTGAATACGAAAAACTCGCCTCCGGATCTCGTCCGATTGCTGAGCGGTACCGAATTGCTGGCCCTGGAGACTTGGAAAACCCGTCCGCTGATACCCTCTTCCTTCCATATTGGCTTTTGAATAGAGAAGAATTGCTCTCCATGATATTAGACCGCAGTGACTCCAATGCGCCAAATCAAGCCTCACGCTTTACACTGCATATTCGTGAACTAAAGGCACAAACGTTGACCACCGAGGGAAAAACGGATACCTTAAAAACATTTACAGTGGATTCGCCGATTCCGTTTTTAATGGGTGAGTTGATTACTCGCTTAAAAGACGATGATACCCGTAAGGGCGTCGGAAAAACAGGTCCGGTTAAGGGTGAGTGGGAAGGAAAACTAACTCGTTTCATTTCAAGATTAGAAGCCAAACTGGATGATAAGACTTATGGTTTTATGTTTCAACCTGCCGCAGAAGCACAGAATTATACGTGGCTTAGTGAAATGATTTGTAAGTTGTTGGGATATTTTGATGGTTCCCCGGGAATTAAAATAATTGATTTCTCTGAGGTTCCTTCCGATGTTCTTCCTGTAGTTACCGGAACATTGGCTCGTCTTCTCTACAATATACAGTTTTGGATGGAACCGTCCATGCGTACGCCGTTCACACTTATTTGTGACGAGGCACATTTATATCTTCCTATCAAGGACGAGGCTGATGCAGTTCAAAAACAAGCTCTCTACAATTTTGAACGCATTGCTAAAGAAGGACGAAAATATGGTGTATCAATTCTGGCCGTAAGTCAACGTCCAGCTGATGTTAGCAAAACAATTTTAAGCCAATGTAATAATTTCGTGGTGCTAAGGTTGACGAACGAAAAAGATAAGGGTGTAATTAAAAACTTGTTGCCCGACTCCCTAAAAAGCACCATTGAATTTTTGCCTTTGCTTGATGTCGGTGAAGCGCTTGTAGTCGGTGATGCAATTCTGCTGCCGAGCAAAATTTTATTAGATAAGCCTGCCGAAGAACATCAACCCGTCAGCGCCACTAAAAACTTCTGGGACGAATGGGATAGCAAAAAGCCTGATAACGAAGCTGTAATCAAAGCTGTTGAATCTCTAAGAAGCCAGAGCAGGTTGTAATTCTAACATTTTGATGAGTGGCCGCTAAACTTAATAATCAAAACACTGATGCCCGGGGAGCCTTTCGGCCCTCTGGGCATCGTTTACATTAGTGGCGGCGCTATACGTAGGAACGGCTGATCCCAAGGCGGGCAGCAATTTCTCTCTGTGTTTTTTCCTTTTGTCCGCCCAATCCGTACCGTTCGCAGATCACCAGAAACTCCCGGTCATTTAATACCTGTTTGATACAGGCGCGCAGAAAGCGCACTTTTTTCTGTGTTTCCAGATTCTCAAGTACATCGATGGGCTCGCTTTCCAGCACATCCATCAGCCTCAGCTCGCGGCCCTCCTGATCGATCCCGATTTTCTCATACATCGAGACTTCCCTCGTCAGTTTCTTGCGCGAACGGAACATCATCAGCAGCTCGTTTTCAATACACCTGGCTGCATATGTGGCAAGACGGCTGTTCTTATCGCTGTCGAATGTCATCACTGCTTTAATCAGTCCAATGATTCCTATTGATATCAGATCGTCCGCGTCATGTTCCGGAGCCTGATATTTTTTTGCAACATGTGCAACCAGCCTTAGATTGTGCTCGATCAGCAGATTTCTGGCTTCAATGTCCCCTTCCTTATATCTTGCCAGATAGTACTTCTCATCTTCTGGAGAAAGCGGCTTCTTAAACGTCTTCAAAAAAGCACCTCTAAGCGGTTTATTTTATCTTATGATAATTGCCGCTTAAAAGTGCTTTTCCACTGTGTTCGATCTATTCTGCTCTTCTCAGCAGATCATTTTTTTCTGCTTTTTTATCAAGCGCCACCCACAATTTCTGCTTCGGGTGCGGCGCGCTCTCCATCGGATTCCCGTCTTCATCATAAATGGCGGTGACCGCAGTTTTCACATCGCGTCCGTCCGGTTTCATGATCTCGATCTGCTCTCCCACCGAAAACTTATTGCGCTGTTCGATGCTGCACAATCCGTCCTCATTCGTCCCGCCGACGATTCCCAGATACGTGTATTCTTTCACGTAAGTGTTGCTGTCGTAAATCTGGGACGTCTCATCCGGTTTTCCGTAGAAAAATCCTGTCGTAAACTGCCTGTACGTGCAGTTCGATATCTGGTCGCGGTACCAGTCCATATTGTCCTGATACGTCTCTGGCGATTCCCGGAAATCATCCAGGGCTTTGCGGTAGGTCCTCGCTACTGTGGCAACGTACAGAGCTGTCTTCATCCGCCCCTCCACCTTCAGGCTGTCAATCCCTACCGCGATCAGATCCGGAATGTGCTCGATCATGCACAGGTCCTTGGAATTAAAAATATACGTGCCGCGTTCATTTTCTTCCACTGGCATGTATTCGCCGGGTCTCGTCTCCTCCACAACGGCATATTTCCACCGGCACGGATGCGTACACGCCCCGCGGTTTGCATCGCGTCCTGTGAAATAATTGCTGAGCAGGCATCTTCCGGAATAGGAAATGCACATTGCGCCGTGTACAAAGCTCTCGATCTCCATCTCCTGCGGGATATTTCTGCGGATCTCGGCAATCTCTTTCAGAGAAAGCTCCCGCGCAGATACGACGCGCTTTGCTCCCAGTTCCCACCAGAACCGGTACGTCTCATAATTTGTATTGTTCGCCTGTGTGCTGATGTGGCGCTCGATCTCCGGACAGATCTCTTTCGCTATCATAAATACACCCGGATCTGCAATGATCAGTGCGTCCGGCCCTATCTCTTTTAGCTGCCGGAAATATTCCCTGATCCCGTTCAGATCGTAGTTGTGCGCGAGGATGTTTGCTGTCACATAAACTTTCACCCCGTGCTTATGCGCGAACGAAATCCCTTCCGCCATCTCTTCCAGTGTAAAATTTTTCGCCTTGGCACGAAGCCCGAACTCCTCGCCGCCGATATATACGGCATCCGCGCCGAAAATCACTGCCGTCTTCAGCACCTCGAGGCTGCTCGCCGGTATCAATAGCTCCGGGTGTCGTCTCACTCGTTCCATTCTCTGTCTCTTCCTTCTTTTTGTTTCACTGTAACTGCCGCCCCGTCTCCGACCGGCACGATCGAAGTCAGCAGCCCGTCCGTGTGCTTCAGTACGTACAGATACTCTCTCATCCGCTTGTAGATCGTACGGTTCCTGCGCTCCACGGCATAGTGCGATTCAATAATGTCGCCGTCCTGGAGCACATTGTCGGAGATGAGCACCCCTCCTGTGCGCAAAAGCCGCAGCGCTTCCGGAAGGAAATGGATGTACTGTCCTTTCGCGGCATCCATAAAGATCATATCGTACGGTTCATCCAGCCCTTTCATGATCTCCAGGGCGTCGCCTTCCAGAAGCGTGATCCTGTCTTCCATTCCTGCACGCTTGAAATTTCTGCGCGCCTCCGGTATCCGTTTTTCATACTTTTCAATCGTCGTGATCTTACAGTGCCTGTCCGTATTCGCCGCCATCAAAAGCGCGGAAAACCCGACTGCCGTTCCCACCTCCAGGATCTTCTGCGGGCGGTGCAACGCCAGCAGGACCTTGAGGAAGCACTGCATATCCTGCCGGATGACCGGCACTTCACGCTCCAGCGCGTCCTGCTCCAGTGCATCCAGGAACTCACCGTTCCCCGTATCCAGGGAATTGATATATGCGGCCATTCTCTCATGAACGATCATGTCACAGTCCTATCCTCTCTGCCACTTCGTCTATATCCAGATCGATCGCTTCCACCATATCCTGCGTGATCTTCTGCATGATCCGGCAGACGCATAATTCCGCCTGCAAAAACTCGTCCACCAGCGGATTTTTCCGGAACTCCTCAGACTCTTTGCACAATCTTTTCTGCTCTCCGTACATATCGGTAATATCATCGGAATTCTGTACTTCAAATACGTGAAACCGGAACTCACTCACCTGCCTGCGAAGCTCCGGCTCTTTTTCAAGTCTGTCCCTGACGTCGCAGAACTGTCTGTACTCTTCACTTTCCAGAATCGCCCGGATGAGCTCTTTGGTACAGTTTTTTATCTTTTCCATTCTGTTTTACTCAACTTCCATAATAATAGGCAGGATCATCGGACGGCGCTTCGTGCGCTTCCACAGGAAGTCGCTCAAAGAATCTCTGATCGAATTCTTGATCTTTGCCCAGTCCGTCACGCGGTGCGCATTGCACTGTTCCATAGCGTCCTCCACGCAGTTGCGCGCCTCGTCCATCAGGTCTTCCGCCTCACGCACGTACACAAAGCCTCTTGAGACGATATCCGGTCCCGCAAGGATCTGCCCCGTGTATTTTTCCAGCGTCAGCACTGCGATCACGATACCGTCTTCTGCAAGATGCTGTCTGTCGCGAAGCACGATATTGCCGACATCTCCTACGCCGAGTCCGTCTACCAGGATCGCTCCGGTCTGCACATGTCCCGTCACCTTCGCCGCATTCTCATTCATCTCCAGCACGTCGCCGGTCTTCAGAATATAGATATGGTCTTTTTCGATCCCCAGGCTCTGCGCCAGCTGTGCCTGCGCCTTCAGGTGGCGGTACTCTCCGTGAACCGGAATGGAATATTTCGGTTTTACCAGAGAATAGATCAGCTTGATCTCCTCCTGGCAGGCGTGTCCCGACGTATGCGCGTTCTGGAATATTACGTTTGCACCCTTCATGGACAGTTCGTTGATCACTTTTGATACTGCCTTTTCATTTCCCGGGATTGGATTTGAACTGAAGATCACGGTATCGCCCGGTTTGATCGTGATCTTTTTATGCATATTGGCCGCCATCCTTGAAAGAGCCGCCATCGATTCTCCCTGGCTGCCCGTAGTGATGAGCACCATCTGCTCGTCCGGATAATTTTTCATCTGCTCCAGCTCAATCAGCGTATTATCCGGAATATTCAGATATCCCAGCTCCGACGCTGTCTGGATGATATTCACCATGCTCCGGCCTTCTACTACGACCTTGCGTCCGTGTTTGTGCGCAGAATTGATGATCTGCTGCACGCGGTCGACATTCGACGCAAACGTCGCGATGATGATCCTTCTGTTGCGGTGCTCGTCCAGGAGCACGTCAAACGTCCGTCCGACCGTCCGCTCCGAAGCCGTAAATCCCGGCCGTTCTGCATTCGTACTGTCGCACATCAGCGCCAGCACTCCCTTTTTCCCGATCTCAGCAAATCTCTGCAGATCGATCGCGTCCCCGAATACCGGTGTGTAATCCACTTTAAAGTCGCCGGTATGCACGACGATCCCGGCCGGAGAATAGATCGCCAGGGCCACGGCGTCAGCGATACTGTGATTCGTCTTAATAAACTCGATCCGGAATTCGCCGAGGTTGATCGACTGTCCCGGTTTTACGATCTTGCGCTTCGTCGAGCGCATCAGGTTGTGTTCGGTGAGCTTTCTCTCGATCAGCCCCATCGTCAGCTTCGTCGCGTACAGCGGCACGCTGATCTCTTTTAAGATATAAGGAAGCGCTCCGATATGATCCTCATGTCCATGTGTAAATACAATTCCTTTTACCCGGTCAATATTTTCTTTCAGATACGTGACATCCGGAATCACCAGATCGATCCCCAGCATATCGTCTTCAGGAAATGCCAGCCCGCAGTCTACCACCACAATGCTGTCATTATACTCAAACGCAGTCATGTTCATTCCGATCAGGCCCAGTCCGCCGATCGGGATCACCTTGAGATTCTCTGTACTATTCTGTTTTTTCTTCAATCTGCACCTCCATGCGAATAGCGGAATACAAAATGCATTCCGCAGGTTGATTTTGTTACACGTTTCATTTTATTACTGCATTTTTTATCTTTTCAGAGCTGAAAATCCACGTCCTCCAACAGCTCCGCAAAAATTTTCGATACTGCTTCCAGCTCGGCTTCGTCTTCCACGAAAACGTAATTTGCCTCTGGCTCTCCGTCCTTAGACAGATCCTTCAGGATATATGCGTCTGCTTCATCGTCTTCCGTTTCTGTCACCAGAAGGTAGGATACTCCTGCGATCCTGGTTTCTTCCACCACAAAGAACCCGACCGTTTCTTCCTGTCCGACCGGGGTAAATTCAATTTTATTCATGTTCTTCCCTTTCAAGGCTGTCCAGATATCCCTGCAGGATATACACAGCCGCTATCATATCTACGTATTCCTTTCGATTCTCCCGGCGTACGCCGCTTTCGATCAATGTCCTGTTCGCTGCCACCGTCGTCAGCCGTTCATCCCACATGATCACAGGGAGGCCCGTCCGGCGTTCCAGCATCTCCTTAAATTCCAGTGATTTCTCCGCACGTTCGCCCAGTGTATTGTTCATATTTTTCGGGAGACCGAGCACGATCGTGTCTGCCTGGTATTCTTCCGCTATTTCTTCGATTCTGGCAAGTGTCCTGCGAAGCTTGTTTTCTGAGGTACGTCTGATGATCTCAAGGCCCTGCGCAGTAAGTCCCAGAGGATCGCTTACCGCCACTCCCACCGTCCTGGAACCGAAATCAAGCCCAATGATCCGGACCGTTCGCTTCACTGCTGCCATGATTTATTCTTGATGTACTCCCGAAGCAGTTCTTCGACCAGTTCGTCACGCTCCACCTTCATGATCATGCTGCGCGCATTCTTGTGGCTCGTGATGTACGTCGGGTCGCCGGACATAATGTATCCTACGATCTGATTTACCGGATTGTACCCTTTCTCTGCCATCGCATTGTAAACTACATCGAGCACCATCTTTACCCGTGCTTCCGGATCCGTGTTGAAATTAAAATACTGTGTGTTATTAATGTCTGCCATGTTCTTCACGTCCTTATTTATTACCGTATCTTCTGATAGAATCTATTCTAATATAATTCAAAAAATATTGCAATCCCTTTCGAACAATCGTTTACGCTACCCGAGCAGAAACAGGTGCGGACAGATCTCGTCTTGGAGGCGCCCGTTTACCAGCACATTTTCATAATCCTCATCTGCCGGAACCGCCGCTTTGATATACTCCTTTGTGTATCCCGTAAAATATTCGCGGCCATTTATCACGGTCTTTTCCTCAAAGAGCACTTCCTTTTCCCGTCCGGCGTGGAGACGCTCAAACCGGCTCCTGTTCTCTTCGCCGAGTGCGATCAGCCGTTCGCTGCGCTCGTTTTTTATCTGTTCCGGGATCTGGTCCGGCATCGCCGCCGCACGCGTCCCGTGCCGTCTGGAATACTTAAAAATATGGGTTTCATACAGCCTGATCTCTTCCAGAAAAGATACGGTCGTTTCGAATTCTTCCTCTGTCTCTCCCGGAAAACCGACGATCACGTCAGTCGTAATAGCCGGATCCTCGAAACAGTCCCTCAGGATCCCGCATTTTTCCCGGAATTCTTCCGCCGTATATTTCCGGTTCATCCGGGCAAGCGTCTGCGTACAGCCGCTCTGCAGAGACAGATGAAAATGCGGACATACCTTCGGCATCTTTGAAAGCGTCTCTGCAAATTCCCGCGTGATAATCCCAGGTTCAAGCGAGCCGAGTCGGATCCTGCGGATCCCTTCTGTCTCACCCGCCATTGAAATGAGCTCCAGAAGCGAGCAGCCGAGATCTGTTCCATAAGAACTTAAATGAAGTCCGGTCAGGACGACCTCCCGGCAGCCGTTTGATGCCAGAGCCTCTACTTCCCGGCGCACATCTTCCATCTTCCGGCTTCTGACGCGCCCCCGCGCATAGGGAATGATACAGTAACTGCAGAACTGGTTGCATCCGTCCTGCACTTTGATGTAAGCGCGCGTATGTTCTTTTGTTCTGGAGACAAACAGCTCTTCATATTCTTTCGTATGATTGATGTCGATCTTCTCGCCGCCCCTTGCTTCTTCAAATTCTTCCAGAGCTTTGAGCAGATCCTTTTTGCAGTTGTTCCCGAGAACGATGTCGATCGCCGCATCTTCTTCTACCGGCTGCTGTGCTGTCTGAACGTAACAGCCTGCCGCTACCACGACCGCATCCGGGTTCATTTTCCTTGCACGGTGCAGCATCTGTCTCGACTTCCGGTCAGCGATATTTGTCACGGTACACGTATTGATGACATAGACATCCGCGCCGGGAGCAAACGGCACGATCTCATATCCGGCCTCTTCGAGCATCTGGCGCATCGCCTCTGTCTCATACGCATTTACTTTGCAGCCCAGATTATGAAGCGCTGCCTTTTTTCTCATATACAATACCTCCTATAAACTGTCCGTCATAATGTCTTGACTTTTCCCTCTCCAACCGTTAAGATTGTGGTGTAAGAATAAAAGATTTCAGGAGGATATACATTTATGAAAACAGTTCAGATTTCTTTAAACTCAATTGACAAAGTAAAGTCTTTTGTAAACGATATCACAAAGTTTGACAATGATTTTGACCTTGTTTCCGGCCGGTACGTCATCGATGCAAAATCTATCATGGGCATCTTCAGCCTTGACCTTTCAAAGGCCATTGATCTGAACATCCATGCAGAGGAAAACATCGACGAGATTTTAGAGGTGCTCGCTCCGTACATGCTTTGACCCGCCGCCCGGTCGGCGGGTTTTCTTATCCGATCCTTACCGTCTCGGTTGTACGGATCGCTTCTGTCACCAGCTCTTCGATTTTCTCATTCAGTTTCTGTTCTGAACGTTTGATCGCATTCAGATTCGGCTTTGTGACGGGATGCTTTGCTACGAAGATCGTGCAGCAGTCCTCATACGGCAGGATCGATGTCTCATACGTCCCGATCTTCTCTGCGACGTCCACAATCTCCTGTTTGTCAAATCCGATCAGCGGCCGGAATACCGGAATCGTACACACTTCATTCGTAGCAGCAAGGCTCTGCATCGTCTGGCTTGCGACCTGTCCGATGCTCTCTCCTGTAATCAGGGCCAGGCTGCCCGACTCTTTCGCAAAATGCTCCGCGATCTTCATCATATACCGCCGCATAATGATCGTCAGTTCATCGTGCGGACATTTGTCATAAATATAAAGCTGGATATCGGTAAAGTTTACAATATGAAGATCGATCGGGCCGGAATATTTCGCCACCTGCTTTGCCAGATCCACGACCTTCTGCTTTGCGCGCTCGCTCGTATAAGGCGGCGCATGGAAGTAAGTGGCATCCAGTTTGACGCCTCTTTTACAGATCATATATCCGGCTACCGGACTGTCGATCCCTCCGGAGAGCAAAAGCATTGCTTTTCCGTTTGTGCCGACCGGCATACCGCCCGGCCCCGGAATGATCTTTGAATAGATATAGATCATTTCCCGGATCTCCACATGCAGCGTGATCTGGGGATTATGCACGTTTACGCTCATCTCCGGAAATGCTTCCAGAATGCGTCCCCCCAGTTCGCAGTTGACTTCCATCGATTCAATGGGATAACTTTTGCGCGCGCGTCTTGTGACCACCTTAAACGACTGGTCATGAATATCGTAGACATTCTGCAGAAACTCGATCGCGTCATTTCCGAGTTCTTCAAGTCCTCTGTCCTCCACTTTCATGACAGGACAGATGCCCACGATTCCGAACACGCACTGGAGCGCCTCCACCGTCTCTTCAAAATCATAGGCCGACTGACAGTCAACATAGATCCTTCCCTGCGACTTGTGCACATAGAAGTCTCCTTCCACCGGTTTCAGGGCATGGACGATCTGCCGTACCAGAGCGTCCTCAAACAGATGCCGGTTTTTCCCCTTGATCGCGATTTCTCCGTACTTTATCAATAAAGTCTTAAACATATTTTTCATTCCTTTTCCTGTATCACCATTAATGTCTCGCATACCGGCGCAGCACGGGCAATAATTCGCGCAGCGCCTGCAGGCAGTAATCAATCTCCTCCGCCGTCGTGTAACGGCTGAAGCTGAACCGCAGCGTCGAGTCCAGAAGTTCCGGGCTCAGATGGAGTTCCTTTAAAACGGCGCTGACCGGAAGTTTTTTGTTCGATGAGCAGGCTGATCCTGCCGATACGTATATCCCCCGGTCTTCCAGTGCATGGAGCAGCACTTCACTGCGCACGCCCGGAAACGAAGCGCTTACGATATGCGGCGCGCTGCTGTCCCCTTTTTCCGAGAGAACGGCAACCGAATCCATCTGCTCCAGTCCGTCCGTCATTCTCTTTTTCAGATCCAGCAGATGTTCTCTGCTCTCCTCCAGTCGTTCATACGCCTCCCGGGCTGCCTGTGCCAAGCCTGCCGCTCCCGGTACATTGTCTGTACCGGAACGCATTCCTTTCTGCTGCCCTCCGCCGAGAATCAGCGGATGTATCTTCACTTTTTCATTTACGTAAAGAAATCCGATGCCCTTCGGCCCGTGGATCTTGTGTGCGCTGACAGAAAGCATATCGATTCCTGCCCGTTTCGGGTAAATCCGCATCTTCCCATACGCCTGCACTGCATCCGTGTGGAACAGAATATCCGGATTGTATTTTTTGACGATGCGTGCTGCCTCTTCTATCGGTTCGACCGTTCCCACCTCATTGTTCACATACATCATGGAAACCAGAATCGTATCTTCACAGAGTGCCTGTTCCAGGTCCTGCAGGCTGATATGCCCCTTCGAATCGACCGGCAGATACGTCACGCGGAATCCCTGTTCCTCCAGATACTGCATCGGCATCAGCACCGCCGGGTGCTCGACCGCCGTCGTGATCAGATGCATCCCTGCCCTGCGGTTTGCTCTTGCCGCACCGATAAGCGCCCAGTTGTTCGACTCGGTCGCTCCCGATGTAAAATAGATTTCCTTTTCATTTACCTTCAGCGTCCTGGCGACCGTCTCCCGCGCATCTTTCAAATACCGCTCGGCTTCCACGCCCTTCATATGCTTGGAGGACGGATTGCCATAATCCTCCATCATCACCTGTACTACTGCATCACGCACACGCTGCGTACACCTCGTAGTCGCCGAATTATCCAAATATGCTTCCACCTGCGTCTCCTCCCAAACTCCGGACGCGCCTCCGTGCGTCTCCTGCCGTCAAACTTCAGTATCCCGTCACTGCTCCCGCAAAGATTTCAGGCCGCAGAACCCCTTTGCAGTCAGGCATTCTTCCACTTCCGTAATATCACTCGTGTGGAACACCATAACGGGGCTTCCCGATTCCCGGTTAAACGAAAGATACATATAATCTACATTGATATTGCTGTCATGAAGCGCTGCCAGAAGGCGGTTCAGCTCCCCGACACGATCCTGAATCTCAATGCCGAGCACGTCTGTAAGCTTGCACATATATCCTTTTTCTCTGAGCGCCTGGACTGCTTTCTGCGGATGCGAAACTACCATACGGACAATCCCGTATTCTGCGCTGTCATTATTCACCGATCCGAGAATATTGATCTCTTCCTGCTGCATGATCCTTGTAATCTCCAGCATTGCCCCTTTTTTATTTTCTGTGTATACCGATACCTGACTTAACATCTCATTCTCCTCTTTCTTCTTTGCCTGCAAAGTGTCAGGGCAATTCTACCACAATCTATTCTCAGTTGCAAATACCAAACTACTGTTCCATCTGAAACATCAGGACAGAGAGCATCGTCATCCCTGCCGTCTCTGTCCGGAGGATCCTCCGCCCAAGCGTCACCGGAACCACACCGGCCTCTGCCGCGCAGCTGATCTCTGCCTCATCAAACCCGCCTTCCGGGCCGATGAAAACCGCGACAGAATCCCCTGGCCGGATACCGGCGATCACTTCTTTTGTTTTCTCCATTCCTTCCGCCAGCTCATACGGGATCAGCTTCACCCGGCAGGAGGATGCGTACTCCACTGCCTCCCGGAAGCTCATCACCTGCCTGACCTCCGGAACAATCGTGCGCTTTGACTGCTTGGCCGCGCTCTCCGATATGGCGTTCCACCGTTTCCGTTTGGACGCCTCCTTTTTCCCGTCAAGTTTTACTACTGCCCGCTTCGTCGCCACCGGAATGATCTCATACGCTCCGAGCTCCACTGCTTTCTGAATGATAAATTCCATTTTGTCGCCTTTGGGAAGGCCCTGAAACAGATAGATTTTTACCGGGAGCTCTGTGTCCGCCTCCTGCGCCCACATGATCCCTGCCGTAACGCAGTCCTCTTCTATTGCAGAAATCTCACAGCGGTACTCTACGCCGGTCTCTCTGCTGCTCACACTGATCTGTACGCCCGGCGTCATCCGCAGCACATTGCGGATATGGTTCACATCACTTCCGGTAATCCGGATTTCCTTTTCTCCGATCTGCTCCTGTGTCACAAAAAAATGATACATACCTTTTCTCCTGCTACTTTTTGCGGGCCGTCACGGATACCCAGTCATTCTGGTGCGTCACTTCGACCACTTCCAGTCCGGCAGCCTTCACGGCCTCCACCACAGTCTCTTCCTTCTCATCGATAATGCCGGATGTAATGTAGATTCCTCCGCTTTTCAGCTGGCTGGTGATGACAGGCGTCAGCGGCACCAGGACATCCGCCAGAATATTCGCCGCCACAATATCATACTTACCGTATCCCACCGCATCCTGTACCGACTTGTCGTCAATGATATTTCCGATCATGACCTCCATTGCGCCTTCCGGTATCTCATTGGCCTCCAGATTCTCTTTTGTCGCTGTGATCGCGCAGGGATCAAGATCCGTGCCGACCGCATGTCTGGCCCCGAGTTTCAATGCGGCGATGGAGAGAATGCCGCTCCCTGTTCCGACGTCGAGAAGCTCCGTATCCGGCGTTACGTATTTCTTCAGCTGCCGCATGCAAAGCTGTGTCGTTTCATGCATTCCTGTACCGAACGCAGTGCCCGGATCGATATGGATGATCAGCTTGTCTTTATCTTCGTCTTTTACTTCTTCCCAGGACGGGATGATGAGGATATCATCTACGTAAAACTGATGGAAATACTGTTTCCAGTTATTGATCCAGTCCTTATCTTCCGTCTGGCTCTCTGTGATCGTTCCCTCTCCGATATCGGCAAAACTGCGCAGATCCTCCAGCTCTTCTCTTACGCGTGCCAGAACCGCCTCTTTATCTGCATCTTCCTCCAGATAGAAATTCAGATAGGCGATGCCGTCGTCCGCCGGACCGTCCGGCAGGATATCGACAAACATCTGCTTCTTGTCCGCCTCCGAAAGCGGTACCTTATCTTCAATCTCTACTCCTTCTACTCCTGCATCTGCCAGTGAGGATATGACAATATCCTCCACCTCCGTTCTCGTTTTGAGCGTAAATTTGTGCCATTTCATACAGGTCTTTCTCCTCCTTCCTCTACTGCTAAAAGGACTGCCGCCTTGCGGCTGCAGCCCTCCGTATCATCAGTCTTCAAATGTCTCTTTTAATTTATCCATAAAGCCTTTCTTCTTCGGCTTTTCTTTCTTCTCGCGGGCCTCCGCCGGCTGTCCGAGGCTGTTGCCGCTCTCTCTGTCGAATTCACGCAGAGCATTCTTCGCAGCTTCACTCAGCTTCGTCGGCACCTCAATGACGAGCGTCACATAGTGATCTCCCCGTACGTTCTTATTGCGCAGCGAAGGAACGCCTTTGCCCTTGAAGCGCACCTTCGTATCCGTCTGTGTCCCCGGTTTTATCGTATAGACGATATCTCCGTCTACCGTGCTGATCCGGATATCGCCGCCGAGCGCTGCCTGGGCGAATGTCATCGGGACCGTCGAATAAATATTCATATCCTGACGCTGGAAGATCGGATGTCTTCCCACTACGACTTCTACCAGCAGGTCGCCGCGCGGACCGCCGTTCGTTCCCGGCTCTCCTTTTTCACGGATACGGATGCTCTGCCCGTTATCGATACCGGCCGGAATCGTGACCTTGATTTTCTTTTTGCTGGATGTATAGCCGGTTCCGTAGCAGTCCGGACATTTCTCTTTGACCACTTTACCCGTTCCATGACACTCCGGACATGTCTGCACATTCTGCACCGTTCCGAACAGAGACTGCTGCGTATATACGACCTGGCCCTTGCCGCCGCACTTCGGACATGTCTCCGGAGAAGTTCCCGGCTTCGCCCCTGTTCCGTGACATTTCGTACACTCATCCTTCAGAGTCAGCTCGATTTCCTTCTCGCATCCGGAAATCGCTTCCTCAAATGTGATCCGCACGCTGGTCCGCAGGTTTGCTCCCTGCATCGGTCCGCGCGCTCCGCCCCGGCGTCTTCCGCCGCCGAACAGGTCGCCGAAGATATCGCCGAAAATATCGCCCATATCGCCGCTGAAGTTAAAGCCGTCGAATCCGCCGCCCGGTCCGCCCTGCTCAAATGCAGCATGACCGAACTGATCATACTGTCTTCTCTTGTCCGGATCGCTTAAGACTGCATACGCCTCCGACGCTTCTTTAAACTTCTGCTCTGCCTCGGCATTGCCCGGATTCATGTCAGGGTGATACTTCTTTGCCAGAACCCTGTATGCTTTTTTGATCGCAGCCTCATCCGCATTTCTGTCCACTCCGAGGACTTCATAATAATCCCTTTTATTCTCTGCCATATATGCCACCTTACCCGACAATGCCCCTGAAGGTATACGCCCTCAGGGGTATTGCTTGCTTCGTAATTTTTCGTGAGCCGTCTGGGCTGTTTATACTTCTCTGTAATCTCCGTCAACGACGTCATCGTCCTGACCGGCGTTACCTGTTCCTGCTGCGCCGTTCATATCCGGACCTGCGCCTGCAGCTCCTGCCGCACTCTGTGCCTGCTCGTAAACTTTTGCGAACAGCTTCTGTGAGCTCTCCATCAGTTTTTCCTTGCCTGCCTTGAGTTCTGCAAGCTGCGCGTCCGTCATATCTTCCGCGTTTGTCTTCTCAACCAAATCTTTGAGTGCCTTCAGGTCGGCCTCAACAGCGGCTTTGTCTGCAGCGTCGATCTTGTCGCCTACATCCTGCATTGCCTTTTCGGTCTGGAATACCATAGCGTCTGCTTCGTTTCTTGTATCAATTGCTTCTTTCTTCTTCTTATCCTGTGCTTCGTATTCAGCAGCTTCTTTTACAGCCTTATCAATCTCTTCATCCGACATATTGGAACCGGAAGTGATCGTAATATGCTGCTCCTTGCCTGTGCCGAGATCTTTTGCCGATACGTTTACAATACCGTTTGCATCGATATCAAATGTAACTTCGATCTGCGGAACACCTCTTCTTGCTGGCGGAATTCCGTCCAGACGGAACTGTCCAAGGGACTTGTTGTCCTTCGCGAACTGTCTCTCGCCCTGTACTACGTGGATATCTACAGCTGTCTGGTTGTCTGCCGCTGTGGAGAATACCTGGCTCTTCTTTGTCGGGATCGTCGTATTTCTCTCGATCAGCTTCGTAGCGACACCGCCGAGTGTCTCGATCGACAGAGACAGCGGAGTAACGTCAAGCAGAAGGATATCGCCTGCGCCTGCATCGCCGGCCAGCTTACCGCCCTGGATGGAAGCGCCGAGCGCTACACACTCATCCGGGTTCAGGCTCTTATTCGGCTCATGTCCTGTCAGCTGTTTTACTTTTTCCTGTACAGCCGGAACACGTGTGGAACCTCCGACCAGAAGGACTTTTGACAGTTCTCCTGCAGTCAGTCCTGCATCTTTCAGTGCGTTCTGTACCGGAATAACAGTTCTCTCTACGAGGTCATGGGTCAGCTCGTCAAATTTTGCTCTTGTCAGATCCATCTCAAAATGCTTCGGACCTGTCTCGTTTGCCGTGATGAACGGAAGGTTGATGTTTGTCGTTGTAGAGGAAGACAGCTCTTTCTTTGCCTTCTCTGCTGCTTCTCTCAGTCTCTGCAGCGCCATCTTGTCGCCGGAAAGGTCAATGCCTTCTTTTGCCTTGAAGTCTGCGATCATATAATCTGTGATCTTCTTATCGAAGTCATCGCCGCCGAGCTTGTTGTCTCCGTTTGTTGCAAGTACTTCAATGACGCCTTCACCGATCTCGATGATAGATACATCGAATGTACCGCCGCCAAGGTCATATACCATGATCTTCTGCTCTTTTTCGTTGTCCAGTCCGTATGCCAGAGCTGCTGCTGTCGGCTCGTTAATGATACGTTTTACATCAAGTCCTGCAATCTTGCCTGCATCCTTTGTCGCCTGACGCTGGGCATCATTAAAGTATGCCGGTACAGTGATGACTGCCTCAGATACCTTCTCGCCGAGGTAGTTTTCTGCATCTGCTTTCAGTTTCTGGAGGATCATTGCGGAAATCTCCTGCGGAGAGTATTTCTTTCCGTCTACCTCTACCCTGTAATCGCTTCCCATATGTCTCTTGATGGAAGAAATCGTACGGTCAGCATTCGTAACTGCCTGACGTTTTGCCGGCTCGCCTACAAGACGCTCGCCGCTCTTTGTAAATGCCACGATGGACGGTGTGGTCCTGGAACCTTCCGTATTCGTGATGACTACCGGCTTTCCGCCTTCCATAACTGCTACACAGCTGTTTGTTGTTCCTAAATCGATACCAATAATCTTGCTCATAATAGCTCCTCCTTAAATTTACTTCATGCACCGCTGCACGGATCTATATAAAAATGGTTGTTGTATTGCCCAAAGGCTCAGGCCGCCTAATTGGCTACCTTAACCATGCTGTGCCTTACTACGCTGTCCCGGTAGAGATATCCTTTCTGGAATTCTTCTACCACAATGTTCTCCCCGGCTTCTTCATCTTCCACATGCATCACTGCATTGTGAAAATTCGGGTCAAATTCTTTTCCGAGCGCTTCGATCGGTGTTACCCCGATCGCCTCCAGCGCCGCCATCATCTGGCGGTATACCTTTTCCATTCCGTCTACGAACGGATCTTCCTTCTGCTCCTTTGTCAGCCCCGCGAATCCGCGTTCAAAATTGTCGATCGTGGGAAGGATCTTTTCGATCACGCTTTTTGCACCGATCTCATACATCGAAGCTTTTTCTTTTTCCGAGCGCTTGCGGAAGTTATCAAATTCTGCCATCTGGCGCTGCACGCGGTCTGTCAGTTCTTCGATCTGCTGATCTTTTTTATCTTTTTTCTTTTTCCCGAAGAAACCTTTCCGCTTTGAATCAGTCTCTTCCTGATCTGCATCCCCGTCCGGCTGTGCTTCCTCAGCATCTTCCGGCTGTTCCTGCTCCTCCGCCTCTTCGGATGATTCTTCTGCCTGCTGCTTGATCGCCTCATCCATCACCTGTTCGGCCCTCGACTCATCCGCTTCGGCTGCAACTTCTTCCATAATATCTTCTTTTCTATTCTGTTCCATTGGCTGTTCCACCTTTCTATTCCTTCTTGAATATCTGGTCGAGCTGTACCATCAGCGTTTTCAGAGTACTGACTACCTTGTCATAATCCATCCTCTTAGGCCCTATCACACCTATCCTGCCATACATGCCGTCCCCTATCTCATAGGTGGCTGTCACTACGCTGCAGTCCTGCATCGACTGAATCGGCGATTCCTGTCCGATATAGACCTGAATCCCCGTTTCCTGCGACTCATCAGAGCTTATCATATCGACAAGGTCCTTCTTTTCCTCAAAGGCACTTATCAGCTCGCTGGCTTTCTCACTGCTGCTGAGTTCCGGGTATTTGAAAATATTGGTCGCGCCGCTCGTATAGATCTCCACATCATTTGCAGACTGTATAGTCTCTGCGACTGCGTCCAGTACCTGATTTACCACTTCGCTGTGAATCCCTGCCTGTTCTTTCAGCTTCGCGATCGTGCTGAGGTTGATCTCTTCAATCGTCAGGCCGTTAAGCGCCGTATTCAGCAGTATGTTCATCTCAAGAACCGTCTGCGGGTCAAGGCCGTGTTCAATCTGGATCACCTTATTTTTAACGACATTTCCTTCCGCCACGATCACTGCAAGAATCTGCGATTCGCTTACAATGGAAAGCTGGATGAACTTCAGCTTTGTGCGCTTGTACTGCGGCCCCGATATCATCGCGGCGTAATTCGTATTGTTTGCAAGCACCTTTGCAAGCTGCTTCAGCAGCAGTTCCATCTTATCCTGCCGCTGGATCATCAGTTCTTTCATTTCCGTGACTTCTCTGTCCTTCTCGGCCATCATGTGGTCTACATACAGCCGGTATCCGGCATCGGATGGAATACGCCCCGCAGAAGTGTGCGGCTGAAGGATCAGCCCCATCTCTTCCAGATCAGACATCTCATTTCGTATCGTAGCGGAACTGAGATTCAATTCAGCGTACTTGGAAATCGTTCTTGAACCAACCGGCTCTCCCGTTTCCAGATAAGTCTTGATGATAGCTTTGAGAATCGTCCATTTCCTATCATCGAGCTGCATCTGAATTCCTCCCTTCTGCCATCTTGTTAGCACTCTCTCTATTTGAGTGCTAACACCTTACGTTGTTACTATAATACTGTGCCCGTTTTTTGTCAATAGCATTTTTGAAATTTTTAGAAACAGTTCAGCGGCCTGATGGCTGAACTGTTTCCGCCCTCCGCCGCAAAATCCGCCCTCCGCTGTCGAAACCGCCCGTTTGATATTATTTGACATTTGACCGAAGTGTGATATAGTAAGAATTATCACAAAAGCTTCACCAGAATATGATGACTTTGTTTTTAGAAAGGACATATTATATGAAGAAAGGAACTATCCTCGGGATTGTTCTGGCCGTTGCTGCTCTGATCCTGCTCGGACTCCTTGCCGTTTATCTGACACTGCAGAATCAGGACGAAGTATTTTCATCCGGCCCTACTGCCGTCGAATCCGAAGCGGAGGCAGTCCTTCAGTCCCTTGTCGAGCCTGCCAGGGAACCAAGCGAGAGCACAGAAGCGTCCTCCGAGGCTGCCTCTTCCCAGGAAGATCTGTTTCTTATCTGGGCAGGAGATTCCAGAACGCTTGGAATGCGTGACGCGGTAGACAATGACGACGTATACATAGGCGCATCCGGCGAAGGATACAGATGGCTCAGTGAAACGGGACTTTCTCAGATCCGCGACGCGATCCGGACCTATCCTGACGCACCGGTCGTTTTCAATTTCGGAGTCAATGATTATGACAGTATGGAAGACTATCTGGAGCTGTATCAGTCGCTTGCAGAGGAATACCCTGATACGCACTTTTATTTTCTCTCCGTCAATCCGATAGAGCCTACGCTGTGCAAAAATATCACAAACGAAGAGATTGCCGATTTCAACAGCCACCTGCAGGAAGCATTTCCGGATACTTACATCGACAGCTTTACTTATCTGATGGTCACTGAGACGACCACCATCGACGGGATCCACTACTCGCAGGACGACTACCGCGCGATCTATGAATTCGCGGTACAGAAGATCCAAAACATCGAAGAAGACTGGGAATAAAAAGGCAGCGCTGCCGGATGCGGACATCCCCGCATCCTGGCAGCGCTTTTTTCTGCCTGCAGTATCTTTTACAGCCGCATCGTCAGCGAGATACGCTTCTTCTGCAGATCTACACTCAGCACTTTCACTTCAACAATATCACCGACACTGACTACTTCCAGCGGATGTCTGACAAATTTTTTGTCCGTGAGCTGGGAAATATGCACCAGCCCGTCCTGATGGACTCCGATATCGACAAATGCGCCGAAATCAATGACGTTTCGGACGGTTCCCTTTAATATCATCCCTTCTTTCAGGTCTTTCATCTCCAGAACATCTGTCCGCAGGATCGGCTGCGGCATCTCGTCACGCGGATCGCGTCCCGGCTTGCACAGCTCTTTCACCATATCGCGAAGCGTCGGCTCCCCGACACCGATCCGTTCCGCCATCTTTTTATAATCCCGGATGGAAATCGTCTTAGTGCCAGGCTCAGCCACCCACTCTTTCGTATAGCCAAGCTCCTGCAGCAGCTTTTCCGCCGCCTCATAGCTCTCCGGATGGATACTGGTCGCGTCAAGCGGATCGGTCCCGCCCGTGATGCGCATAAACCCCGCGCACTGTTCAAACGCCTTCGGCCCGAGCTTCGGCACTTTTAAAAGCTCTCTGCGGCTGCGGAAACGTCCATTCGCCTCCCTGTAAGAGACGATATTCTTTGCGATCGTCTTCGAAATACCGGAGATATGCTCCATGAGCGGCGCGGAAGCCGTATTCAGATCGACTCCGACACGGTTCACACTGTCTTCCACTACGCCGTCTAATGCCGCTCCCAGCTTCTTCTGATTCATATCGTGCTGATACTGTCCCACACCGATTGATTTCGGATCGATTTTCACCAGCTCCGCCAGCGGGTCCTGTACGCGCCTTGCGATCGAAGCCGCGCTTCTCTGCCCCACGTCAAAATTCGGAAATTCTTCCGTGGCCAGCTTACTTGCAGAGTATACGGAAGCTCCCGCTTCATTCGTGATCATATAGGAAACCTTCTGCGGAATCTCCTTCAGCAGATCGACAATCACCTGCTCGGATTCCCGCGACGCCGTACCATTGCCGAGCGAGATCAGCGTAATGCCGTATTTCTGGATCAGTTTTTTCACCGTATCCTTTGCCGCGCGTATCTTTGTCCCTGTGGTCGGCGCTGTGGGGTATACCACGGTCGTATCGAGGACCTTTCCAGTCGCATCGACTACAGCCAGCTTGCAGCCCGTACGAAACGCCGGATCCCATCCAAGTACGACATGACCCGCGATCGGAGGCTGCATCAGAAGCTGCTCCAGATTTTTGCCGAACACGGAAATTGCCCCGTCCTCGGCCTTTTCTGTCAGTTCGCTGCGGATCTCCCGCTCGATCGCAGGCGCGATCAGCCTTCTATAGCTGTCCTGCAGGACTTCCTGCAAAACAGGAGCCGTATACGGGTTCTCTCTGACGATGACCTGTTTTTCCAGATAACGCAGAATTTTTTCTTCCGGCGCTTCGATCTTAACGGTGAGAAATTTTTCTTTCTCTCCGCGATTGATCGCCAGGATGCGGTGGCCGGCTGTCTTTGATACGGCTTCCGAAAAATGGTAATACATCTCGTATACGGATTCCGCCTTCTCGTCCTTTGCCTCTGCAGTCAGCACGCCCTCGCGGACCGTCATCTCCCGGATGCGGATTCGGAAATTTGCATCGTCGGACACAGATTCTGCGAGAATGTCTTTTGCTCCGTTCAGAGCGTCTTCCACTGTAAGCACTTCCTTCTCTTCCGACAGAAAGGCTTCCGCCTCCTTCTCAAGCGGATGCTTTACCATCTGCAGCAGGATCAGGTCCGCGAGCGGCTGAAGCCCCTTCTCCTTTGCGATCGCAGCTCTGGTGCGCCGCTTCGGGCGGTACGGACGGTAAAGGTCCTCCACTACGACCAGCGTCCCGGCATCTTCTATCTGTTTTTTCAGCTCCGGCGTCAGATTGCCCTGTTCTTCGATCGTCGCAAGGACCTGCGCCTTTTTCTCTTCAAGGTTGCGCAGATAGTTCAGGCGTTCATACAGTTTCCGAAGCACCTCATCATTCAGCGAGCCGGTCGCTTCTTTTCTGTATCTTGAAATAAACGGGATCGTATTTCCGTCATCGATCAGCTGCACCGCCGCCTCTGCCTGCTGCGGCCTGATCTCCAGTTCCTGTGCAAGTGTTTTAATAATATCCATAATTTCTCCTGTCCTGTACTTTAGCTTTTCAGATACAATAGTATACCGTATCTTCCCATAAATCACAACCCTCCTTGTCAGCTCTGTCTTCTTGTGCTAATATATGATACAAAATGTCAGGGTCAAAAACCCTCATAAAAAGAATGGAGTATTCAAATGTACGAGAACGACATGTATCAAAATGACGGCGGCGGACCGCGCCCGCGCGGCAGCTTCATGGGCAGGATCTCGCTTTATCTGGGCGTTTTGTCCCTTGTCCTGTGCCTGATGTTCTATCTGTCCATCCCGCTCGGCGCACTTGCAGTTATCTGCGCGCTCCTCGCACGCACGGATTCCCCGAAAAGCAAAAAGTACCGGACTTCCATTATCTGCGGAATCTGCGGGATCGTGCTCTCTTTGGCCATGATGCTATCCGTTTTTTACAGAGTAATCTCAGATCCGCAGATGCGGTCTTATATTGAGCAGTATGTTCAGATATACAGCGGAGATTATGACTGGGATCTGGAAGAAGAAATGGGCGATGTATTTCCGTTTTCTCTCTTTCTCGACGGAGAAGAACAGGAAAATGACGACATAATTGACGACGGCGGTACGGATGATGACCGCGATGGAGAGGCCGGACCTGACGGTCAGGAAAGGGAGCCGTCCGATGCTCAGGATAAAGGAGGCGTATTCATATGAGACAGCTGTCCCGTGGACTGAAGTACCAGTCCCGCGTTTTACTGGCCGGCAGAAGCGGTTTTCTTGCATTTACCACACTTACTATGGCGCTTTTGCATTTCGGACTGAATTATATCCTGGACTACGCCTTTCCTCCCGCGGGAGGCGTGATCAGTCTGATTCTGTATCACGGAGCAGGAATTCTCTGCAATATGGTGTATTATATTCTGCTGGCGGGACTTTGCAGGCTGTATCTGAATATCTGCCGCAC
>DVHT01000088.1 GCA_018711885.1 Candidatus Choladousia intestinipullorum | reverse complement strand
AGTAACGGCCTTGTACAGGATTTTCACCTGTTTCCTTTCCTGTATGGATTTTATATTCAATTTTACTGAAAACAGTATAATATCTGTTATCTTTTTTGTCAAGCTGCAGTCGCAGGCAATTATCCCTCTGTCCGGATCAGATTGCTGACATATGGGATTTTTCCTGAAAGGACATCGTCGTAAAAATTCTGTTTGAAGTCGATATATGCCACGCTGTCTTCCAGCTCCCGAATAGAACTGCGCAGATTTTCCTGTTTTTTCGCCAGCATTTCTTTTCTCTGCGGGATGGTGGATTCGCCCTGAAGACATAAATCCAGATACTCCTTCATCTCCTGTATGCTCATTCCGCATTTTTTCAGACACACAAGGTCTTTGATCCATTTGACATCCCGTTCATCGAATACACGCCGGTTATTCGCATCGCGCTTCACATTTGGGACCAGCCCCTCATTGCAGTAATATTTCAAAGCCTGATAGGTCATATCTGTTTCCCTGCAGGCTTGCATCATTGTGTACACTGGAAAATCCTCCTGTTCATGGAAATTTCAAAAATTTTTTTTAAAAACCCCTTGACCGGTTGTTACTACCGGAATCTATAATCGGTTGTATAAACCGATAGCTTCAATCGGATTATAGCATGAAATGAACCAACTTGCAAGAAACACAAAAGGAGGAACAGCAATGAACAAGTTCACGTTTACTTATCCTACAAAAGTCTATTACGGAGAAGGGATCGCTTCGGAAGCACTCAGGCAAGAGCTCCCTAAAGCCGGAAAAACCGTCATGCTGGCCTATGGCGGCGGCTCGCTGAAAAAAAGCGGCGTTTATGATGAGCTGAAAAGCCTTCTTGCCCAGGCCGGCAAAGAAGTGGTGGATTTTTCCGGCATTATGCCGAATCCCACCTATGCCAAGGTACAGGAAGGAGCAAAGCTGGCGAAGGAACGTCATGTGGACTTTATCCTGGCAGCAGGCGGCGGCAGTGTAATTGACTGCTGCAAAGTAATTTCCGTTCAGGCGATGACAGAGGAAGATATCTGGAACATGGAGTATCAGAGCGGAAAATTTCCTGCTGCCGGAATCCCGATGGGAGCCGTCGTCACCGCCTCCGGCGCCTTTGATACTTTGAGCCATGCGATGGAAACCTACCTTGGGAACTCAGACGCAGACAATGTATCCGACGATGTAGCCCTCGCTGTGATGCGCAATACCGTGGTAAATATGCGCCGCCTGCTTGAAAACATCAATGACATGCAGGCCCGCGGGAACCTGATGTGGGATTCTGCCATGGCAGAGAACGGCATCCTGAAAGTCGGCCGCCTGACAGATTTCCAGGCCCATCAGATCGAACACCAGCTCGGCGCGTATACGGACTGCAGCCACGGACAGGGACTGGCCGTCATTCATCCGGTCTATTACCGGCACATTCTGAAGGACGCACCGGAAAAGTTTGCCCGTTTTGCAAAAGAGGTATTTGAAAAGGACACGGCAGGGGAAGGGGTAGAGGCTCTTGCTTCCTTTATTAAAGAGTGCGGTCTGCCAACCAGAATGAATCAGCTGAAATCGAAAGTAGAAATCACTCCCGACGTACTTCGCCAGGTAGCAGATACCTGCAATATCATCAAGTGCAATCCGCGCGAACTGAACAGGGAGGAAATTTACGAGATTCTTTGCGAGTGTCTGTAAGGAGGTGCCAAGATGAAGCGCAGAAGAGGTGTTCTCTCTGCCATTTCCCTGGCTGCGGCCGCAGTGTTTGCTTTTGCCGGATATGACCTTTCGCGGTATCCCGCTGCGTTTCCTCTGGAAATTCAGGCGGCCGGCCGGTCAGAATACGAGTATGAAACACAGGAAATGTATGCCCGGCGGGGCGAAAATCAAATTTACGGAGTCCTTTATATTCCGCAGAATGCCGGAGAAACAATGCCGGCCATCATTTACTCTCACGGTTTTGGCGGTTCTCACCGCTCCGGAACACAGTATGCAGAAGCAATGGCAGCCAAAGGGTATGTGGTTTACTGTTTCGACTTTTGCGGAGGAAGCCCCGGCAGCCAAAGCGACGGCTCGACTCTTGAGATGTCTCTTTTTACCAAACAGGCCGATTTAGAGGCAGTGATTGAAATGATACAGGGGCTGGATTACGTTGACAGCAGCAATCTTTTCTTAATGGGAACCAGCCAGGGCGGAGCAGTCTCGGCCATAACTGCCGCAAAACACGTAGACGAAATACGCGGCCTGGTCCTTTTGTACCCCGCTTTCGTCCTGGTGGACAATGCAAATGAAAGATACCAGAGCCCGGAAGATATACCAGACACACAGTTTTTTATGTGGATGGACGTTGGCAGGGCCTACTTTGAACCGCTGCTTGGTTATGATATTTACGCAGACATCGAAGCATACGACAAAGATGTCTTAATCCTTCACGGAGATGAAGACAGCATTGTCCCTCTGTCCTATTCAGAACACGCTGCGGAGGTTTATCCGTCAGCACAGCTCGAAGTCCTGCAGGGAGCAGGGCACGGCTTTAGCGGGGAAAACGCACAGACGGCCATTGATCTTATGACGGAGTATTTTCAGTCACATGTCAGCTATGATTAAAAAGGAGGATGCACATGAAATCCAAAAGAACGATTCTGATTTTTGCTTTGGTACTTGTCTTGACTTTTGTATTGACAGCCTGCTCCACAGGCCGTTCGGACACCTCGGAACCTTCCCCTTCTCCGTCATCTGAAGAAACCACGGATGAGACAGCTTCTGAAAGCGAGAGCGGGCAGGCTGAACCGTCTTCCGAACTGTCTTCCGAACCATCCGATCCGGCACAGACAGATAACAGCATCCTGGTGGCCTATTTTTCCCATACCGGAAATACAGAGGCAGTCGCCGGACAGATTGCCGACCTTACGGGCGGAACTCTCGCCAAGATCCAGCGGGCTGAAGAATACGGCGACTTGCAAAAAGAAGCGGAAGCTGAAATTTTGGACGGCGTCCATCCTGAGATTACAGTCAGTGTAGATAACGTCGAGAACTATGACACCATTTTCGTCGGATATCCGATCTGGTGGAATGAAGCGCCGGCTATGATTGCCACATTCCTGGACTCTTATGATTTTTCAGGGAAAACCGTTATTCCGTTCTGCACCAGCGCCAGCGATTCGATTGATAACAGCCTGCACATTTTCAATGAGCTTTGTCCGGACGCCGTGATCGCCGAAGGCCTGACTGCCAACGACGCAGAGGATATTGAACCGTGGCTGCAGGAACTTGGACTTGTCCTCTCTTCTGCCCCTGCGGAGACCGAAACAGACGCGGAATCTGCTGCGCCTTCTGCCGCGGCAGAAGATGCAGCATCCGGAAGCAATATCCTGATTGCCTACTTTTCCATTCCGGAAACAGACGGCGTGGACAAAGTAGCAGGAGCCAGCCGTGTCGTAGTGGATGGTGAGGTTTTAGGAAATAACCAGTACATCGCACAGCTGATCCAGGAGGAAACCGGCGGCGACCTGTTCCGCATTGAAACAGTGCAGGAATACCCCGGCAGTCATGAGCCCCTTCTTGAATTTGCCTATAATGAACTGTCAGAAGACGCAAGGCCGGAGCTTGCCGCACAGATTGAAAATCCCGACAGCTATGACGTGATTTTCCTCGGCTATCCGAACTGGAACGCCGACCTGCCCATGCCGCTTTACACCTTCCTTGAGGAATATGATTTCGGCGGCAAGACGATCATCCCGTTTACCACGCACGGGGGCAGCGGATTTTCCCGGACAATTCAGACGATCCAGGAGCTGCAGCCCGAAGCATCTGTCATCAGTGACGGTCTTTCCATCTCACGGAACAGTGTGCCGGAAGCACAGGACGATGTAGCCGAATGGGTTACAGAGCTTGGTATTTAAAAAGGAGAATCTCTATGAAACCGAAAATGATCGCTAAAGTTGGGATTGATCTTGTTATGACGCTGCTGCTCCTGCTGTTGATGACAAGGCAGCTCACAGGAGATCCGGCACATGAATGGCTGGGCACCGGAATGTTTGTCCTCTGGATCATCCACCACATCCTGAATGTGAAATGGCACAGCCATTTATTCAGGGGACACTATACGCCTTTTCGCATTGTACAGACCATTGTGAACCTGATGCTGTTTCTCGCCATGCTCGGAACCATGGTAAGTGCCGTCATACTGTCCAGAGAGGTTTTTGCTTGCCTGCACCTGTCAGGCGGGATTGCTCTGGCACGTCCTATGCACATTTTTTGTTCTTTCTGGGGATTCGTTCTGATGTCTGCGCACCTGGGCCTGCACTGGAATATGATCCTCGGAATCATACGGAGAGCATCCGGGCCGGTCCGTTCTGGATTTCCTAAAACGCTGCTTCGGCTCGGGGGGTGCGGCAGCTGCCGTTTACGGACTTTATGCCTTTGTAAAGAATCAGATTTTCTCTTACCTGTTTCTGACATCCGCATTTGTCTTCTTTGATTTTGAACGTCCGCTACCCCTGTTTTTTACAGAGTATCTCGCCATAATGGGACTCTTTGTATATCTGGCGCATTACGGGAGCAAAGGTCTGCATCTGCTCAGGGCTTCTGCCTCTCACAAAACGTAATAATGCAGTACGATATCCTCGTAATTCCCGTTTTTCAGCAGAAATCCGTTCGGAATGGTCCCGAGCTGCACGAAGCCCAGCTTTTTATAAAGCGCCAGCGCTGCATAATTGGTTTTCACGACTGCATTAAACTGCAGAATTCCAAATTTCAGTTCTCTGGCTTTTTCGATGCAGTGTGTGACCAGCTTTTCACCGATATGACGGCCGCGCATGTTTTTTGCCACTGCATAGCTTGCATTGCAGATATGGCCGCACCTTCCGATATTGTTCGGATGCAGGATATAAAGTCCGACGGTCCGCCCCGTCTCCAGATCACGGGCAATCCCTGTATAGGACTGGCTCAAAAAGAAATCCATTCCAGTTTCCGCAGTCAGGTTTTCTGTCTGCGGAAACGCCACGCCGTCCTCCACTACCTGGTTCCATATCTCAACCGCGTCAAAAATATCTCTGTCTGTAAACTCTCTGATCTGAATGTCCATATGTGATCGCCTCCAGCTGTTTTTCTTCTTTTTTGTTTTATTCTGCCATTTTATCACATTCTTCCGCACAGCAGCACAGAAATCTTTCTAAACAGCACGAAACCGCTGCAAGCTACAGATTTCATAGCTTTGCAGCGGTTGACTGCTTTATCTCTTCCAGATAACAGATTTCCCTTTTTAAACGCAGACGCTGCAGCGTCTCTTACTCTGCGAGTGCCGCGCCAAGCGCTTTGCATGCGGCAGCCGCCTCATCGTCCGGAGCATCGGCGCAGATCACGCTTTCGTGTTTCAGGACTGCGCCGGCTTCCTTGCAGCTTTCTTCCCAGTTGCGCATCCACTCTCCGTCTCCCCAGCCATAGGAACCGAAAAGGGCGATATTCTTACCGGATAGTGCCGGTTTGCATGCCTCAAACATCGGCTCGAATTCCGTCTCTTCCAGAACTTCATCGCCCATCGCCGGGCAGCCGAACGCAATCGCGTCGTAATCCGCCGCTTTCGCTTCATCAAAGCTGTCACTTGTAAATACTGCTGCGTCTGCTCCTCTTTCCTTTATGCCTTCTGCTACGGCATTAGCCATTGCCTCCGTATTGCCTGTTCCGCTCCAGTATACTACCGCTACTTTACTCATCGTAAATCCTCCTTATATTATGTGCTTCATTCATGCAGCGCACTCCTGCGCGCATGAAAAATTTATACAGGTCAAGCTGCCACAGTGAGCAGCCGAACACTCCTTCCCTGTCTCCAGAGCCGTGTATAGACATCCTTGCATTTTTTATATTTTTCAAACATCCGGACTGCCTCGCACTCATCACAGTATACTTTCCAGCATCCGGTACACTTATAATTCTGCCCTGCATTTTCAATAAACCCGATGACATCTCCGAGCGGATATCCGAGAAACAGACCGATTTCATGCGGAAATTTTTCTTCCATCCGCAGCCTCATCGCAAGCCGTTTCAGTGCATACTCCGTTTCCGTTGACTCATAGCCGCATTTCTGTAAAAACTCAGCAACGCCCTGCCGCTTCATATCACCGTTCAGCATTGACAAACGGCAGACGTAGATCAGCGCAGTCCGCTCTCTCTTTCTTAAAAGGATCAGTACAATCCCCTTCTCCTTCATCTGTCTATTCCAATATTCCATGTTTTCCATCAGTTCTTCTTCTGTCTTAAAGAAACAGGTAAATAAGTTCGCTGTCTTGATCGAAGCCAGCGTTGGTGAACAGTGATCGATCAGATATTTTTCCAACATAGCTTTACCCCTTCGGTATTCCTTTCCCGGTCATATTTCGACATTTTCTTCTTATAAATAGTTAGTTACCACTAACTATAAGAGAAAATTTTTACGAACAGTAGCTTTCCAAAATACCGTTCAATGCGTTTCCGCTGCTCGTATGGCACCTGACAACGTTTGTCACAGAAGTATTCACTTCGTCCAGCGCACGTTTCACCATTTTATGTGATACCGTGTTTGTAAACAGAACCAGAAGGTCCGGACATCCGATTTTTTTCGCAAAATCAGCTTCCATCTGTGTAAATACCTTTACCTTGCAGCGATAGTTCTTACACATTTTTTTGTACTGCGCTACCATGCGGTCGTGACCGCCTACGATTACTATGCTCATTTTCCGTCCTCCTTATGCGTACTTTTGTCCTTTTCTTTTAAATATCCCTGTGCCTTTAATCCAGCGCGGATGACATCGTTCCATTTTTCTTCCGTCAGGCAGCAGACCGTCCCGTCGTCGAGTATCACCCGGCGGTATGACTGTCCCGGACATACCTCATCCGAAATCGCGTACATATTCCTTCTGCTGATCACGCCTATTTCTTCCAGAAGATTGACCATCCGGTAAACCGTTGCGATGCCGAGTTTTGAATCGTTTGCAGAAGCCATATAATAG
This sequence comes from Candidatus Choladousia intestinipullorum, assembly GCA_018711885.1. GTDB lineage: Bacteria > Bacillota > Clostridia > Lachnospirales > Lachnospiraceae > Choladousia > Choladousia intestinipullorum. Next base: position 4,044 of record DVHT01000088.1, on the reverse strand, counting down.
ATTTCTTTACAGCTTGCACAATCGTTCTCCAGGATTGTGTCGATCAGCTTCATGCGCTGCTTCGTGATCCTGCAGCCCCTTTCCCGCAATTTAGAAAGAATCAGCTTCTTTTCCATTTCTGTACTTTGATACTTTGCCGCTTCTTTTGTCATATCAATCCCTGTCTTTTATCTCGGATTATGTTAGTCTTGGCTAACTCATTAGTTAGTATATGCTAACTTTCTCTTTTTGTCAAGAGCAAAGTGGAAAGGGCCGTTGCGGTATGAATTTTCACACCACAACAGCCCTCTGTTCTTTTCGAAGAAATCAATATGATTCCGCTCCCGTATTTTCTTTTGAATGCGGCAGAAGATTTTCCATGCTTTTCAGACTGATTGCCAGAGTAGAGAGATTATGCAGCATCGCAGATGCTGTCGGCCGAATCAGCCCGCATACGCCGAGCAGGATCAATCCGCCGTTAACCCCGACGATCGTGCGGTAATTCCGGCTGATCCGTTTCATCAGCTGATTGCTGATCTGTTTCAAAGTCACGATTTCATGCAAGTTGTCCGCCGCTATCGTTACATCGGCAATTTCCCGCGCGATTTCTGCTCCGTCACTGATCGCGATCCCCACATCGGCGGAAGAAAGGGCAAGGGAATCGTTAATCCCATCGCCGATCATGATCACTTTCTGACCGCTTCCTTTTTGTCTTTTTACATAGGCCGCTTTATCTTCCGGCAGGACTTCTGAATAATATTCATCTACCCCGACTTTGCCGGCAATCACGCATGCGGTTCTCTCGCTGTCTCCTGTCATCATGACAGTCTTTTCCAACCCGGCCTCCTTCAGTGCATTTACTGTATACGCAGCCTCTTCTCGAAGCGGATCTTCGACACAGATCACAGCAGCCAGCTTCCCTTCTATCGCCAAATACAGATGAGAGTACTCGCCGGGCAGCCCTGCAAAACGTTCCTCCATTCCTTCCGGAACCGTGCAGTGCTCATCCTCCATCAGAAAATGCCAGCTGCCAATCAGGATCCTTCTCCCTCCGATCGTCGTCGAAATCCCGTGTGCTACCGTATATTCTACTCTGGAATGCATCTCTTCGTGTACCAGGCCTTTTGCTTTTGCAGCATTTACGACTGCCCGCGCCATGGAATGCGGAAAGTGTTCTTCGATACATGCTGCAATGCGCAGCAGCTCATCCGGCTCCATATCATTGAACGGGATCACTTCTGCCACGACAGGCTTCGCTTTTGTCAGCGTCCCCGTCTTATCAAAGACAATCGTCCGCGCTTCTGCCATAGCTTCCATATATTTGCCGCCTTTTACTGTGATCCCATAGGTGCCTGCTTCACGGATTGCCGACAGGACAGAGATCGGCATCGCCAGTTTCAGCGCACAGGAAAAGTCCACCATCAGTACAGAAAGCGCCTTTGCAACATTCCTTGTCAGCAGATACGTAAGCACTGTCCCTGCCAGTGTGTAGGGGACAAGCCGGTCAGCAAGATGTTCCGCCTTCCCTTCCAGAGAGGACTTCAGCTTTTCCGAATCCTCTATCATGCCGACGATCTTCTCATACCGGCTCGACCCTGCCGTCTCTCTGACGCACAGTGTCAGTTCCCCCTCTTCCAGAGCCGTCCCTGCATAGACGTAACCGCCTGTACTTTTGCGCACAGGCTGCGGCTCACCGGTCAGGCTCGTCTGATTTACCATCGCTTCTCCCTGTACAACCTCACCGTCAAATGGGATCACATTTCCCATCCGCACACGTACGAGGTCTTTCGGCCGTATCTCTGATGAATCGACGAGAATCTCCTGTCCGTCCGGCTTTACAAACCATACTTTTTCAGACCGCAGCGACATGCTCCTTGCCAGATCGTTCACCGACTTTTTATGCGTCCACTCTTCAAGGATCTCTCCGACCCCAAGCAGAAACATGACAGATCCTGCCGTCCTGATATCCGCACGGGCCATGGAAACTCCGATGGCAGCGGCATCAAGCACCGGCACTTCAATCTTTCTTTTCAGCAGTGACGCAATGCCGCGGCGGATATATCTGACAGACTTTACCGCAGTAATGGCAAACCGCACCGGATAAGGCAGCAGCAGGTTATGCGCAGCACGGAGCGCGGCCATAGTCACCAGTTTTTCTTTAAACTGTTCATTCATCGCCCTGCCTGAATTTTCCAGTACATGTTCCGGCACCGCTGTAGTATCCTTTGAATATTTCTGCAGAGCATCTATGATCTGTTCCCGCTTTCCATGGTAACAGATAACCGCATCCTGCGTCCGGGGATAGATCCCCGCTTTATATACACCTTCCAGGCCATCCAGATAATACTGCAGAATGTCCGCGTCGCGGCAGGACATCCTCTTCCCGCAGATATGGATGCGGATACGGCCTTTTATTTCATGCCTGACCGCAAATTTCATGCTTCACAGCCTTCTTCGTCCGCACCGGGTTCTTCTGCCCCACTGCAGTCATCCATCATTTCTTCCTGCTTTGCTCGTTCTTCATTGATCTGCTGGGCTTCTGCATAGATGTCCTCTGCATTCTCCTGGATCACTGTGGCAGTCTTCATCACGCAGTCTTTTGCACGCAGCACTGCCGCCGTACAATTGGTATACAGTTTCTTAGCGTCCTTACTGGAAAGAATCTTAATCCCGGCCGTCCCGAACAGGACGCCTGCCGCAAAAATTCCTGTCTTCTTAATGCTGATATCCTTTAAGCATTCAAACATCTTCTTTTCCTCCTGTTGTTATTTGTGTTTGTACCCTGTGTAAAACGTCATAAAAAGGCATACGGCCAGCGCCCATGCCCAAAACCTGTGTTTTTTCATATTGACCTCCTATCTGTACGATCCGCCGGACACCGGCTCATCTGCTGTTCTGATGTTTCATCATTATACATCCATATATTCCGGTTCGCTATCTCCTTTTTACTTGTTGAGATTTTTTCTCATTTTCTGTATTCCAGAATAGTTTTGGTCAAAAAAACAGCGGCAGGAAAGATTCCCTGCATCCTGTGCAGAGATTCTTTTTTGCCGCTTCTTTCAGTATCGGTCTTGAAAATATTATGATATTCAAATTCCCTCTTCTTCGATATGCTCGCGCCCCTGGTCTATGATCGTCCTTACATGGTCGTCAGCCAGCGAATAGAAGATGGATTTCCCCTGCCTGCGGCTTTTCACCAGCTTGTTCTGTTTCAGGATCTTCAGCTGATGCGAAATTGCCGACTGCGTCATATTTAACGCTTTTGCGAGGTCACAGACACATACCTCTGCCTCAAACAAGACAAACAGGATCCGGATCCTCGTGGAATCTCCAAACACCTTAAACAGCTCTGCGAGATCATACAGCTCTGTTTCCTCCGGCAGAGTATCCGCTACAATCTTGAGCAGATCCTCGTGCGTCTCGTACGTCTCACAACATTCTATCTCATAATCTGTCATCCGCCGTTTTCCCTCCCTTTTTTTAACTCAAAAGCCGGAAATCCCGGCAGGAATAAGTCTGCCGGGCATTTCCGGTTTTCTCTTCTGCGGCAGTCCTCTGCCGCCTGTTTCCCCTCTTACAAAAAGATCTCGCAGTCGGACTCTACCTTCCTGCAGTTCTTCAGAACCTCCTGCATCACAGCTTTCGGTTCCCGGCCCTCCTCAAATTCTACGATCATCTTAAGAGCCATAAAATTGACGGTAGCATCCTTTACGCCGTCCGTCTTCTTGGCAGCCGCCTCCATTTTGTTTGCACAGTTCGCGCAGTCCACATCGATCTTGTACGTCTTTTTCATCGTCGTCCTCTCCTATTCCTGCTATAATTTAACATATGAGCAATCGTTCATTTGTTTATATTATAGCACAGACTGCGTTTCTGTCAAGCAGAATATGTGCAGAACTACTTCCGGAAGGCCCCAAACAATCCCTTTTTTTCATACGCTTCTTTTTTCATGGAAAGCAACCGGTATCCAGTCTCCTCGACCGCTGCGCCAAGCGCCTCTTCCGTGATATCCTCTTCCGTAATAATAACCGTCTCTCCTTTTCCGTGCGAAGAACTTACTTTCTT
>DVHT01000087.1 GCA_018711885.1 Candidatus Choladousia intestinipullorum | reverse complement strand
GAACATGATGTTGCACTGGCGGAACAGACGATTGCCGGAGATGTTTATATTGGAGCCGGAGAGACAGACGGGATACGTCTGCTCACACGGGTGGCGCAGACCGTTCAGGATCAATATCCCGACATCCATTTTCATATTTCCAGCGGCGATGGAACAGACGTTTTAGAAGATCTGGATAAAGGTCTCATTGACTTTGGCCTTCTTCTCCAGCCTGTAGATATTACAAAATATGAAATGCTTGAACTCCCGGTCAGAGAATCCTGGGGAGTGCTTATGCGCAGGGATTCCCCACTGGCTCAAAAAGCCTCCATTTCTCCTGAAGACCTCCTGAACCTCCCCTTGATCATATCCCGGCAGGCTTTTTCCAGCTCTCTTCTTTCTTCCTGGCTGAAACGGGATTTGTCAAAGCTCAATGTAGCAGCCACTTACAGCTTGCTGTATAACGGCTCTCTGATGGTAGAGGAAGGTATGGGATATGCGCTCTGCCTGAATCATATCATCAACACCAGCGGGGAAAGCCCCCTCTGCTTCCGGCCTTTTTCCCCTTCTCTGACCGTGAGAGTATATCTGGTATGGAAAAAATATCAGATCTTTTCGAAGGCGTCAGAAAAATATCTCAGCACGCTGAGGGCGCACCTGAATTTGTAATTGAAACATGATCCGAATTCCTGCCAGCGCAGCATTAAAAAGACGTTTTTTATCACCGAACCATCTTGCCGCAGTTTTTCAATACCGCTGCGGCTTTTCTGATCTCATCGGCTGAAGTCTGCCAGATCTCAAATTCACTGAAACCCGGAATTCCCATTGGAACGCCTTCTTTCCGGAATTCCATGCGGCTGTCTTTGACAATCTTTCCGGACATATGGTACGCGGATGCCTTCGTATACGGGATCAGCTTCTCTATCGTTTCCGCATTGATCCCTGCGCCTGCCAGGATCTCGATCCGCCCGGCGCTCTTCTCTACCAGTTCTGCGATCAGGTCCCGGCCTTCCCATGCCGAGCTCTTCTGGCCGCTCGTCAAGATCGTATCGATCCCCAGCTCTACACACTGCTCCATCGTCTCATACGGGTCGCGGCAGACGTCAAATGCGCGGTGCAGTGTGATGCCCATATCGCCGGCTTCCTCGCAGAGCGCCCTCATCTGTTCCAGATTCAGCGTTCCGTCCGGATTCAGGATTCCGATCACGACGCCGTCAGCGCCCAGCTTCCGGAACATCCGCACTTCATCTCTGAGTGTCTGGAATTCATATTTATCATAGCAGAAATCACCGAACCGCGGGCGAAGGAGAGTGCGGATCTTCAGTCCGGTAGATTCCCTCACCTGACGGAACAGAGATTCTCCCGGCGAAGTCCCGCCGATCACCAGATTGGAGCAGAGCTCCACGCGGTCCGCTCCTCCTTTTTCCGCCTCAATCGCGGACTGTACGCTGTCCACACACGTTTCCAAAAGATATTTCATGCTTTCCACCTCATTATTTCTCCTACTCAAAAAGACCGCAGATTGCGGTCTTTCTGAGTAAAGGGATTGTATGAATCACTATTTACATAATTTCTTGAACTCATCGGCTACAAACTGAACCTTTGTTCCGATGATTACCTGTACGGATGTCTTACCCGGACGAATCACGCCGGCAACACCTGCGGATTTGATCTTCTTTTCATTTACTTTCGTATAATCTTTGATCTCAAGACGAAGTCTCGTGATGCAGTTGTCGATAGACGTAACGTTGTCTTTTCCGCCTACGCCTTCCAGGACGATTCTTGCAACCTCTGTGAAGTCGTTGTTTGCAAGCTGTACTGTCGTCTCATCTGTATCATCATCCTCACGACCCGGTGTCTTCAGATTGAACTTCGTGATCGCGAAACGGAATACTACGTAGAATACGATAAACGCAGCGATACCGAGCGGAATGATCATCCATGTCTTCGCAGCCGCCGGAAGGGAAGCTGAGAAAAGGAGGTCTGTCGCACCTGCTGAAAAGCTGAAGCCTGCGCGGAAACCAACGATTGTTGTAATTGTCACAAAGATACCGTACAGTACTGCGTAAACTACATAAAGACCCGGTGCAAGGAACATAAATGCGAACTCAAACGGCTCTGTAACACCGCATACGAATGCTGCGATTGCTGCGGAAGTCACAAGACCGATCGCTACTTTTTTCTTTGCCGGTTTTGCTGTATGCACCATAGCCAGTGCAGCGCCCGGGATACCGAACATCATGCACGGGAAGAAACCGGACATATACATTCCAAGGCTCCATGTAACGTCTGCGGACGTTTCGCCTGCCCAGAAGTGTGTCAGGTCGCCGAGACCGATCGTATCAAACCAGAATACGTTGTTCAGTGCATGGTGCAGACCGAACGGAATCAGCAGTCTGTTAAAGAATGCGTAGATACCTGCTCCAACTGCATCAAGGCTTACGATTGCTTCACCAAGAGCGATGAGTGCGCCGAAGATCAGCGGCCATACGAACAGCAGTACTACAGATACAATGATCGATACCACACCTGCCACGATCGCTACGCAGCGCTTGCCGCTGAAGAATGACAGCCAGTCCGGAAGTCTCGTACCCTTGAACTTGTTGTAGCACATAGAACCGATGATACCTGCGATGATACCAATGAACGGGTTCTGGATCTTGTTAAATGCCAGTGTAGCGTTCTCGCTCAGTGTCATGATTACAGATACGTTTGCTGTAGACAGAAGATTTGTGATCATCAGCCAGGATGCCAGTGCAGCCAGTCCGGCCGTACCGTCATTTTCATCAGCCATTCCCACACCGATACCGATTGCAAACAGGATTGCCATGTTGTCGATCAGGGCACCGCCTGCTTTTACCAGATAGTATCCAATCTGCTGAACAATACCTGTGATGTCTCCGCCCTGCATGGTTGCCGGACACATCAGGTATCCAAGTCCCATCAGGATACCGCATATAGGCAGACACGCTACAGGCAGCATCAATGATTTTCCTAATTTCTGCAAAAATTTCATTACCTTTCCTCCTTCTCAAATCCTATCCTTTACAGAATCCCTTTATTTATTTTATCCGGCACACTGCCGGTTAAAATACGATATCCAAAATCTTTTATTTCTCTTCCAGCTCCAGAATATCTTCACCGGGAGCCACGTCTTTTCCGATTAGGCCTTTCACCTCTGCAAAATTGTCCGTATTGCAGATCAGCATCGGCGTAATCGTATCGTAGCCTGCTGCCTTTACCTTCTCAAGGTCCACCGTCAGGAGCAGATCGCCTTTTTTCACGGTATCGCCGGCCTTTACGTGGCCCTCAAAGCCCTCGCCTTTCAGCTTTACGGTATCAAGTCCTACATGGATCAGGATCTCCGCGCCGTACTCCGTTGTCAGGCTGACTGCGTGGAGCGTCTCAAAGATCATCCCGATCGTTCCGTCTGCCGGAGCAAAAATCTTTCCATCCGACGGAATGACTGCGACACCGTCTCCTAAAATCCCTTCACTGAAGGTCGGGTCATTTACTTCCTTCAGGGACACAACCTTTCCAGCTGCCGGTGCACCCAGTACGTGTTTCTTGTCTTTTTTTCTGTTTTTAAAAAAACCGAACATCCTTCTCTCCTCCTTACTCTTCTGCTGCTGTGACTCTGCGGATGTGAATCGCCAGATACATGATCTCTTCTCCTGACAGAGTACAGTCTGTCTCCTGTTCTATATACTCAGCAACCCGCATGCTGCAGGTATACTCTCTCGGATATTTTGTCCGCATCATCTCTGCCAGTTCTTCTTCCTCATTCGGCAGGAGCTCATTTCTGTATACCCGCTGAAGCAGAAACTTCACATGAGTCACAAAGCGCTCATAATGGAGCGTCGTTTCATCGAATTCAATCCCCAGCTCTGCCTGAGCAATCTCCAGGATCCGTTTCACAAGGTTCGGAAATTTCAGAGCGTCCCTGATATCGGTTCCGTATTCAGCATTGACAAAGTGGAGAGCGATAAAGCCCGCTTCATCTTCCGGCATCTCTACGTGAAGCTTTTTCCGGATCATATCCAGCGCATAGAGGCCGATCTCATACTCTTTTGTATAAAACCGCCTGATCTCCCACAGAAGCGCATTCTGCAGTTTGATCCCCTGCTTCAGCCGTGTGATCGCAAAATTGATATGATCCGTGAGCGTCACATAGATGCTCTGGTTCAGCCGCAGCTTCAGATGTTTCTTCGCGTAAGAGATAATATCGCCGGAAACCTCCACATGTTCCATCGGCATATGCGCCAGCAGCTCCTGAAACTGATCCGCCAGATTCGGGCTCTCAATCCGGAATACCTTTTCGATCTTAGATTCCTGCACCGGCGCTCCCGGCTTTGTCCCAAAACCGAGCCCACGGCCCATGATAACTGCTTCTCTGCCTTCCTCATCGATTACCGACACAATATTATTATTGATTACTTTTTCAATTATCATTTCCTGTTTTCAGAAGTTAGGTAGCTCTTACCGATAAAAAAACCAGATTTCTACAAGAGAATTTTGCAATAAGACCTCTCTCTGTATCAATCTGGTTTTGCCTGCCTTACAGTAACAATCCAAAATTCATCTATTTTGCTTTCGCTATATAAACTATACCAAATCCGCATCAGTAAGTCAACCTTCGGCAGTAAAATATTTTATATTTTAGCAATATTTTTTATTTTCTTTTTAGATTTTGTTCCACAGTTCAGCCATGCAGAAAAGGAGGAAGACAGACGGTGCACGCTTGCGTGCAAAAGGCTGTCTGTGGCTTGCATGGCTGAACGTATACATTATTATTACCGCGGGATTTTCGATAAAGCCGCTGCGTCTGCCACAAGCGTCACATCCGGGTGCATCTGAAGAATGGATGCCGGAACCTTCGGTGTGACCGGGCCGAAGAATGCGTCCCTGACGATCTCCGCTTTGTCTTCCCCGCTTACGATGATCAGAATCTTCTTTGCCCGCATGATCGTCCCGATCCCCATCGTGTATGCCTGTCTCGGAACATCGTCCGCCGAAGCAAAGAAACGCTTATTCGCCTCGATTGTACGCTCTGTCAGATTTACACAATGCGTCGCCTTGTCAAATGCTTCCGCCGGCTCATTAAAACCGATGTGTCCATTGTGTCCCAGGCCGAGCAGCTGCAGATCTACTCCGCCGAGGGAATCGATCAGCGCTTCATACCGCGCGCACTCTTTTTCAGCATCCGGTTCCATGCCGTTCGGGACATTGGTATTCTCTTCTTTTATATTTACGTGGTTGAACAGATTCTCATGCATGAAATAGTAATAACTCTGGTCGTTTGTCCGCTCAAGACCTTTATACTCATCCAGATTTACTGATTTTACCTGTGAAAAATCAAGATCGCCCTTCTCAAACCGTTCTACCAGCTGTCTGTATGCTCCGACAGGTGTGGAACCCGTTGCAAGCCCGAGCACGCAGTCCGGTTTCATGATCACCTGTGCAGACAGGATATTTGCGGCTTTGCGGCTCATATCATTGTAATCTTTTGCTTCAATAATCTTCATAATCGATCCTCCCAAAAACGATATCATAGTATCTTTCATTATATACTTGTTTTTCTTTTTGTACAACACTTTATTCCCGCGGGCAACGAACCAAGCGGACATGCTTGCATGTCCATTTGGCGACTGCCGTGAGGGTCAAAGACCCCGCAGCTCTGCTGCGCTGCAAGTTTGATGCCCCGTAGTTTGCTGCGGGGTCTTTGACTCCGCCTGTTCCGTGAGCTCCACGAGCGTCCGGCACAGCAGTTTGAAATCGATCGGCTTTGAGATGTGCGCATTCATTCCGGCCGCCGATGTAGCCGCAATGTCTTCCGCAAACGCATTTGCCGTCACTGCAATGATCGGCACGCGCTTCGCATCCGGCCGTTTCATCTTCCGGATCGCACGCGCCGAGTCACATCCGTTCATTTCCGGCATCTGCATATCCATCAGGATCACGTCAAATTCATTTTCCCCGGACTGTTCGAAAATTTCAGCCGCCTCTTTGCCGTTCCATGCTTTTACCACTTCCGCGCCGCACATTGTCAGAATCTCATACGCGATTTCCATGTTGATCTCATTATCTTCTGCCAGCAGAATCCGTTTCCCCTTCAGAAAGTCTTCTTCCTGCTGCTTTTTCTGTTCTGCTGTATCTTCTTCCGTGCAGTCTTCCGGCGCAATCCCGCTGAACGGAAGCGTGACCGTAAAGGTCGTGCCTTCTCCGAGCTTGCTCTTCACATCGATCTCACCGTTCATCTGGGAAATGATGTTCTTTGTGATCGGCATTCCGAGTCCCGTACCTGAGACATTCTTGGCGCCAAACCGCATCTCTCTTTCATAGGGGATGTAAATCTTGTCCAGGAATTCTTCTGACATCCCGGCGCCTGTATCGGATACCACGATCTGATATTTTGAATATTCCTTCTGTTCCATTTCCCTGACACTGATCCTGATCTTATCCCCAGCCGAAGAAAACTTCACCGCGTTCGAAAGCAGGTTATTCAGGATCTGCGTGAGCCGGAAAGAATCCCCATAAACTTCCGTCATACGGATCTCGATGTCGGACGAGAAATCCTTGCCTTCCTGCACCGCCTGGTCCCGGAAGATATCCGCACAGTCCTGAACGCATTTTTTCAGGTTAAAATGGCGGTTGTCCAGCGTGATCTTCCCTCTCTCCAGCCTTGACATTTCCAGGATATCATTGATCAGGCCGAGCAGCTGCTTGCTGGAATAGCCGATCTTTCCCATGTATTCGCGGATCTTTTCCGGTTCTTCCAGATGCTTCTGCGCCAGTTCGGTCAGGCCGATGATCGCATTCAAAGGAGTTCTCATATCATGTGACATATTAGAAAAGAACGAATTCTTGGATTCCTCGCTCTCTTTTGCGGCATTTAACGACTCCCGGAGCAGCTGGATCTGCTTGAGCTGTGCTTTCTTCTCCTCGTCCACTTCCCGGAAACAGAGCACTGCCTCTTCCGGATTCAGCGACTCATCAAACAGCAGCTTGACATTGACCCACCGGTACGTATCTCCAAACAGCCGCAAAAAATCCCCGCCGTAGTCCCTCGTGCGTTTCGACACGAGAGTCCGGATATTCTGGATGGAAAAGCTTTCCCGAAAATCTCCGAACACGTCGGGCGGCATCACTTCTCCTGCTGTTTTCAAAAGAAGTTCGTAATCCCCCACGGCCGGGATCCGGCTGCGCACATAGTCCGACCCTTTGATCATCTCGTAAGTTCCTTTTGAAAAATCAATCCGGTAGATCGCATAGTAGGAATTCCCCAGCACGCGCACCGTATCATTCGTTCTCTGAAAATCTTTATTGATCTTAGTTTCCCTGATATTTGTGATGATCTGTGTCACAAAAAATAATACAAGAATTCCTATGTACCAGATGGAAAGTGTCCGCACTCCCCGCATAAGGGAACGGTACGGAATTGTTATGATAGAAATCCATCCATTTTCTGCAATATCATAATAAGCTAATTGCCTCTCGCCCCTGAGATTTCTAACCTCGGCGTTGGAACGGCTGATGCTGCCGTCCCGGATCTTCTCCAGAAGCTGATCTGCATAGTTCTGGGCCTCTTCCCTGGTCACCTCCCGCTCCAGTTCATTATAGAGAAGTGTTCCGGATGAATCACACAGAAAATAGGTGCTTCCTTCCGGCAGATTCCCGTACGTAAGATTGCTCCTGAAATTTTCAGGGAATATATCAAAAGCCACCACGTTTCCGGAAATCTGTCCTTCTTTTGCTATGGTAATGATTATCTCTCCGCTGATCGCATCCTGATATCCGTCCGTATAGATGATCTCGCCGTCTGCTGCCAGAGCTTCCTGATACCAGTTGGTATCCGCTACGTCATAGCTTTCATCGCCCTCCCACGGATTTGCGGCGATGATCTCGCCGTCGATCACCGCATACGGGTCGATCACATTTGATCCCAGCGTATTGCTCACGATCTTCAGATAAGACTGTATCCATCCCGTAGAATTTCCGCTCTCTTCGAGCTGATTATCAATATATTCCGTACTTACCTGAAGCAGTGTCGTATAGGAAATGGCATTTTTCTCCCCCTCGGCAGAATAACCGCGGGCCATTTCGTTCCCCATGCGCTGCGCATTATCAAGGAGGATCCCCTGTATAACAATAAGGCTGCACACAGCCATAGCGGCCAGCGCAGCCAGTACAAAAAATCTTCTCCAAAGCTTGTGCAGATTTTCTCTCCGTCTCTTTAGCCCTGTCGTCATCCTTTCCACTCCTTTAAGGCCTCTGTCGTTTTTTCATACTGTTCTGTAAGCTGCGGAAGCACGGCTTTTGCTGTTTCCAGTTTTCCGGCACGAAGCGGTTCTACAATATCAGCCACCGCGCGCAGCAGCCCGGTAAAAGACAGATTCCCGCAGACTCCTTTCAGTGTGTGCGCTGCAGTAAATGCAGTCTTTGTATCTCCTGCCTCCATCGCCTTCAGAAGCGTCTCATAATTCCTGTCCTCTGTAAATCCCAGCGCGAACCGCTCATAAAGCGCTTCATTCCCCATGAACCGTTCTATGGCGCTGTCTGTTTCAATACCTGCGCGGTACAGTTTTTCTTTTATCAAAGCATCCATCGCCTTCCTCCTTTCCATTTTCCCGATCTGTACGCTTTCCTCCGGAGTTATTCATAAAACTTTTTCAGTTCTTTCTCTGTCTCAAGAAAGACCGAAAGCAGCTGCGGATTAAACGTCCCGCACTCTCCTTGAGCAATCATCCGAACCGCCTTCTCATATTCAAACGCTTCTTTATACACTCTTTTGCTGACCAATGCATCATATACGTCGGCCAGGGATACAACCTGTGCCCAAATGGAAATTTCATTGCCCTTCAGACCGTCCGGATAACCTTTTCCATCCCACCGCTCATGGTGATGCCGCGCAATATCATATGCGTAGCGCAGTACCTCCTGACCGTGCAGCTGGGAAATACGTTCCAGAAGCTGGGCGCCGCAGAGGGCGTGCGTCTTCATGATCTCATACTCTTCCTTCGTGAGTCTGCCCGGTTTATTCAGGATCGCATCCGGGATTGATATTTTTCCGATATCATGCAAAATAGCGGCATTGGCAATCTGCTCCACTGCTTCCGGCGGAATATCACGGCCAAGCTGCGTGCTGCCGAGCAGGTATCTTGTAATCTCGCTGATTCTCCGTACGTGTGATCCCGACTCTCCGCTTCTGAACTCTATGGCCGTAGCAAGGGCTTCGATTGTCCCCTTATTCATATTCATGATCTGCTGTTCTTTTTCAATCAGCTTCTGATGCTGGCTTTCCACAAGGAGACGCATCTGCTTTCTGGAACGGTACAGTTCCACGACAGAGTCAACCCGCCTCCGGACGACGTAAGGAATCACGGGCTTTGAGATGACGTCCATAACCCCCATATCATATCCCCTTTTTACGACCTCCTCTTTTGCTTCGGCCGTGATCAGAAACACCGGGATACTGTCCGGGATTCCTGCTTTCTCCAGAATTTCCATCAGCCTGAGACCGTCCATCACCGGCATGACCACATCAAGAAGCAGCGCGCAGACATGTTCCTTCAAGCTCATCAGCTTTTCCAGTCCTTCCTGCCCGTTTTCTGCTTCTTCGATCTGATAGGCATCTTTGAAGATCTCCCGGAGGATGGCCCGGTTAATCATATCATCGTCAACAATCAGAAGGATCCCCGGCGCTTCGCTTCTTATTCCTGTATTCTGGCTTGTCATACCATCTATTCCTCTCTTCCCCGACTTTACGGACACCGTTGTACTGCACCTTTTTTCTACAGTATACACTGTTTCAGGATGCCTGTACAGGCTCACCGTCTGTCTTCAGGCGGATCACAGCCCGGTTGATCTGATGTTCAAAAATATCCGTCACATTGATCTTCAGCGTATCGGTCTCAAGTTCCAGGCTCGTTCCGTCCTGAGGAACTGCCTCCAAAAGGCGGAATACATATCCGTTAAACGTATCATACTCTTCGTCATCCAGTTCTACGCCCGTTGTCCTCGAGATAACCTTCAAAAGCGTACGTCCGCTTACCTGCCATTCCCCTTCGGCAATCGGTTCAATATACTCTTCCTCTTTGACCGCTTCTCCTTCATCATCTCCCAGATCCCCGACCAGCTGCTCGATCAGATCGTTCAGTGTCACAACGCCGCACAGTCCGCTGTACTCATCCAGAACAACTGCCATTGTGTTGTGCGTATTTTTCATATTCCGGAACAAAACGTCGGCTTTGACATTTTCCGGAACAAAGTACGCCGGCTTCACCGCATGTTCCATGACGCTCTCTCTGCTTCTGTCTTTCAGTCTCAGATAATCCTTCGCGTTCAGGATCCCGATCACATCATCAGAAGATTCATCGCACACCGGATATAAGGTATGGCGGCTTTCATAGATCGTTTTCTCCCATTCCTCCATCGGATCTTCCATAAATAAAAGCGTCAGCTCCGTCCGGTGCGTAATGATATCACCTGCAGTAATATCATCAAATTCAAACACATTCTGAATGAACTCTTTTTCATGATTATCGATCGCCCCCTTTTCACTTCCTACATCTACCATCATGCGGATTTCTTCTTCACTGACTTCCGTATCCTCTGCAGCCGGATCAACGCCGATCATTTTCAGAATCAGATTGGTAGAGCCCGTGAGAAGAGCGACCAGCGGCGCAAACACATGCGAAATCCCGCTTATAAGGCCGGACAGCGCCAGTGCAAGCTGTTCGGATTTTCTCATCGCCACACGCTTCGGCACAAGTTCTCCGAATACCAGCGTGAAATAAGACAAAACAATCGTGATCAGCACCACAACAACCGTATCCAGCGTTTTCTGCGGAATTGCAATTCCCGTGCTGATGATTGCATCTACGATCGGGTCTGAAAAGTTTTCCGCGGCAAACGCACTTCCCAGAAAACCGGACAGTGTAATAGCTACCTGTATTGTAGCCAGAAAACGTGCCGGCTGGCTTGTGAGGCGGTAGAGCTTCATCGCCCGTTTGTCTCCTTCTTCCGCCATTTTTTCCAGCTTATTTTCATTAATCGAAAGAACCGCAATCTCTGCACACGCAAAAATCGCGTTCAGTCCGATCAGGACTACCTGCAATAAAATCATAAATATCATTGAATTTTCCAAAAAAAGTTCCTCCTTGACTTATCTGTTATAACCTGATATAAAAACGCAAAAAAGCACAACCTGTCCTTACTCACGCAAGCGCAGGCTATGCCCTGTTATCCTTATCATCAGCCTTACGATATCGTTCTGTCCCGAAGGAGGTTTATTGTCACTGCCGCCGTCGTCGCACATGTCTGTAAATCCATCTCTCTTTCTTATAATTAGACTGATTCTACCACACAGCCCTCATAATGTCAATCATGCAGAAATTCCCATCCAATCACATCCAATCACACGGCATAAGTCCCAAGAAGCCGGAAGACCTGTTCCGCCGAAAGCGCGATGTTTTTTCTGGCATTTTCTTCCTTCATCGCCTCTTCCAAAGTCGTGATCCCCCTTATGACCGGAAAAAAAGCGTCGATCCCTTCTTCATTGCACGCTCCGGCATCATCGGAGACGCTTCCTGCGAAGGCCAGAACCGTACAGCCGTACTGTTTAGCCAGTTTTGCGACGCCGGCCGGAGCCTTTCCCATAGCAGTCTGCGCATCCAGCCTTCCCTCTCCCGTCACAACGATATCGGCATTCTTTACTTCCTTTTCCAGTCCGACCGCCTCCAGAACGACCGAAATCCCCGATTTTAACTCTGCATCCGCAAAATAACTGAGAAATGCGAATCCGAGCCCTCCGGCAGCTCCCGCGCCTGCCGCGCGGCTGTTCTCTTTTCCGGTAAATGCAGCCGTCTTCTCTGCGTAGTGCCGCATGGCTACATCCAGCTTTTCCTTATCCTCTTCCTTTACGCCCTTTTGCGGTCCATATACGCAGACGGCTCCGTTTTCTCCGCACAGCGGATTGCTGACGTCGCACGCGATCAGAAACCGGCACTCCTCCAGGACTTCCGGCACATGGTCTTTGCTGATCCTGGAAATCCTGCCGAGGCTTTCCGCCGCCGGAGGGAGGACTTTCCCTTCCTCATCATAAAAAACGTAGCCAAGCGCCTGCAGCATACCGATACCGCCCTCCGTCGTAGCGCTCCCGCCGATTCCGATCAGAAACGCCCTGCAGCCCCGGCACGCTGCATCGAGGATCATCTCGCCGACGCCTGTCGTAGACGCTTTCCAGGGATTCAGATCCTCCTTTTTTACGAGTGTGATACCGGCCGCCTCCGCCATCTCCATCACGGCAGTCCTGCCGTCCGCAAGAATTCCGTACTTTGCTGCAATACGCTGTCCCACAGGTCCCGTCACTTCCGCCGTGACACAACGTCCGCCAAGCCCTTCTATGAGGCTTTTCACCGTACCCTCCCCGCCGTCCGCCAGCGGTTTTACCACTACGTCCGCGTCCCTGCACGCCCTTTGTATTCCTTCTTTTACGGCCAGTCCCGCCTCATAAGACCCAAGACTTCCTTTAAAAGAATCCATCGCCACTACAACCTTCATTCGTCTCCGCTCCTTCTTTTGTCTGACGCTCCCCTGTCCCCGGCGCCCGGACGGCCTTCAGGCAGGACGTCCTGCAGAAAGCGTCTGGCATTTTTGTATGCGATCTTTTCGATTTCTCCATGCGTAAATCCTTCGCGCGCAAGCCGGTCAAACAGCAGCTCCATCTGGCAGGGGTTTCCAATCTCCAGCCGGCCTTCCATGCCGTCAAAATCCGTTCCGATGGCTGCGCATTCTATGCCTCCGGCCTTCACCATATGCCTGATGTGCGCTGCCATATCGTCCACTCTGCTGTATTCACACGCCGCATCCTTATTTAGAAATCTGGAATAAAGGTTCAGCCCGGCCACGCCTCCGTGCTCTCCGATCGTGCGCAGCATCTCATCCGTCAGGTTCCTCGGATGCGGAGCGAGCTCCCTGCAGTTTGAATGCGAAGCCAGAAACGGCCCTTTCAGAAGCTCGGCCACATCACGGAATCCCCCGTCCGAGAGATGGCTGACATCAACGATCATCCCCAGCTCCTCCATCCGGAGCACGGCTTCTTTTCCAAACGGCGTCAGACCTTGTTTCATCACCGCCGGGTCTGCGGAATTCGGAAAGCCAAAGCAGTTTGCGTTGTTCCAGGTCAGGGAAACCAGCCGTATCCCCATGTCATAAAACTGTTCCAGTTTCTGTATCTCTCCTGCAGCCGCACGTCCGTCTTCAAGCGTGAGCAGCGCGGAAATCCGGCCGGCTTCCCGGTTTTCTCTTAACTCCTCTGTGCTGCCCGCAAATGCGATATCATCCGGATGGCCTTCCAGCGTGTTTCTGAAAATACCATACAGCTGCCGGATATACTCCTCATCCTCAGGTATCTCCTTGCCAAAATGAACTTCGCATCCGGCATCCGGCATAAAAATCGCAAAAAACTGTGCTTCCGTCCCTGCCCGTTTCAGGCGGGAAACATCCACCATCGCCTCATCAAAACGGAAAATATCTGTTTTTTCTTTTATAAAAGCCTGCATTAAAGTATCGCAGTGCAGATCAATATACTTCATCTCCATCCCCTCCGCCGCAGCATTTCGCCTTATTATTTCCCATCATACCGGATTTTCTATGTTCTGTAAAGATGTCTCTATTTTAGAAAAAATAAAGAAAGTATACACCGTTTCTTTTCATTTTAAACACAAAACAAACATATTTTTGCATTACTGTTGTAGGCATAAAGAACGGGACCTACCTGTTCTGAAGAATAACAGACAGAAAGGATTTGATAAAAATGAAACGTAAATATTTAGCAATTGCACTCGGGCTTACTTTAGCACTTTCTTCCATGGGAGTTTATGCGGAAGAGGCCGCAACAGAAGCGGTTACAGTTGAAGCAGCTGCAGAAGACGGCGCGGCTGCAGAGAGCGCAGAAGAAATTTCCGGCGAGGTAACGGAAATCACAGAAGACACGATCACGTTGACGCGGGGCGTATTGACTCCGGCGGAAATGCCGGCCGCAGAAGATGCCGCTGCTGACGGGGCCGCATCGGAAGCTGCTGATGCAGAAGCCGGTACAGAAGCTGCTGATGCAGAAACAGAAGCAGAAGGCGCAGACACCGCTGCTGATACGCCGGTTTCCGTCAATCTCTCTATGACGGACGAGAGCGTTTCCTTATCTCTCTCCGATTCAACGGAAGTGAGAAAGCTGATAACTCCGGCCAGCGTCACCCGGGCAGAAGCTGTGATTGATGAGGCGGCTCCTGAGGAAGACCAGACAGAAGCGGCTGCGGAAGAACAAAGTACGGAAGCTGCTGATGCAGGCGCTGCTGCTGAAAACGCAGGCGCCGCTGCCGAAGATGCTGCTGCACCGGAAAATGACATGTCTTCCTTCGTCTCTGATGATTCTGTCACAGAGATCATCACTGCCGCAGACATCCAGGTAGGCGATATTGTCGTTGTCGTTCCGGATGCAGAAAACAATGCACTGGAAGTAATCGTCATTGCTTCCTCCGCTGACAGCAATGCTGCAGCAGGCACAGACGAAAGCGCTGCCGCTGATACTGAAGCAGTCAGCGAAGCAGGAGAGGAGGAATCCGCAGCAGAATAAAATAGAATAAAACAGCACAGGACCGTCCACAGAGGATTGCCGAAGACATTTTTCAGCGGCCTCCCTGCGGACGGTCCTTTTTCTATTTCTGTTTATTTCAGGTTCCGGTTCAGCTTTGCCGCTTTCAGGAACAGAAAATAACCAATGATGAACATCATGGATATCACCGCCACACCGGCATTTGCAATTCCCGTCAGCTGCGCGACGACACCGACCAGCGTCGTCCCCACAAAAGAAGCTCCTTTTCCACAGATATCATAAATTCCGAAATACTCGCCGGACTTTTCCGCCGGAATAATCCGGGCGAAATAAGAGCGGGAAAATGCCTGGATCGCTCCCTGGAACATTCCGACCAGCACTGCCAGAAGCCAGAATTCCCACTGCTTGTCAAGCTGGATCGCAAACAGTGCGATACCGGTATACGCCAGAATACACACCTGTATGAGACGGTCGGTCGGATATTTCTTCGACAATACAGAAAATACCAGCGCGCACGGAAACGCCACGATCTGAGTCACCAGCAGCGCCAGCAGCAATCCGGAAGAATCGAGTCCGAGCGCGCTTCCGTACGCCGTCGCCATTTCAATGATTGTATATACCCCGTCAATGAAGCAGAAGAATGCGAGCAGATACATAAAAATGTGTTTTTGCCCGCGGATATCTCCAAGCGTCGCCCTGAGACGGCGGAAGCTCTCCCTGACGGGATGTTCCTGCATTTTCATATAGTTTTTCTGTTTGTATACTTTCAGAAGCGGGAATGTCACCCCAAACCACCAAACAGCATTCAGCAAAAAGGCGATCGCCATGGCCGTCTGCATCGTAATGCCGATCGACTCATACATCAGCACGAACACAAGCGAAATGATAAACGGAATGCAGCTTCCAATATAACCCCACGCATATCCGTTCGACGACACCTTATCGAACCGTTCTTTCGTCGTCACATCCACCAGCATAGAGTCGTAAAAAATCAGGCTGGCATTATAGCCGACTTTTGCGATCACGAATACGGCCAGAAATACGGTCCAGGAGCGCGGCAGCGACAGCGCTGCACAGCCCAGCACCCCGACCATCATGCTGACCGTAAAAAGCGGTTTCTTATAGCTCTGCGTATCTGCGATCGAACCGAGCACCGGTCCGAGCAAAGCAACGATCACCGTGGCGCACGACGCCGCATACCCCCAGTAGGCCAGATAATCTACTTCTGACAGCCCTGCGTTTCCAGCCAGATAATTGAAATAGATCGGTATGATCGTAGAGATGAGCATCGTGAACGCAGAATTTCCCACGTCATATAAAATCCAGTATTTTTCCAGCCGCGTAAAGCCTTTTCTCTCCATAACGTCCTCCCCGGTGTCCCTCTTGGCACCTGTTTATTCAAATGTACGGTCAAAGCGGCTGTCCAGCCGGCCTCCCGAGCACAGCACAGAATCAAAATCCTCCATCATCTGTGCTGCGAGACCGACCGCACGGTCAAACCGCTGCAGAAGCCCTTCATTGCTCTCCCGGCAGGCCGGATTGTCTGTCCGCTGATTCATAAGCCCCTTCATTGTATCATATTTTCCCAACGCTTTCATGATCGTATGGATGACGGCCTGCCCCGCTGCACTCGGACGCACGAACAGACGTTTCACCATTTTGAATTCTTTCAATGACCTGCGTATGATCTCAGGAGTAATTGCTCTGTTAAAAAACAGTGCAGCCGCTTCGGCCGTCTCCTGATCCGTCGGGATCAGTTCATAGACCGGATAGGCCAGCGGATCGCGTCCGTCTCTGCGAAGAAGCAGTTTTTCAAACTCGGATTCGATCTCCAGATGTCCGACTCCTGTTTTTTCAATCATTTCATCCACATACGGATGACATTCGCTGTCCAGAATAAAATGCCCGATAAATCCGAGCAGGTATGCATACGCTGCGCTGTCCCGCCCGTGCGCCCTTACGACGCCGAGCGCCCGGTTAAAAAAGGGGTATGCAGAAACTTTGTGAAGATGGACTCCGTAACTGTTGACCGGGTTCTCTCCCCATGGCCGGTAATAAAAGAACAGATCCGGTCCCTGCAGTCCGATCGCATACTGCCTGCCGTGTCCGGCGATGATCTCTCTTAAGTCTTTCTTTAACTGTCTGGCTGCGATCGCGCCAAAACGGTCATGTGCGTAAAATGACGGCATAGTTTTTCTCTCCATTTCTGTTGTTTTTTATTTCTGCCAATGCGCAGGAGACGCATCAGCCTTCTCTTACTGCAGCGGCGGCCGTTCGCCACTTACCGGTACGGTACTGTGCATATGAAATCAGGTAATTCGCCAGCCACCCGACCGGCACGGCCATCCATACCATCGCGATCCCGTAAACGGGAGCAAGCGTCGCCGCCATCATCACCCGTATTCCAAGATTCACCAGGTTGGCTACCGTAAACATTTTCATGTCCCCGGAGCCGCGCAGAACACCGTCTGTTATCATCTTCAGGCCGATCAGTACGAAGAACCACCCGATAAATTTCAGATAGGCAGTACCGGTCGCCATCGCCTCCGCCGTCCCGCCTTCTCCCAGGAACAGCAGGATCAGCGACGTATAGCTTCCCTCAACCCACACACAGATCAAAACGGCAAAGGCCGCGACGATCCAGTATCCGGCCCGGTATCCTTTTATGACGCGCTCCTGACGCTGCGCGCCGATGTTCTGTGCAGTGTAGGCGGATACGGCATTTCCCATGGCCGCCATCGGCACGATGCAGAAACTCTCAATGCGCATGCCGGCGGAATAACCGGCCAGAGCTTCCGCCCCAAAACTGTTGATGACCGACTGTACCAGCATCATCCCGACCGACACCGTCGACTGCTGCAGGATTGACGGGAGCGCCACGCCGGCCATGAGTAAAAACGCATTTTTATCAAACCAGCCGCCCCGGTATCCCGCGCGGCCAGCGTCCGTTCCCGTCTCATGGTTTTCCGGATAGCTTCGCATTTCCCTTGCAAAAATGACAGCTGCAAGCACTGCTGAGATCCCCTGTGCGATCAACGTCGCCCAGGCCACGCCAGCGATGCCCATGCCGGCAGAACAGACCAGGAAGACATCAAGCCCGATATTAAATACCGACGAAAAAATCAGCAGATACAGCGGGATCTTCGACCGGCCGAGCGCCTGAAACATCGCCGAAAAAATATTGTACATAAACAGAAACGGCAGGCCGAGGAAATAAATCCTCAGATATTCTGCTGCCTGCCCCAGAATATCGTCCGGCGTTTTCAGCCAGGTCAGGATCTCCGTGGAAAATGCAAGACCAATGCCTCCGAGCAGCAGGCTCAGTACAAGAAATGCAGTCAGAGCGGTACGTACTGACTGCTTCATCTTTGCATAATTGCCCGCGCCAAAATACTGCCCTGTGATCACGGATGCGCCCACACCGCCTCCGATCGCAATGGAGATAAATACATTCGTCAGAGAATAAGACGCGCCCACAGCCGCGAGCGCATTCTGCCCGACAAATCTCCCCACGACCACAGAATCCGCCATCGTATAAAACTGCTGGAACAGATTCCCGACCATCATCGGAAATGCAAATACCAGCAGCGCTTTCACCGGTTTTTCCCGGATCAGATAATCCCTCTTCATCTCTTTACTCCCCGGATGCGCCGTTTTTACTATTCTACCGTTGCCTCAAAGCATTTTCAAGCCCCGGGGCGCACCCTTTCTGCCATACGAAACTCTTTTCCTCTCACACGGCACGCCTTCCTGTC
This sequence comes from Candidatus Choladousia intestinipullorum, assembly GCA_018711885.1. Taxonomy (GTDB): domain Bacteria; phylum Bacillota; class Clostridia; order Lachnospirales; family Lachnospiraceae; genus Choladousia; species Choladousia intestinipullorum. The sequence continues at coordinate 20,399 of DVHT01000087.1, read as the reverse complement.
ACCGCTCTGTCTCCGTATCGAGGAGCATCGCATAGACTTCTCGTTTTGAAAGCCCTCTGTCTTTCGCCGCACATTTCATGGCATCTTTGCGGTCCATGCCCTGCGATTCATACATCTGTACATGCGACAGGATATCCATCTCCTCCCATCGCTTCTGCTCTTCCCTTTGCAGCTCGCTGCGGCTCCGCCCTTCGAGCACGATCACGCATTCTCCCTTTGGTTCCGTTTCCTCATAATAAGCCACAGCCTCCGCCAGTGTCGTGCGGAATGCCGTTTCATGCTTCTTCGTCAGCTCACGGCAGATCACCGCACGCCTGTCGCCGAGCGACTCATACAGATCTTTCAGCGTCCGCACAAGCCGGTGCGGCGCTTCGTATAAAACAACAGTCCTCGTCTGGGTCCTGAGTTCTTCCAGTATCTGCCTCTTTTCCTTTTTGTCCTGCGGAAGGAATCCTTCAAAGCAGAAACGGCGCGTTGGAAGACCGGACAGTGTCAGTGCCGTCACGCAGGCGCACGCCCCCGGAAGGGAAGTCACCTCGATCCCGGCCTCATAGCACATCCGGACCAGCTCTTCTCCCGGATCAGAGATTCCCGGCGTACCGGCATCTGTGATCAGAGCTACATTTTTCCCGTCTTTCATTTTGCTGATCAGTGTGTACGCCTTTTCTATCTTATTATATTCATGGTAGCTCGTCATCGGTGTCCTGATTCCGAAATGATTCAGCAGATGCAGGCTGTTGCGTGTATCTTCCGCAGCGATCAGGTCTGCTTCCTTCAGCGTGCGCAGGACGCGCATCGTAATATCCTCCAGATTCCCGATCGGCGTGGCACACAAAAACAATTTTCCGTATTCCATAGCAGTCCTTTCTGTCTTTTCCCGTCACAGGCCTAAAAATTGTACAGCTCCATGATCTCAGACGTATATACTCCAGCTTTCTCGTACACGATCAGAGGTTTTTCTACCGTCATGCGGGGATTTCCGCCCCGCACCGATTCGATCAGCACCATATTTGGTTCCCGGTCAGCGTAAGGATAGACGAGGCGCATCCGCTTCGGCTCCAGTCTGTAGCTGGAAAGGACGCGGATGATCTCCGCCAGCCGGAACGGCCGGTGTACGAGGCAGAACCGCCCTCCGGGACGGACCAGACGCGCAGCCGCACGCACTACATCCTCCAGCGTGCAGAGAATCTCATGGCGCGCCGCCGCTTTTTCCAGATCGGAATTGATCAGGCCGTGCTGCCCGATCATATAGGGCGGGTTCGATGTGACCACATCAAAAGAAGCCGGAGCAAACAGTTCCCCTGCTTCTTTGATATCTCCCTGAATGATCTCTATCCGCTGCTCCAGCCCATTCAGGCGGACGCTGCGCCTGGCCATATCCGCACTGCTGTTCGAAATCTCAAGCCCGGTGAAATGCTCCCCCTTTGTCTTCGCTGACAGAAGAAGCGGGATGATCCCCGTTCCGGTCCCAAGGTCCAGCACGCGCTCTCCCTCTTTTACTCTCGTAAATCCAGTAAGCAGTACGGCGTCCATGCCAAAACAGAACATCTTTTCATTCTGAATGATCCGCAGACCATTGCACTGAAGGTCATCAAGACGTTCTCCGTCCTTTAATTCAATCGTCATTCAGCTTCGATTTCCCTTCTTTTTTATCAAGTGCCTCAAGAGCTTTCAGTTCCTTCTCTTCTGCATCTTGTTTTGCGTTTTTTCCGTTTTTGTCGCCTTTTCCTCCCTTTTCTTTGCGGCGGCGCGGCTTGAACTTCAGTTCACTGACTTCGTATTCCTGCAGTTCCTTTTCGTCCCCGACATCCAGAAGGACTTTCACCCTCTGGCGGAGTACGTTTACGCTCTGAACCTCGCCTTTCTGTCCGTCCAGAGTCGTAACCGTATCGCCGATCCCCGGAAGACGGCTGTTCAGGTATTCATACGTCTCCTCTTCGTTTTTCAGACAGCACATCAGGCGGCCGCAGACCCCTGATATTTTTGTCGGATTCAGGGAAAGGTTCTGCTCTTTCGCCATCTTGATCGACACGGGAGCAAATTCCGACAGGTAACTGTTGCAGCAGAGCACTCTGCCGCATATCCCGATACCGCCGAGGATTTTTGTCTCATCCCTCACTCCGATCTGGCGCAGCTCGATCCTCATCTTAAATACGGCTGCCAGATCTTTTACCAACTCTCTGAAATCGATCCGTCCGTCTGCGGTAAAATAAAATAATACTTTATTGTTGTCAAATGTATATTCCGCATCGATCAGCTTCATCTCAAGACCGCGTTTTGTGATCTTTTCCTGGCAGATCCGAAGCGCCTCTTTTTCTTTCCTGCGGTTGCGTTCCGCGCGTGCGTCATCCTCTGCCGTGGCTACGCGAAGCACCGGCTTGAGCGGCGAGACGACGGCATCATCTGGCACATTCCGGATGCCTCCCGTGACCGTGCCGTACTCGATGCCTCTTGCAGTCTCCACAATTACGTGGTCGCCCGGACGGATCATATAATTTTTCGGGTCAAAGTAATAGACTTTTCCCGCATTTCTGAATCTCACTCCAACTATCTTAACCATGTATATTCTCCTTCATGACAAGGAATAAAAGTTCCATTGTCAGGTCAAAATTAACATTTGCGCTCAGGCGCGTCTTGGCATTCTCAATCGCCTTCATGACCTCTTCTACTCCCTCGTAGGAGCATACCTTCACCGTATCCCGGATCGTCTTTAACTCATCCCGGAACACGATCCCGTCGATATCTTTCGTCGCCTTATAGTAGACCATATCGCGATACCACAGCGCAAGGATATCCAGGTAGTCCTGGATTGATACTTTGTACTCCTGTACCTCTTTTACATATTCGATCAGCTCACTGATCTCCATATTGCCGAGATTCCGAATCAGCTTCATTGCCGAAGATTTGATCAGTGAAAAGTCTTCGGAGGATGCAAGACGCACTGCCTTTCCTATATTTCCCTGTGCAAACGCCACACAGATATCAGCCTGATAATCCGGCACCTGAATCTGCTCCATCAGATACTTTCTGACAACCTCATCCGGTACGGGTTTCAGGTTCAGAATCACACATCTGGAACGGATCGTTTCCAGCAGCGCCTGTTCATTTGCCGTCAGCAGAATGATCACCGCATACTCCGGCGGCTCCTCGATCGTTTTCAGGATCGCGTTCTGTGCCTGCACCGTCATCTTTTCTGCGTCCGGAATAATATAAATCTTATAATTTCCATTATATGGCCGGATCTGAATGTCACCGGCTAACTGGCTGCGGATATCCTCGACGCCGATACTGGACGGCTTTTCGTGAGACACATAGATGATGTCCGGATGGTTGCCGCTTTGCGCCTGCCGGCAGGAATGACATTTCCCGCACGGCCGGTTCTGTGTGTCCTCGCACTGCAGAGTCTCTGCAAATGCCGACGCCAGGCGATGTTTTCCTGTACCTTTCTCACCGGTAAAAATATATGCGTGGCTGACTTTCCCGGACTCGATCGCACGCTCCAGATGGGCAATTTCCTGTTTATGCCCCAATATATCACGAAACCCTGCCATAACACACTGCCTCCATTTCATCCGCCGCCTCATGTGGCGTTCTCATACTTTTGTATACAGATTCAGTATACCACATTTTGTATTGCATGGGAAGGTTATCGCACTGCTATTTCCGGAGAGATTCCTGAATAAAGGACGCAATCTCATCCATGCAGATCTGCCGGTCTTCGTCATTTGCAAACCGGCGCCGGATCCCCGCATTTTTAATGTTTTCTTCTGAAAAATCTCTCTGGTCCGCCAAAAAACGGCGGCAGACTTCTTCGTAATTCGGTTCTGCCTGTTTTCTCTCCCGTTTCATCGAACGCTCCAGCCTTTTTTCATCAGAAACTTCAATATAAACAGGAATGACTTTATCGCTTCCATAATACCGTTTCACCTTTTGAAAAGACTCCAGCGTCCCTAATGCCAGATAACTGTACCGCTCCATGTCAATGGATTCCCCGTCTGCTGTGAAATAATACCACACCCCGTTTACCGTTTCATAAGAGCGCAGCTCGATGATCTTCCCTGCCGCCTCCATTTTCTTCATCATCTCTTCTGTCACAAAATGGTACTGCACCCCGTCCTTCTCTTTTGCGCGGATCGGCCTTGTCGTATACATAATAAAAGGGCGCAGACCCAGCTCTTTCCGGGAAAGGAGGTTTTCGTAGATCGTATCCTTTCCGCAGGAGCTTTTCCCCATAATATAAAACAGCTTACCCATAAATATCCTCTTTTACTACCATAATCGTTCTGCCGGAATGATCGGAAAGGCCTTCCAGCTCCATGCCGAGCGCGCGGCAATACAAAAACTGTTGTTTCAGTGCTTCCGTGATCCGCTCTCCCGGAACAAGCAGCGGAATTCCCGGCGGGTACAGATAAACGAATTCAGCAGCAACTCTCCCGCTGCTGTCTTCCAATGCGGTTCTCTCAAAAGGAGCGTTCTGCGCCTCCTCCATCGTCAGCACCTCTTCGGTTCGGATCAGCGGCACTTCCATTCCGGCGGCTTCTTCACGCGCAAGACGCCCGTCGATTTCAAACAGCGCATCCCGAAAACGTGCAAAACCTTCCTGTGTATCACAGACCGTCATGATAGCGGTCACGTATTTTGCCGCCGTCATTTCCGGCTCCAGATAAAATTCCCGCAGCGCCTGTCCGAGAAGCGGCCCTGTCATCCTACAGCGCTCGGCAGAGATCAGTACCTTTGACCGGTCATAATCGTACGCGTCAAGCTCCCGCTCTCTGCCGCTTACCAGATGCAGCGCATCCATTGTCCGGAGGCTCTTCCGCAGCGCGTCCAGGCGCTGTACAAAGCAGTCAAACAGCTCTTTTCCGTCCTCCCGCATCCGGTCGATGCAGGCGTCAATCCCCGCCATGAGCACGTAGCTCGGACTGCTGCTCTGGTAAATTCCCAGATAACGTTTCAGCTTTTCCCGGTCTGCCCACTCCCCCCTGACATGCAGAAGCGCCGTCTGCGTCAGCGACGGCAGCGTCTTGTGCAGGCTGTTTACCACAATATCGGCTCCGCAGGCAAGCGCCGTCTTCGGAAAATAGCTGTGCAGCGCAAAGTGAGCCCCGTGTGCCTCATCGACAATGAGAACGGCTCCTGCGCGGTGCACTGCCGCGGCAATCCTTTCAATATCCGATACAACGCCGTCATACGTCGGCGAAGTAATAAGAACTGCCTCCGTATCCGGATACCGTGCCAGCGCAGCCTCCACTGACTCACACGAAATACTTCCGTTGATCCCGCGGAGCATGTCCGCAGGCGGATAGAGATACTCGGCGTGCAGACCGTTCAAATACACGGCATGGTACGCTGACTTATGGCAGTTGCGCGCCATCAGGATCCGGCCGCCGCGCTTCACAGAAGCAGAAACCGCTGCCAGTACGCCGCAAGAGCTTCCATTGACCAGATAGTACGTCTTATCCGCGCCGTAAAGCGCTGCCGCGCGTTCCTGCGCCTCCGCCAGAATGCCCTTTGCATGGTGCAGATTGTCGAATCCGTCGATCTCCGTAATGTCGATCGAATACGGATCCTGTAAATAGCTGACGCTGCGCTTATGCCCCGGCATATGAAGCGGATACCAGCCGGACCGGGCATAGTTCTGCAATTGTTCAAGTAGATGTTCTGCCATGCATATCCCTCATTGCCGAAAAATTTTCTACGGTAGATTATAACGAATCCAACACAAAGATGCAACCCCAGTTCAGCCATGCAGAGCAGGAAAAAACAGACGGTGCACACTTGTGTGCATAAGTCTGGCTTTTCCTGGTCGGGGATGGGCGGAACGCCTATCAGCCGCAGACGGAAGCTGCGTCAGCAGCGGACAGCCGGCGAAGCCGGCGGTCTGTGGCTTGCATGGCTGAACTGCAGCCTGTGACTGAACTAAAACAGACGGTGCACACTTGTGTGCATAAGTCTGGCTTTTCCTGGTCGGGGATGGGCGGAACGCCTCTTGCAAAATCCCCCGAATCTTCGTATACTTGTTCCATAATGCTGAATCAGAAGCTGAAGAAAGGATGTGGCTATCTTGAAACTTGGATTTATCGGATGCGGAAACATGGCAACTGCGATTATAGGCGGAGTCCTGAAGAAAGGGATTCTCGCGCCTGACGAGATCATCGCCTCTGCGCTGCATCAGGAAACGCTCTCGCGTGTCTCTGAAATGTATCACATACATACAACGTTGGACAACCGAGAGGCGGCCGCCGCAGATATCGTGGTGCTGGCTGTCAAACCGCATTTTTACGAACAGGTGATACAGGAAATACGGAATACGGTTTCCGACTCCCAGATCATTGTCTCGATTGCTCCCGGAAAATCGATTGAGACGATCACCGGCTGGTTCCGGAAACCGGTCAAGCTCGTCCGTACTATGCCGAATACTCCTGCGCTCGTCTGCGAAGGCATGACTGCCGTCTGCCCGTCAGAAACAGTGACAGAAGAAGAATTAAAAGAAGTGCTGACACTTTTTGAAGCATGCGGCAAGGCAGAAGTCATGCCCGAACGGCTCGTTGACGCCGTCGTATCCGTCAGCGGCAGCTCCCCGGCCTACGTATTTTTGTTTATTGAAGCCCTTGCGGACGGAGCAGTGCGCGACGGGCTCCCGCGCAGTCAGGCTTACCGGCTGGTTGCACAGGCTGTGCTCGGCAGTGCAAAAATGGTCCTTGAGACGGGAAAGCATCCCGGCGAGTTAAAAGATATGGTGTGTTCTCCGGCTGGTACGACCATCGAGGCTATAGCTGCGCTCGAAAAAGCAGGCTTCCGAAATGCGGTCCTTGCCGGAATGGAAGCCTGCACCAATAAAGCGAATAGCATGAAATAGGCGTTCATCCTGCGTGCTGCTCCAGATCAGAAAGCGCGCCAAACCGATATCCCATCTCTTCCCACCTCGTAAGCAGCTCATCCAAAATGGCGCCATTCGTCGACGAGGTGTTATGCAGGAGCACGATGGCTCCCGGATGGATCCTTCCGAGCAGCTTCTCAAAGGCTTCTTCCTTTGAGGGCTGCTGATCTTCATACCAGTCCACATACGCCAGGCTCCAGAAGAACGTCTGATAGCCGAGCTTCTGTGCCATTGCAAGATTATTCTCACTGTATTTTCCCTGAGGCGGGCGGTAGTATTTCGGAAGCTCCTGCCCGGTGGTCTCCAGAAACAGCTCCTCCAGTCCGCAGATTTCCTCTTCAAATGCCGGGAATTCCGATATCTTTGACATATCGGGATGATGCAGCGTGTGATTGCCGACGATATGGCCTTCCTCCAGCATCCGTCTTATCAGTTCCGGGTTATCCTCTACAAAATTTCCCACGACAAAAAATGCAGCCGGCACCCCATGCTTTTTCAGCGCTTCCAGAATCGCGGGCGTGTTCCCGTTTTCGTATCCGCAGTCAAACGTCAGATAGATCACTTTTTCCGCTGTTTCCTCTGAATACCATGCGTCATATTTTGCCAGTTCTTCTCTGCTCGCATTTGCGGTCGGCGGCTGCCCTTCCTGCCCGAAGCTTAGCCCCCAGCTTCCTTCTGCTGCCGCCGGCACTGCTTTCTGCGTTCTTCCTGCCGCAAATCTCCCCGCAAAAAATGCGGTGACAAACAAAAGCATCACCGCTGAAATCCGGAGGCAGCGCCTCCTGTCAATCTTAAATTCTCTGAGCGATCTGAATTTCCGAATCATCCGATCCTCCGGTACTGGTCCTCATAAAAGCATATGCCTTCCTGCTTCCGGATATGTCCCAAAACATTGCCGGCGGGATCTTTCCCGAAGGTTTCTGTCCGGATGGCTGTTACAGCGTATACGTCAGAACACCGGCAATAATGACCAGATTGCCGATCAGCTGCCCCTTCGTAAACTTTTCTTTTAAAATCAGATAAGACAGTATCATAACGAATACGTAGCTGAACGTGTCAATGACTGCTCCGTATTTCATATCTACTTTTGTATATGCGTACGTGTTCAAAAGCAGCACCGAAAATGCGATCCCGTACGCTGTGATCACACGCCAGTTCAGATATTCATAAATCCAGCTCTTATGCTTTTTCCCGGCGCTCTGCTTTAACAGGACCTGCGAGATCGCCGTAAAAAATGTCGCCGCAAACATCAGCATCAGATAAGGCCACATGTTCATTCCTCCTTTGCATGTTCCGCACTGAGCGACACAATAATAACTCCCGCCAGCACGATCATCAGTCCGATGATATTGCGTACCGTCAGATGCTCTCCGAAAATCGCCACTGCCCAGAGCTGGCTCCACAGAAGATAAACGCTGCGGTTTGCAAATCCAATGTTCAGATCAAATTTTTTGATGATCTTCTGCCAGCAAAAAGCGTATAAAAAGCAGACCAAAAACATCAGAAAAAGGAAAAGATACAGTCTGGGATTTTTCATCCCTCCCGTATTCAGTTCTTTTGAAGCAAATTTGGAAAAGACACTCGTGAAAGAAAACATCATCACACTCAGATGCAGAAATACGTAATCTTTTATTTTTTCCATAATTCCTCCAGCGTACTTCCGTCAACAAAGATACAGTCATAGACACGGCTTACAATCTGGTCCAGCTCTTCTACGCTGTCAACTGCAGCCACCACGTGTCCGATCCGCGTTGTCCCGTTTTCCATCTCCTCCACTGCGTGCCCGACCGGAAAATCCAGTTTTACTGAGACGCCTTCGTTTCGCAGCTGATCCAGTTTCCGCTTGTCGATCGACGTGATCGTACCGTTTACCGGACTCATCAGCAGTTTTGCCATGCACGGCGTCCCCTCTTTTTCCGGCGGAAACGTAAGCGTGACGCCCAGCGCATTTTCCAGGATCTTCTGGTAAAAATCAAATCCGTAATACATGGAAATCAGCTCCGGGATGCAGGTTGCTCCCGTTCTTGCACCGATTTCTATGACGGACACCTTGTCACCGTTTACGAATACGTCTGCATTTACCGAACAGTTATCAAGCCCCAGCGCCTTTACGGCACGCTCCATCTGGATTCTGATCTCCTCCTGCACATGCGCATCGCCCCGGTATGGGAAGCCATGCCCCGCAGGAATCGTGATCTTTTTGCTGTGATAGACAAACTTCTCATGCGGCGCGAGAAAAATAAGCTTTTGGTTCTGGACGACTCCGTCCACCCCGATCTCCGTACCGCCCAGCATCTCTTCCACGAGCGCATAATCTTTCGCTGAGCGCTCCAAGGCATTCCGGAACGCCTTCTCTATCCCTGCTTCGTCTTTCACGATCGATATCCCCCGGCTGCCGGAGCTGTCCACCCGCTTTACGACTACAGGATAACCGATCTCTCTTGCAGCCCGGTAGGTCTCCTCCAGCGAATGTACCCGGCAGAACTTCGCTGCCGACACATTGCCTCTCAGAAATGCCATCTTCATCTCTGCCTTATCCGTCGCAAGCGCGGCCGCATTTTCAGAAACGCCCGCGAGACCCATGCGCTCGCAGACATATCCGATCGTAGCCACCGCCACATCCGTACCGGTCGTACAGATTCCATCCGCCTTTTCCTGAAGCGCTATTTCAAGAATGGCCTCCTTGTCTGTCGTATTAATATAATATGCCTTATCCGCCAGTGCAAATCCCGGATAGTCGCCCGGAATACTCGCCACGATCGTGTAAAGCCCCATGCGCTTTGCCGTTCGTATCAGGGGCACCTGATAAATACTGGCTCCAAGAATGATTATTTTTTTCATATGTACTGTCTCGCCTCTCAAGCTTCTTTCCCGGTCTGTGCTCCCCCGGGAGCTGCATCTTCTTCGTCTCATTCACCGTCTGTTCTTCCGGTTTCTCTGCTTCCGGCTGCTTCGCCCGTGCCTTTGCTGCAGGCCGCCTCCGCCCGGACCACCTCTTTTATCACTTCGCCAAGCGAATCTCCTTTTGCCGCATTAACAGTTTCCCTCACGATATACTGAGGTGTGTTATTTAAAATCATAATGATCTTTCCCAGATACTCTCCGATCACTCCGAGCACCATCAGGACAAGCCCGAAGAGCACGACCATAATGCACAGCGTCGAAGACCAGCCGACCGGAATATCAGGATAGATGATCTTGTTGATGATGACTAACAGCGAAATAACGACTCCTGCCATAGCGGAAAAAATGCCGAGGAAAAAGGAGACCCGAAGCGGGATCACCGAAAAGTTCCAGTAGGCAAGCCAAAGATTTAAAAGCTTTTTAAAGGTGTAGCCGGAAGTGCCGTATTCACGCTTGTGGTGTTCAACCGGCACATTGCCGATATTGTGCGTCACACGGTAAAAAATGCCGTCAATATACGGATTGAAGCTTTCATATTTTATGACCTCATCGCGCACGGCCCGCGTGATCATCCAGAAGTTGCTCGAAACAATATTTTTCGGGCGGTTCAGCATGATCCTTGAGCTCACCTCATTGATCTTGCTCGTCAGGTTCTTGAGCGGTGAATTTTTCTTTACCGGGTACACGCCGTACACGACGTCATATCCCTCTTCTATTTTATGGACCAGCTTGAAAATCTGCGACGGATGCGTCTGCAGATCATCATCCATTCCGAGCACGTAATCCCCGTTCGTATACCGAAGCGCAGCCATCAGCGCATTATGCTGTCCGAAATTTCTCATCAGATTCACGCCGCAGACGTTCGGATACTGTCCGGCAAGCGCCCGGATCTCCCTGAATGTTCCATCCGTGGACCCGTCATTTACCAGCACAAACTCGCATTCATATCCATCATTCTGCCGGAACTCTTCTGTCACCAGCTCAACGACTTTTCGTATTGTCTTTTCCGAATAGTAACACGGTATCACGATCGAAACTAACATCTTGTGTTCCCTGCTCCCTCTTTCGCTAAAAAATCATAAAACAGCGGAGTCCCTCCTGTGTGCAGAAAGAGAATCCTGGCATCATGCAGCGCATTTGCTTTGATGTATTCCTGCATTCCCCAAAATGCTTTTGCCGTATACACCGGGTCGAGCGGGATGCTGTTTAATACATACTGTGTCCGGATACATTCCCGTATCCTGTCATCGTACTTTCCGTATCCTCCAAGCCGGTACTCATCCCGCAGAATAATCTCTTTTTCGTAGTCCTCCGACAGAGCATATCCATTCTTTTCGAAATAACTGCCAACCCCGTCCGAGATCACGGAAACTGCCCGTTTTGTCTCACGCGACGAGATCAGGATGCCGATAATCTTTTTCCGGTCTCCGGCCAGCAGATGGCCGCAGATCAGTCCGCTTTGCGTGGCCCCTGTTCCGGACGGACAGAAAACATAGTCAAATTCCCATCCCTGTTTTTTCTCAAATTCCCGGATCTCCGCGTAAGCCTCTGCATAGGCGGAAGCTGCCGTCCCCTCATTTCCGCGTCCGGTCTTGTCTCCATAGATATAATACGGATGTTTTCCCTGTGCGCGCAGCTCCTCCATCACGCGTTCGACCGTCTGTGCGATATCATTCTTCCCGCAGTGTACAGTCTGCGTACCAGTCCAGTCGATCAGACAGGTATTGTTGGTCGCCTGAGTGTCCTCTTGCTCTTCATGCGAACAGATCATCACGCACTCTACCCCGCGGCAAAAACACAGGTTTGCCAATACTCTGCAAAGGTTGGAATGTCTGCTTCCATATATGATCATAGCATCGCATTTTTTGTGCTTCATATCGTCAAAAAATGCCTGCGCGATCCGGACCTTATTGCCGCCCATCGAAAAGGGCAGCAGGTCATCGCGCATGATATATAACTCATTCGCGCTTTCGTTTTCAAACGTCAACCGCCGGATTTCCGTAGCCATAAATATACTCCCTCTCCCATTCCCGAACATTTCTTCCACATTATACTTTAGATTCTCTGCTTTTGCAATATCTGACGATCCTGCTTCCGGGTTGTTCCAGCCTTTTAGATATAGAAAATAGAAATCGCTGCCGCATGGCCGATTGCTCAAACCATGCAGCAGCGATTTTCATTATTTTATCGCACGCGAACCTTCACTCTGGCGTCCACGCCGTTCAGCGCGGTGACGTAAATGTAGCAAGTCCCTTTACTCTTGGCCTTGATTTTTCCTTTCGCATTCACGGAAGCCACCGCAGGGTCAGTGGAATAGTAGCGTAGGATCGGTCCGTGCCCCTTGGAGAGCAGCTTCTTCTTTGACGACTGCTTTACAACCGAAGCCCTGATCTGTTTTGTCTTGCCCGCTTTTACAGTGACTGTTCTGTCGGACACCCTGACTTTACTTGCGTTTGTGTAGGTCGGATCATTCTGCCCTGCCACGTGGTAGACCAGAGATTCCCCGATATAAACCTTTTGGCCGCCGGTTATCCTGTATGCTTTGATCTGCACCTTATACGTTTTCTTTTGGGAAAACTTCTTGCCGATTTTTGCCAGAGACACGGAGTTCTTCTTCCCATTTACTGATTTCACCAGGGAAGACGCATTCAGCTTATCCCCGCACAGGGCCGCGTAAATATCATACCCCTCGGCTCCGTCGACGCTCTTCCACGACACCTTCAGTTTCCCGTTTTTCCACACGACGGCAGCTCCCGTATCCAGCCGGACAGAATTCGCCTCTATCTCTGAAGAGGATACTGCTTCTGCAGACCCGGCTTCGGTCTCCGGGATGGTTCCAGTCTCCGGGATGGTTCCAGTCGCCGGAATGATCCCATATGAGGCAATGTCCGCAATCTCCTTCGTCCCTGCTTCGTCCTCAAAATATTTGCCGCAGCTTTGGCAGGTATAGTAGGCCTCTTTTCCTACTGTAGCAGCAGTCGGCTCTACCCTCGGCGTTAGCACCATACTGTGTCCGGTTGCCTTGATCTCTTTATATCTTTCCAGATCTGTGATCTCCGCAGTTCCGGCTTCATCTTCATAATATCTGCCGCAGCTTTGGCAGGTATAATACGCTTTCTCTCCGGCGGTTGTGCAGCCCGCCTTCACCTCAGGCGTAAGCGTCATGGTATGCACATGCGGAAAACTATGGAAATACCTTATACCATATCCACTTGTGCTAGAACTCAGATCCGTCTTTTGCGACAGTGGGGACTTGTCAATCCGTGAAGCGGTCTGTTCGTCCGCCCCTACAAGCACATCGATCAGCTCTCCCGCTGGCTCCAGCAAAAACGAACCTCCTGCGCCGAGGGCAGCAATGCGTCCTATTGCAGTCACATCCGAGCTCCCCCGGATTGACAGATCGCCTCTCGCCCAAATTCCATAGTCATGCGTAGATTCTGCTGCCACCGTACTGTCCGTAATCATGATGTCGTAATCGCACATAAGGGGATAGTACCCTTTCCCTGTGACAACGGCATTCGATATGCTCAGACTTCCGCTAAAAACCCAAATGGAATTGCCGTATTCTCCTGTTGAGTTTGCTGTCAATTTACTGCCGGACGTTACGTACAGACTCCCAGCCTGAACTCCATAATATAACCCCGTCGCCTCCACGTAAGCCCCGTTTCGAATAGCAAGCGCTCCGCCAACCTGAACTGCGCCGTCATTTGTGTTTGATACTGTCAGCGTTGCGCCGTCTACTGTGAGATTGGAATGCGAAACAAAAGGCGCGTATTTACAGTCTATAATGGCAAGACTCCCCTTGCCGGAAAATGTAATATTGCTGTTCGGCGGCGAAAAAAAGCCATTGGAAACGCCGCTTACGGTATTTGTCCCGTTTAAAACAATTTTCATATTCGTATACATAGGAAGATCAATACCCCTGCTTGTTAAATTCGCTTTCGTAATGGCCGCGTCTGTCAAGGTCAGCGTCTGTGTCTGAGGATCATAAACCGCCTTTCCCGCGCCGCAGTCAACCGTATGATCCTGTTCCTGAATAATATCCACACCGTTTATCCAAAGCTCTCCTTCATCCGCCGCATGCGCGATCACCGGCAGAAGGGAAACGCTCAGCATACACGCCAGCAGCCATATGAATAATCTTTTTGTTTTTCCCATATTTTCCGTATCCTTTCTTGAAATTTGTCCTGTGCAGCCAAAAAGAAAAGAAGGCCCAAAGGCGCATCCCGCCCATTAAAAAATGAGCAAAATGCGCCTTTGGGCCTTCTTTTCTTTCCGGACCGGCAGGAAAAACTACCGATTGCCGATTGCCGATTGCCGATTGCCGATTGCCGATTGCCGAAAATTATCCCAGCTTCCGTCATTCCTGTCAACCCCTTCGGGCCTGAAATTTCGATGCGTTTTTTCACTCTGCAGGTCATAAGCCGCCCGTCCCTTCTGACTGGAAATACCGCCCCGTCATGGCAATAACACCAGCAATGTCTGTTATTCTATTTTACCTTAAACACACCTGCTTTTCAACTACAATATGAAACTTTTAAAAAATTTCCAGATCTCATCTCCCCCTTAACACAAAATGACAGGGCCTCCTGTGCAGGTTACCTGCAGCAGTCTGCCCCGTCAATCTGATATGGACAAAACACCCCATCAACTGTGTCTTCTGTCCCGTCACGCTATCGCATTACTGATGATCGCCCAAACGCTGTCTTTCTCATTTCCGAGCACCCAGGCCGCGATTCCGGCAAGGTCGTATTCCTTTACCAGCGCTGCACGCGCCGCCACGGAATTGTCATCCTCCAGCCAGATCTGACAGAGACGCCCTTCCGCGTCCGTCCACTCTGCGTACTGCTGTCCTGTGCTCTCATCATACACAGTCTGTACTCCCTGCTGCGCAATGATCTGTTCGGCCCCTTCCATGGTCACCGCCTCGCTCGTCACCTCTGTCGAACCGTCTTCCAGCGTCTTCGTATACCACAGTCTTGAATAGAACGGGATCGCACTGATCAGTTTTTCTTTCGGCATCTCGCTCAGCATATTCTGGATACCGGTAATCTCGAAATCCATCGAAGCGACGCTTCCTGCCACTTCTGAACCGGCATAGTGCTCATCGTAGCCCATCATGATCACGTAGTCGCAGACAGCTCCAAGCTCTCCCCTGTTATAGTGTTTTGAAAAATCCATCGGGACAGGCACATCTACAGACAGCACAATCTGGTTCTTCCGGCACAGAATGGAAAGCTCTCTCATAAACTGTACGTAATCATAGCCTGCTTCCTGCGCAATTCCCTCAAAGTCAATATTGATCCCGTCAAAGCCAAGTTCCAGCGCCTGACTGATAAGATAATTCTGCACCGTCTGGCGGGCAGTCCTTGAAGCAAGCAGCGTCGTCGTGCTCACATCCTCGCTGAAATTACTGATCAGCGCCCATACCTGAAGCCCTGCCGCATGCGCCCGGTCCACGTACGATTTGTCCGCATAGGACAGCACGCCGCCTTCATTGTCGCTTAAATAATACCAGGTCGGTGAAATCACATTCACGCCTGTCATACCGGCGATGTCCTGCTCCAGGTTCGCGTTCATCTCCGGATAATTGATTTGATGCCATACAAGATTCACTCTGCCTTCCATCGTAATGCTGGTGTATTCCGGTCCTTTATAATACGTATCTGTCACAATGTTCTGAACATCGGAAAGCCTGCTGTTTTTGATATATCCGATAAAGCCGTCTTCCGTCATGACCTGAGACCAGTTCTCCATCTGTTCCAGGACTTTGACCTGCTGACCTTCTGTGACATCTTTGATGATCGGACTCTTGATCCCGCCAAGATAACGCACGGCGCTGTCTCTGTTCACCGTCGCGACGGTGCGCTCTGTACTGCCCCGCGTCACGACAATCCTTGCCGGAGCGTCAAAAAGCTCAAACTTCAGATCTGAATACTGCTGCATAAAGTTGACAGACAGAAACATGCCGGACGAAGAGGTCTTCAGGATCTCATATCCCGCGTCAAAACTCTGTCCATCCACAACGTAGGTCGTCCCGTTCGGCGCGATCTCAAAAATCTGGTCCGGCGTCGTGAACAGCAAAAGTCCTGCCGACGCATCCCAGTGGAAACGTGAATTCAATTCTCTCTGGACAAGCGTATAGTCAATATATGCGCTTCCGTCAATAATCACAGCACGCTCCTGCGCCACATGGTCTTCCACTATAATGACCGCTTCCGTCCCACCCAGCGCACTCGCCGCCTCACTGGTTCCTGTGATCCCGAAGTATGATTCCGGACTCATCCGCTCCCGTGTGGGCATAAATTTCACCATACATACAGCAAAAATCGCTATTATCCCGATACTCGCCACTGCAGACAGGAGTATCCGGTACTGTTTTCTTTTATTTTTCATCGCTATACTTCCCCTTTCAATGCGACTCTCCACGGACAGTTTAGCATTTATTTCAGAAATCGTCATTATTTTCAGGAGTATCTTTATAAAAAAATAAGAAACTGCGTATTCTGTAAGCGGCGCATAAGGGGAATGCCGCCAGCATGGCTGTCTCCTTTCCTCTAAATTTTTTTCTGCTCCGGTATCCGGATAAAATGGATCTCCGTGATATGCTCCGCATCATCACCGATAAAATCCCGCATATATCCGGAAGGCTCTGCCAGCAGACACGCATTGACAATCTCGTCAGGACTGCTGGGACGATTATTCAGATATAAATGTGTCCCCTGCCTTTCGTAATCCTGCAGCTCCCTTCTCAAAGATGCTGCACCCGGTTTTTTCGCTTTGCTCTTTCGATGTTTTATTCTGTCCACTTTTCTCCTTCTCTGCGCGGTATGGACATCCGGAGATGCTGGTATAATGTTTGTGATATATTATTATGATTTCGTGATACTGATATGCAGCAGAATGCACTTTTACATGCCAGAAAGCCCGATATGACGCAGATTATGTTTATAAAATATTAACTTGCGTATAAAATAGAAATTGATTATAATGCGTAAAAGAAGTTATGAAAGGATATATGGTTCATCCTGCGGCGGGGAAATACAGCGACTTGCCGGACGCATCCGGACAACAGGTACATGATAACAGATGAAAACAGAAGCTCTTACATGATATGCCTAAGATGCGGTTTTAATGATCCGTTCCTCCTTTCTTAATACTTTCCATATAACCTTTCTGTTGATTATTATATACAATATGTGCACAGAATGCAAGGATTTTTTTGTGAACAGTTCAGCCATCAACAAAACCCGGAGACAGCCTGCTCAAGTTTACTTGCAACAGGCTGGATGAGGGTTTTGATGTGGGCGGAACGCCCATCAAGCCACAGACAGGAGCTGCCCTGGCAGCGGACAGCCTGCAAAGCAGGCGGTCTGTGGCCTGATGGCTGAACTGTAACAAACTGCACAAATTTACCTGCAGCAGGCTGGATAAGTGTTTTGCTGATGGCTGAACTGGTTTTGAATATTTATCCACTTTACATATCAGCACGTATGCGTATATAATGGTGTAGTAGTAATTATCGGGTAAGGATGTGATTGAATGAAGATTGAAAAAATCAACGACAGACAAATTCGCTGTACCCTGACGAAAGAAGATCTGGCAAACAGAGAAATTAAGCTCAGCGAACTTGCATACGGCTCTGACAAGGCAAAAGCACTTTTTCAGGATATGATGCAGGTCGCAGCACAGGATTTCGGATTTGAGGCGGACAATACGCCGCTTGTGATAGAAGCTGTCCCTGTTTCGATGGATTCCATTATCCTGATCATCACGAAAGTCGAAGACCCGGAAGAGCTGGATACCAGGTTCTCCCGTTTTTCACCGGAAGATTCTTCCAGTGAAGGAAGTTTTTCCTTCTCCGACTTAAAAGACAGGATTGAGGGGGCCGACGACATCCTGGGACTGATCAAAAAAATAACGGAAGCGAAGAAACGCGCCTCCGCTTCGGCTGCTGACACAGAAAAAACGGCAAAGCCGGCTGTACAGACCACGGCTGACAGCGACAGTGACGACGATGAGCTGCGCCGCCTGACCCGCTTTTATCTGTTCCGTTCTCTCGACGACGCGATAAGAGCTTCCGGCATGATCGGCGCTATTTACAACGGTCCGAATTCCCTGTATAAGAATCAGGAAAACGGCGAGTACTATCTGCTCGTTAAAAAAGCAGAGAGTTCTGCGGAACAGTTTAACAAGGTATGCAATATCCTGTCAGAATACGGATTTAGCTGCAAGTTTAATCCGGCAATGGAAGCTCACTTTGCTGAGCACATGGAAGTCATACTGGCAGATAACGCACTGCAGAATCTCCAGCAGCTTTACTGATCCAAAACTTTAAAAAGCTCCGGGCATCCCGGCGTCCATAAGTACTTTACGGACGCCCAAGCTCCCGGAGCCTTTTATATTTTCTCTTCTATAGCTTCAATTATCGAATGCAGCTCTCCGAATCAGGTCCTAACAGTCCGATCGTCCCGGTCTGTTCATATTCTGCCTTCAGCTCCTCATAGTCTGCCTGGCGTTCTGCCAGATACTGCTCAATATTGTCTTTCGTCAGCAGCACGCCGAAGCCTTCCTTCGAAGCTTTCCCGTACATCGTATCGACGATCAGATCCGCCGTCGCATTGTTGTAGTGGCCTTCATTTACGAAATTGTACGGATTTCTGTCCTCGTCCGTAAATCCGCTGAAATCCCAGATATCAGTGATCTCCACGAGACCGCGCAGGTAATCGTAGTACTCCGGTCCTTCGAACTTATACATCTCGCCGATAAACGTGGGCCCGATCACGACCTTCAGTGTCACGCCTTTCCTGTCGCAGAGCCTTTTAATCCGACTCATTGCCTTTAAGTTGTCCTCGATCGCCGGCATGGAAGGCTCATCATCATCAAACAGGGCCTTCAGATTATTGTCATAACGCGGCAGTACGTATTCCTCCACGTATGCAGCCGGATCCTCCTCCATCAGGCTGTACGGATACGAATAATTGCGTTCACCGGTCTGAAGCGAATCCATTCCCCGCTCCTGCTCTGTATTTCCCTCTCGTACATAGTCAATAGAAGAGGTGATATTTCTGCAGAGATAGTTCAGATTTTCCAGCAGAGTGTTTACTGCCCCGCCTTCTACGACGGCCGGAACCTCATAAATCTCATTTGTATCCGCCCGGGAATACTGCTGTACCTCAATGCTGCTTAAATGCAGCGTGATCTCCTCGATATCCGCCGTATTGATCAAATAGCGGGCATACGTCAGAAAGTCCGAAAAGCATCCGTATGCGATGTAGAAATTGTAATAGTTTTTCCCTGTATATTCTGAGAGACGCTGTGTGCTGAGCACTCCGGCCTTGGAGCCTCCCAGCACGACGGCATCGTATTCGTCCGCATTTTTCTTGATATATTTGCTCTTTGCCGCACGCGTATATCCATTCGCATCTATCTCACCGGCTCCGCGCTCCACCGCAAAATATCCGGTTGGATCCACAATAAAATTAACTGCCATAAACAGCAGGATCCCCACAAACACAAGCCCAAGAAATCCCATGATCCACTGCCTGCTCTTTTTCATATTTACCTCCTGTCTTACTTCTGCCGCCCTGTATCAGAACTGGAAATACAAAAACTGCACAACCTGATTCATCTGCATGATACAAATGATAAGGAGAACCGCTGCAAATACAGCCGTCTTCCAGTTCGGTTTGAATTTCTCCGCCATCTGACGCGAATTTGGAAGAAACCAGCAGATAAACAACCCTGCCAGCAGAAGCACAGTACACAGGGTATTGTCTCTGACAAACGCGTATCCCTGCTGCAAAAGCCCGGAAACACCGCCAAGAGAACTGAAATTCAACATACCGCGGTATACATTCCAGGCATCGGTAAATGTCTCGGAGACGAAGAGGATCCTTGCCCCCACAACGCCGACCGCCGTCAGGCCAAATGCTAATGGGAACGGAAATTTCAGCCCTTTTCTGCGCATCCATGCGGCAGTACATACGAAGATACCGTTCACCAGACCCCAGACGATAAAGGTCCATCCGGCTCCATGCCAGAAACCCGAAACGAAAAACGTCACCATTGTCGCTACATAGTAGTTGCGCCACTTGTCGCCCTTGCGGTAAACAGAACGGAAAATATAAGCGGAAAGAAACCGGGAAAGCGTTATGTGCCAGCGTTTCCAGTAATCCTGAAAGTTTCGCGCTTTATACGGAGAATCGAAGTTATGCGGAATCACGATATTGAACATCATTCCGAGTCCGATCGCCATATCAGCATAGCCCGACAGATCAAAATAATACGATACCGTATATTCCACTGAATGAAACCACGAATCTATCATGGGAAGAGAATCTGTAATATTTCCGAAAAACGCCTGAGCGTCTGTCGTAAGGGGATCCGCCAGAAGAATCTTCTTTGCGCATCCGATTGAAAACAGAAACAGTCCGACTGCAATGTTGTCAAAATTCAGTTTTAAGTTTTCTTCATTCTCAAACTGCGGAACAACCTCTCCGTGATGGATGATCGGACCGACAATCAGCTGAGGAAAGAACGTAATAAACAGCAGATAATTGATCATATCATACTGTTTTGTTTCCCCCCGGTAGGAATCCACCAGAAACGCAAT
>DVHT01000086.1 GCA_018711885.1 Candidatus Choladousia intestinipullorum | reverse complement strand
CTGGCCCGGGCTTGGAAATTACGTGTCTACGGCGATAACGAATATGGATTCGCCCGCTATCATAGGAGCGACGCTTTTTTCCTCCATTGTGTACGTCGTCCTGAATTTGATTGCGGACCTTATTATAGCGGCAGACCCAAGAGTAAGATTATAAAGGAGAAGGATCAATGAGCAGTTTTGTAAAACTGATGAAACCAAAGATAAACCGTTTTTTAAATTCCGTATACCTCCTGCAGCGGAACGGATTGACGCGTCTGGCGATTATAGTAGCGATACTGCTTGTGCTTATCGCAATATTCGGTCCTGTTTTTCTGCCGACAGTGAGCGAGGTCAATAATATGGCGGACAGTTCCGCGAGCCTGCTGCCGCCTTCAGGAGAGCACTGGTTCGGAACAGACGAGCTTGGCCGCGACCTGTTTTTGAGGGTAATGCTCGGAACACGGATCTCTCTTTCGGCTGGGGTAATCACAATTGCGGCCGCTACGGCCATAGGAGTCGCGCTTGGATCTGCCGCAGGATTTTTCGGCGGGCTGCTGGATGACGTCATCATGAGAATCACGGATATGTTTCTGGGCTTTCCGTCGCTGCTTCTTGCAATGGCTATTGCGGCCTTTATGGGGCCGAGCCTCCGGAACGCATTGATAGCCTGTATTATTTCGTGGTGGCCTTCCTACACCCGTATCGTCCGCAATCAGGCGATTTCTGTCAGGGAGAAGCAGTTTGTAAAAGCGTCTGTCGCGATCGGGGCCCCGCCCAGATTTATCATTCTGAAACATATCATTCCAAACTGCCTTGCCCCGGTGATCGTGCAGGTATCGCTCGATATTGGAAATGTTATTATGACGCTGGCTTCCCTCAGCTTCCTTGGGCTGGGAGCACAGTCACCCACGCCGGAATGGGGGCTTCTGGTAAGTACAAGCAGGAATTATTTTCTGAATGCCTGGTGGTATACGATTTTCCCAGGCCTGGCGATTTTTATTACAGTGCTTGTGTTTAATCTGATCGGCGATGGACTGAGAGAAATATTCGACCCGAGAACGAGAAAAAACTAGGAGAGAAGAAAGTATGGAAAAAGCAGATAATACGTATATGCTGATTCGTGATCTTCATATTCAGTTCAAAAGCTATGAAGGCATCAGGGACGTTTTATATGTCGATGAAATCAGAATCAACAAAGGTGAGACGTATGGGATCATCGGAGAAAGCGGAACAGGAAAAACGGTTCTTGCCCTGTCGATTCTCCGGCTTCTGGAAACCCCGCCCGGAAAAATTGTGAGCGGCGAGATTATTCTGGACGGGACAGATCTTATGAAGCTTTCTGAAAAGCAGATGCAGAAAGAAATCCGCGGAAAAAGAATATCCATGATTTTTCAGGATCCGATGTCCACGATGAATCCCGTATATACGGTAGGGAAACAGCTGGTCAACGTCATAACGCGAATGCATGGCATGAGCAGGCAGGAAGCGGAGAAAAAGGCGGAAGAGTGGCTGAATATCGTGAAGCTGCCGGATCCGGAAAAGGTCATGAAGAAATATCCGCATGAGCTTTCCGGAGGGCAGAGACAGAGGGTGATCATTGCGCTTGCGCTTGCGTGCGGAGCGGAATTTATGATTGCAGACGAACCGACCAGGAATCTGGACGTCACAATCCAGGTGGGGATCCTGCAGCTTCTGAAACAGCTTCAGGAAGAATTTGGCATGACCTGTCTTTTTATCGCGAATAATCCAAGCCTGATTTATTCTATGTGCGATCATGTAGCCGTTTTTCAAAACGGGCGCATTGTAGAAAAAGGGAAAACGCAGCAGGTGCTGAAACATTACGCGCATCCGTACACCGGTATCCTGCTGAACGCGGTGCCGGATAAGAACGGAATGAATGAGCAGCTGAATTATGCTCTTGAGCACCGGGACGACCCGGTGCAGGCAAAATGCAGTCATTACGCGATGTGCATGAAGCATCAGGAGATATGTATTGAGAAAGAGCCGGAAATGACAGAATTAGAAGACGGTCATTTTGTGAAATGTCATTTATGCAAAAGGAGAAATTAAATGAGGAAAGAAGACGGTTTTCTTCAGATTGAGCATTTGAAAAAATATTATCCAGTCAAATCCAATGGTTTCCGTTTTGGTAAAAACAGGCAGGTGGTAAAAGCGGTTGACGACGTCTCTCTGACGATTCAGAAAGGCGAAGTGATCGGTCTGGTGGGCGAGTCGGGATGCGGAAAAAGCACGATTGTAAATACGATCCTGAATCTGACGGAGCCTACATCAGGGAGCGTCGTTTTTGACGGCAGGGATCTGTACCGCATGTCGAAGGAAGAACTTCGAAAGGAGAGAAAAAATATCCAGATCGTATTTCAGGATCCGTTCTGGTCTTTAAATCCGAGGAGGCTGATAAAGGATATTATCGGCGAGCCGCTGAAGGTTCAGACGAAAATGAATTCAGAAGAAATCCTGAAACGGGTGGAAGAACTGCTGGAAATGCTTGACCTGCCCAAAAAGAGCGCTTATATGTATCCGCATGAGTTCAGCAACGGTGAACGGCAGAGGATTGCCATTGCCCGTGCGCTTGCGCTGACGCCGAAGCTGGTTGTACTCGATGAGCCGACTTCGTCCATTGATATCCTGTCGCAGGTTCAGATACTGAAGCTGCTGAATGATCTGAAGGACAGGTTTGATCTTACGTATATTCTGATTTCCCATGATCTGAGTGTAGTTCATTATATGTCAGACCGGATTGTCGTCATGTATCTGGGAAAGATTGTTGAGGCGGGAGACGCGGAGGAAGTTTTTTCAAATCCTCAGCATCCTTATACACAGGCGCTGTTTGACGCGATCCCTACTATGAGTACGGACAGTATTAATAAAATAAACGTATTAAAGGGCGGCGTGCCGAGCGCCATCAACGTGCCGAAAGGCTGCAGGTTCCATACGCGCTGTACAAAATGTCTTCCATGCTGCAGCGAAAAGGAGCCTGAGATGATTACACTGAAAAACGGGGTACAGGTGGCGTGCCATCTGGCAGCGGAGCAGGAGAGGAGATAGGAAGAACATGGAAAAGAAACAGAAGCTTGAGAAGCTGGCATATGCGATGGTCCATACTGTTTTTCATCTGAAAGAAGGGGAGACGCTCGTAATTACCGGAGATTTTCAGTCGCATCACGATATCAATGAAGCGATCGCGCAGGAGGCATACCGGTCAGGGGCAAAAGCGGTTATGTTTCTTACGGCGCCGGCGGCCAGTCACGGAAAGGAAGCGGATCAGGTGATTCCGTTTAAGCCTTTTACAGAACTGATGAAAAAGGCGGACTGCTGGCTGGATACAGGAACGATGGGCTGGCTGTATTCTGACGCGCACGAGACTGTCTTAACGGAGAATAAAAAAATCCGTTATCTTTTAATTTCTGCTGTAGAACTTGATTTTCTTTTTCAGGTATTTGTGGAAAACCACAGCGATGAACTTGGCGCGCTGTGCGGCAGGCTGAATGATATGATATCGGCGGCGGAAACGGTCCGGATGACAAACGAGGACGGCACAGACGTCAGTTTCCGGCTGGATCACCGCCATGCAGTCACGATTGATATCGGAAACGCGGGCGGACCGGGGTTTTTTACGATACCGGCGCTGTTTAATATTGTTCCGGAATTTGGCTCGGCGAATGGAAAGCTGGTGTTTCAGGGAGTCTATGCAGACCCGTGGGGCATTCTGGAAGCGCCCATGACGCTGCTTTTGAAAAACGGAATGATTGCGGACGTACAGAGCAAAAAGCAGGAGGACGCCGACCGTCTGAAAAACTGGCTGGCAAAGTGGAACGATCCGGCCATTTACAGTGTGGCGCATACGAATATCGGCCTTTTGCCGAAGGTGCGCGGGCTGTGCGGGGAAGGGATACTGGATGAAAGAGGCTGGGGAACCTTAAATTGGGGGTTCGGAAATGTAAGCGCCTCTGAGGCTCCGCCCAAAGGGCAGCCCTGCGTGTCCCACTTTGATGGAATGGTATTGGACGGAACAGTTTGGATCGACGGCATACTCGTCATGGAAAACGGGAGATTCGTCCACCCGGAGCTGAAACCTTATGCAGATAAGATATGCAGTGAGAGCTGACATACTTATCAATATAAAAAAAGGAGTGTGAAACGTATGAAGCAGGAAGAAAGAGTCAAGAAAATTGCAGAGTTTATTGTACACAAAGGCTTTAAGGTAAAGGAAGGAGAGGTAGTCGTCATAAGCGGCGACTGGGGATCGAATCATTTTATCAATGAAGCCGTAGCCAAAGAAGTCTATGACGCGGGCGCGAAAGCCGCGATGTTCATCACGAAACCTGCGCCGACGCATGGAAAAGCGGCGGACGCGGTGATTCCGTTCGAACCTTTCGTTGCGATGATGGAGCATGTAGATTACTGGCTGGATACGGGGACGATGGGCTGGCTGTATTCCGATGCCTTTGAGACGGTTCTGAAAAAATATAAAAATATGAAATACTGGCTGCTCTCAATTATGGGAGTAGACGAACTGGAGGAGATGTTCTCGATCTATACTCCGGAAATGGCCGCGCTGTGCAAAGAGCTGAACGCTTTGGTCATGAAGCATAAAAAGCTCCGCATCGTAGATCAGCTCGGCACGGACTGTACGTTTGAGATAGATGAAAACCACCGGAATGTCGCGCAGATCGGAGAGATCAACGAGCCGGGATTTTATACCTGCCCGGGAATGTACAATATGGTGCCGAAGATCGGCTCACTGAATGGAAAAGCAGTTGTGAAGTGTATCTATGCGGATCCCTGGGGGCTGGTCGACGATCCTGTGACTGTCAACTTTAAGGACGGAAGGATTACAACCATTGAAGGAAAAGACACAGACGTAGTAAACCGGTTCACTAAATGGCTGGCTTCGTTTGACGACAACATTTATAAAGTATCCCATATTAATTTCGGGCTGCTTCCGAAGTATCAGGATTTTACAGATCATGGAATTAAGAACGAACGTATGTGGGGAGGAATTAATTTCGGATTCGGACATACCAGCCCGGTCGACATGCCGCCGGAAGGCCAGATTTCCGCAAATCACTTGGATATCTGTACTGCGAAGTCTACGGCTTACGTCGGGGACGAACTGGTGATGAAGGACGGAGAATTTGTCCATCCTTCCATGAAGGCGTACGCCGATAAGATTCTGGCTGATCTTGCATAAGATAAGGAGGGAAACCGATGAGAAAACGAAGAGCTTTACTTGCATTGGCTTCAGTGGCTGCCGGTCTTCTGGCGATGGGTACGGCCGCGGCGGCAGCGGCTCCTGCGGCGGAAAATATCGCATATTATGCCATCTACGTTGATCCGATTCTTCAGTGGGATCCGAGCGGCTCCGTCACGAATGAAGTAATGGTTTTTAATAATATTTATGAAACGCTGCTGCGTTACAATCCGGAATCAGACGAATTTACCGGGGTGCTGGCAACGGATTACAGTGTTTCTGATGACGGTCTTACATGGACGTTCAATATACGTGAAAACGTAACGTTTCATGACGGGACGCCGCTGAATGCGGAAGCAGTTAAGTTTTGCATTGACCGGACAATCAACAACGGGCAGATGCAGTCCTATCTGTGGGAGCCT
This sequence comes from Candidatus Choladousia intestinipullorum, assembly GCA_018711885.1. Taxonomy (GTDB): domain Bacteria; phylum Bacillota; class Clostridia; order Lachnospirales; family Lachnospiraceae; genus Choladousia; species Choladousia intestinipullorum. Next base: position 2,162 of record DVHT01000086.1, on the reverse strand, counting down.
GTCGAAAGCATTGAAGTGGTCGATGAGTACACGGTTCAGTTTAACCTGAACACTGCGGCTCCGCTGGATGTGATAGCGGCGGCTACATCGGGGGCGTATATCTATTCTCCGACGGCTGTCGAGGAAAACGGGGAAGAATGGTTTGCCGCGGGCAACGAGTGCGGCAGCGGACCGTATATGCTTAACAGCTACAGTATGGGGGAAAACGTCATTCTTTCTGCTTACGAAGATTACTGGGGCGGCTGGGAAGAGAATCAGTACGGAACCGTCATTATCGAAAAAGCGGCGGAGGCTTCTTCCAGACGCCAGCTGGTAGAATCAGGAGAAGCGAATATTACCCATATGCTTACCAATGAAGATCTGGAGGCATTAAAAGCCGTAGATACGGTTGAGGTGGTAGAAGCTCCTACGATTAAAAATATCAATCTTCTTTACAATACGGCGGAAGGCCCGACCTCTGACGAGAATTTCCGTAAAGCTCTGGCGTACGCGATTCCGTATGAAGACATTCTGGAAAGCGCATGCGGAGGATATGCTTCAAAAGCGACCGGATATGTGCCGGCAGGATTATGGGGCCACAGCGACGATATCATGAGCTACAGCTATGATCTGGATAAGGCGCAGGAATACTTGGACGCTTCAGAGTATGCAGACGAAGATGTCACCCTTGTCATGACGTATCAGACAGGAGACGAAACGCTGCGTCTGATATCGGAGCTGTATCAGACAGAACTGGAGAAACTGGGAATTACTCTGGATATCCGGGCCGTAACGTGGGATTCGCAGTTCAGTATGGCGACGAGTACAGATCCGGCCGACCGGCAGGATATTCTTTTGGAGTACTGGATGCTCGATATTGCTTCGCCATACAGCTTCGTACATGGGATGTATGGAAGCGAGCCGGAGGACGCTATATCCAACAATCTGAGTTACTATAGAAATTCTGAGCTTGACGCGCTGCTGGAAGAAGCAAATCAGCTTGCGGCGACAGACCGGGAGGCGGCCAGTGAAAAATTTGTCGAGGCCCAGAATATGATTGCGGAAGACGCCCCGGGGATCGCGGTCTGTGACAAGACGGAAGTGTTCGCTATCACCAATATGGGAGAGGTCGAAATGAATGCAGCATATCCTATGGTGATTCGTTTCTATGACTGCACCGTTGCAGAATAAAGCGCGGCTGTAAAAGCAAATGAAAAACCAGTTTCGTTCCTGTTAAATGATTTAAATCAGCTTTTTGGAGAAGGGGATCGAATCATGAAAGTTTATCGTATCTTGCTGTACTGCAATAAGAAACGGGATGATAATCCGTATTACTGTTCTAATACCCGTCTGTTTCAGCTGCTTGCTGCAATAGAGTCGCTTTTGCAGGAGCCGGGCACTCATGGAAATTACCTCGAAGAATTACCAAAGGATTCTCGAGTTTAAATTATCCAATCATGCCGGACGCTTATCTCCGTCCGATACCGATATTATCTCACAAAGCCCAAAAAATGACAAGGGAGAAAATTCAGATTATTATACTGACAAAAAGAAGGTAGATCGCCTTCAGCAACCCTACCAAAGAGCTTTCACTCCTGAAGAAATACAAAAGATCGTCACGGCTTATCAGTCTGGCAAGGCAAGCTATGAGTTGGGTGCCGAATTTAACTGCAGTAAGACGACCATTGTGAAACTCCTCAAGCAACAAGGAGTTCCCCTTCGCAAAAGTGGCCGGACTCGGGCAAAAGTCGATGACAAAAAAGTGATCAGAATGTATAAGGAGATGCATACTATAAAAGAGATCTCCAAGAACCTGAACGTAGATACTCAAGTCATTTCCAGATGTTTAAAGGAAAATGGAGTCAAGCTCAGGAGCAGATGGGACTATCCAGAAAAATAAAAATGTTAGAATTACGGATGCCGGGTGGGATTATTCCTGCCCGGTACTTATATCTTAATCATAGTAAATGCTTTTTGGTTTTTGGGGCATGGTTTCATATGACTTAAGAATAGCTCTGAATACATTTGGTGTGGTATAAAAAAAGTTGACAGTTTATTCTCAAGGATTTCATAATAGAATCATGAGAATAAGGAGGTATTCAAAGTGGCACGTAAATATGACCATGAATACAAAGTACAGGCAGCAAAGCTTGCCAAAGAAATCGGTGGCGCTAAGGCTGCTA
>DVHT01000085.1 GCA_018711885.1 Candidatus Choladousia intestinipullorum | reverse complement strand
AATACGTATTACGTATACGCAGACTTCCGGAAATACCCCTGCATCGAAGACAGCATCAAAGACCGGTGCGCGTACCTGTTAGGGGCAAAGGACGGAAACGGCCTGCGGTACGAAGGGATCCGGGACTGCAGAGATTACAGGGAGCAGGCCACGCTGATCAAGAATGGCGGGTATGCGACAGACGTAAACTATATTTCCAAGATCTGCATCATCATCGATCGGTTTTCCCTGGATAAATATGACAGTGAGCTGTCAGGCAGTACAGACGGAGATGCCGGGGATATCCTCCCGGATACCGGGACTGAGTGGTACAGGGTCCGCAAAAGCTGGGGGACGGATATGTCCGGACAGATCGGGGCATACCGGGACCTCGATAAGGCGAAAGACTGTGCCGACCGGAATCCGGGCTATTCCGTATTCGATGGGTCCGGGAAGAAGATCTATCCGGAAGAACAGTCCGCATCGGGAAACCCCATTCTCGACCAGTGCAAAAAGTTTCAGAAGCAGCTGAAGGATGACCGGAAAGCCGGGAAGGACTGGGAGTACCATAACCCGTCAAAGTATCTGGAGGAACAGTGGGCAGAAGCCCTCAAAAAGGAGAAGCGCGCCTGCAACTGTGCGCTGCTGGCAAGATGGGCCCTGAAAGAAGCAGGCCTGATTCCGCAGGAGACCGGTATCTTTTACGGGAAGCTCGGCGGTACGATCTCATGGGGCGCCGGCACAAAGGCGGCCGTCACAAAGACATGCGACCTGATCCGGATCGGGGACGAGACGGTGGGACAGCTGATCGAAGACGGTACGCTGCAGCCCGGCGATATCGTGACCTACGTTGATATCCAGCACACGAACATCTATGCCGGAAACGGGAAATGGTACGACGCAGGCCATGCGTACTGCAGCGGGACAGGAGAAGGGGCTGTGTATAAGAGCTGGCACGGGGAAGGCCAGTACAACAGCCAGAAGGCGGGGTATATCATCCGGGAGAAATCCGGGAGCGGACAGTATACCGTACAGGCCGGCTCCTTTACCGTCAAGTCCAACGCGGAAAAACGGTTCCGGAAGATCAAAAAGGCCGGATTTGATGTGATCGTGAAAAAGCAGGACGGGGCATATAAAGTCCAGTGCGGCGTATTCAGTGTGAAGGCGAACGCAGAGAAGCTGGTAAAGAAGCTGAAAAAAGCCGGATTTGATGCAATCATAAAATCATGACAAGACTGTATTTTTCGGCCATAGGTAGCGGCAGTACGGACCACCGTACTGACTCATGATAATCTGTGCGATTTTGGCATTTGGTGTTTTGATATTTACCGGGTACTGAAGTCGTTTTTCATAATTCCACATACTTAACAGGCACCTCCTTCCCATGGCCACGGCTGATTCACCCATTCCCAGGAACGACTGCAGGATTCATCAGCGACGGCGATGACGAGCGGACCGTATGAGTTTTCATACGCTTTAAGCGCATGGTTGCGCAGTTGGTTGTGTTTCTTGAAATACTGCAGAGCTTCCTGATTGTCCGGATGTGTATCAAGGTAAAGAAGCGTTTCATAGACAGCGAAACTGATCTCATTAATGAAGGACAACAGCCTTCTGCGGTCACCTGTTGGGATTGTCATGGAAAATTCCGCGCCGCGGCGTTCCATCAGGCTGCAGTTCTGATTTCCATATGCCTGACCGGTGCGGTTTTGATTCTGATTGCCGCAGGACTGACCGCTGCGGCTCTGATTTCCGTATGCCAGACCGGTGCGGTTTTGATTCTGACTGCCGCATGGCTGATTGCCGCACGGAGCGGTACGGTTTGTGCCGCCGCGGTTCATGGTATTGTTATAGTTTGCCTGATTCACCAGCATTTCCCTCCTTTTCCGCAAAACGGCTTTCTGAGTGCCGGGAAGATCGTTCCCGCGTTCAAAGACCTGCAAAGATCGTCTGCAGGTTTCCATGACTGATACGGTACGTATGCCATGGCAAGCGGAGCGCCGGACTCGGACAGATGATGGTAAATTTCAGCTACCTTTGACATACTGCCGGACGCATGGCCGCATCTGCAGCCAGAATTGTTTGGATAGTTCATAGTTTCCCTTCCTTATCAGTTCTTTCTCTACCAGAATATGTCTGACGGGAAAAAGTGCTACGCAAAACAGAGACGTGACAAATTTATTGCGGGCGGGGCTGGAAAAAACAGTACAGATATGGTATGATTACCGGGTAATTTGTTGAAATGCACGGATGGAAGGGATTATATGGCAGGCAGACGACAGAGAACAGAATATTTGAGGCCGGTCCGAAGGAGAAGTGCTCCTGCAAGGACAGGCAGACCATATGTGAACAGAGTCCTCTCCACGGAACGGGATTACTTTGATTACAATCTTCTTGCGATCGTAATCCTTCTGACGTGTTTTGGACTCGTGATGCTTTACAGTACGAGTGCGTATGAGGCAATGCTGGAGCCGGGCGGGGACGATATGTCTTATTTCCGGAAGCAGGCGGTCATCAGTGTCGGGGCATTTGTGCTGGCGCTGATCGGTTCCCAGATTGATTACCATTTTCTGGCGCGCTTTGCGGTGCCGGTCTACTGGGTATCGATTTTCTTTCTGGTGATTACGAAGTTTATCGGGCGTGAAGTAAACGGCGCGAAGCGCTGGATCTATTTCGGTCCTGTTTCGTTTCAGCCGGCGGAGCTGGCGAAGCTGGCGATCATTTTGTTTTTGCCCGTCCTGATCGTGAAGATGGGAACGAAGCTAAAGGGGCTGAAGCCTGCGCTGATCGTATTCGGGTTCGGTTTTCTTTCGGCGGCGTGTACGTACATTTTTACTGAGAACTTAAGTACGGCGATCATCATTGCAGGCATTACGGTGATCCTGGTGTTTATCGCACACCCGAAGACGGCTCCGTTCGTGATCGCAGCCGGGGTGGGAGCGGCTCTTGTAGCGCTGCTCGTATTGTTCCTGGTGAGCAGCGCTGCGGGAGACGGAAGTTTCCGTATCCAGAGAATTAAGGTCTGGCTTGATCCGGAGTCCTATTCCAGCCTTGGCGGATATCAGGTCATGCAGGCACTGTACGCGATCGGTTCCGGAGGATTTTTCGGAAAGGGACTTGGAAACAGCACACAGAAGCTGGGAGCGCTTCCAGAGGCTCAAAATGATATGATCTTTTCGATCATTTGCGAGGAACTTGGTGTCTTTGGGGCTGTTCTCGTGATTCTGATGTTTGTATTTATGCTGTACCGGTTGTTTTTCATCGCGCAGAATGCGCCGGATCTTCTTGGATCGCTGATCGTATCCGGTATTTTTGTGCATATCGCGCTTCAGGTCATATTGAATATTGCGGTTGTTACGAACCTGATCCCGACGACTGGCATTACGCTGCCGTTCGTCAGTTACGGCGGTACGTCTATACTGTTTTTGATGGCAGAAATGGCGCTGGCGCTCAGCGTATCGCGGCAGATCCGGTTCAGGACATAAAAAGAGAAAATGAGGAGAGTTATACGGTATGAGTAAAGTAAAGACAAGATTTGCACCAAGTCCGACGGGGCGTATGCATGTGGGAAATTTAAGGACTGCACTGTACGCCTATCTGATCGCAAAGCATGAAGGAGGCACCTTTATGCTGCGGATCGAAGATACGGACCAGGAACGCTATATGGAAGGAGCGGTCGATATTATTTACCGGACGCTGGAAAAGACAGGGCTGATCCACGATGAAGGACCTGACAAAGACGGCGGATGCGGACCCTACGTACAGAGTGAGCGGCAGAAAGCCGGGATTTATCTGGAATACGCCAAAAAGCTGATCGAAAAAGGCGAAGCGTATTACTGCTTCTGCGATAAGGAACGTCTGGAATCCCTGAAACAGGAGGTGGCCGGAAAAGAAATCGTCGTATACGATAAGCACTGCCTCCATCTTTCCAAAGAAGAAGTTGAGGAAAAGCTTGCGGCAGGATTGCCGTACGTGATCCGTCAGAATGTGCCGAAAGAGGGTACGACGCGCTTCGTGGATGAAATATACGGGACGATCGAAGTGCCGAATGCAGAACTGGATGATATGATTCTGATCAAGTCAGACGGATATCCGACGTATAATTTCGCAAATGTGGTTGACGATCATCTGATGGGGATCACGCATGTGGTGCGCGGAAATGAATACCTGTCATCCGCACCGAAATACAACCGCCTGTATGAGGCATTCGGATGGGAAGTTCCGGTGTATGTACACTGCCCGCTGATCACAAATGAAGAGCACAAGAAGCTTTCCAAGCGTTCCGGACATTCTTCTTATGAGGATCTGCTGGAGCAGGGGTTTGTCTCTGAGGCAATCGTCAATTACGTAGCGCTTCTTGGATGGTGTCCGCAGGACAACCGCGAGATTTTCTCGCTTGAGGAGCTTGTGGAAGCGTTTGATTACCATCATATGAGTAAATCGCCGGCAGTATTTGATGTTCAGAAACTGCGGTGGATGAACGGAGAGTATCTGAAAGCGATGGACGATGAGCGGTTCTATGAGGCAGCGCTCCCGTATCTGAAAAAGGCGATTTCGAGAGAACTCGATTTCCGCAAGATTGCAGCGATGGTGAAGACCCGTATCGAAGTATATCCGGATATCGCTGAGATGGTTGACTTTTTTGAAGAAGTGCCGCAGTATGACGTATCCATGTATGCGCACAAAAAATCAAAGACGACGGAGCAGACCAGCCTTGAGGTACTGACAGAGATCCTTCCGAGAATTGAGGCTCAGGAAGAGTTTACAAATGACGCGTTGTTTGAAATGCTGAAACAGTACGTAGAGGAAAAAGGCTGTAAGGTGAATTTCGTGATGTGGCCGATCCGTGTGGCTGTATCAGGAAAACAGATGACTCCGGCCGGCGCGACTGAGATCATGGAAGTGCTCGGAAAAGAAGAGTCGGTAAAACGCATCAAAAAAGCCATTGAATTATTAGGTGAAACATGCAGATAAGCAATGCGCAGTCAAGGGCGATCGCCCATGGAAACGGTCCGGCCATGGTATTGGCCGGACCCGGATCCGGAAAAACCCTCGTTATTACACAGAGAACAAAATATCTGATCGAAAAATACGGTGTGAAACCTCAGGAGATTCTGGTCATCACCTTTACGAAAGCTGCCGCAAACGAGATGCGGAATCGTTTTTCTGCACTCTGCAAAGCGTCCGGTGTAACATTCGGGACCTTTCACGCTGTTTTTTTCTACATATTAAAGCAGGCATACCATTTTACCTCGGCAAAAATCATAACGGAGGATAAGAAATATCAGATACTGAGGCAGCTGATGCGGGAGGCACATTTTTCGCCGGAAGGCGAAAAGGAAATTCTTTCGGAACTGGCAGCCGAGATCAGCCTGATCAAAAATGAGCAGATTGATCTGAGCCACTATTATTCCAGATCGTGTCCGGAGGAGGTGTTCCGGCAGATCTACAATGGATATGAGACGGCGCACCGCAAGATGGGGCTGCTCGACTTTGACGATATGCTTGTCTATACGTATGAGCTGCTGACGCAGCGGAGCGATATCCTTAGTATCTGGCAGAAACGATTCCGGTATATTCTGGTAGATGAGTTTCAGGACATTAATACGCTCCAGTACCAGGTGCTGAGACTGCTCGCCGCTCCGGAGAACAATCTGTTTCTTGTGGGGGATGATGACCAGTCAATCTATCGTTTCCGCGGATCGAAGCCGGAGCTGATGCTGAATTTTACGAAGGATTATCCGGACGCGGTCTCCATCCTGCTCGACCGGAATTTTCGTTCCTTAAAACCGATCGTGGAGCTTGCCGGGACGGTGATTGAAGAAAATTCGAAGCGGTTTGACAAGAAGATCACGTGCGTGCGGGGAGAAGGAGAACCGGTCGATATTCAGGAATTTGATGATCAGGAGCATGAGAGTCTGTATCTGGCACAATGCATCCGGGACCGTCTGTCACAGGGCCTTCCCCTTTCGGAAGTCGCCGTTTTGTTCCGGACCAATCAGGGGGCGGGGCCGTTTGCGCAGCGGCTGATGGAGTTTAATCTTCCTTTTTTGATGCGGGAAGCGCTTCCGAATATTTATGAGCACTGGATCGCAAGGGATATTCTGGCATATTTTCATCTGGCACGGGAACGTCTGGACCGTGCAGAGTTCCTGCAGGTGATGAATCGGCCGAAACGGTATATCAGCAGAGATGCCATTGACTCCCCGGTCATCTCGCTGGAAACGCTGCGCACCTATTATGAAGAGAAAGACTGGATGCTGGACCGCATTGACCGTCTGGAATACGACCTGAATATGATCGCTTCGATGGCGCCGTATGCAGCGATCAATTATATCCGGCACGGCGTGCGCTACGAAGATTATCTGAGGGAATACGCAAAAGAGCGGAAGATGAAAGCGGAAGAACTGACCGATCTTCTGGATGAGATTCAGCAGAGTGCAAAGCCATACAAAACAGTAGAAGAATGGTACGAGCAGATAGAAGCGTACACGGAAGCGCTGAAAGAACAGAGGATGCAGCGGGACAGCCGGAGACAGAAAGAGGATGCGGTCACGCTTGCGACGCTGCACGGTACAAAAGGACTGGAATTTTCAGAGGTATTTCTTTGCGATGTAAATGAAGGGACGATCCCGCACCGGAAAGCTTCGGTCGAAGCGGATATCGAAGAGGAGAGACGGCTTTTGTACGTTGGAATGACGCGGGCAAAGGACCGCCTGCATATTTGCTACGTGAAAGAGCGCTACGGGAAACTGCAGGAGCCGTCAAGGTTTCTGGATGCAGTCCTGCTGTAAAGGAAAAAGAAAAGCGGGGCCGGTCTATCCGGCCCCGTCTGTTTATTCTTCCTCTTCCGCAGATACGAGCTCGTCGTATTCCATAGAATCGAGCCACTCGTCAAAGCCGTCGGAAGCGGCTTCATATTCTTCATCGCTTTCAATATTTTCAAGAACCGGCATACCGTTCTCCTCATGGAACCGGTAAATAAATACTTCGCCGTCCTCATTTTCACCGTTTTCATTCAGCGGAAGAAGTGCAATATAATCATTGCCGGCAGCTTCAAATACTGTGAGAATGGAGCATTCGATCGTTTCATCATTATCCAGTGTCAGGGTAATGGTCGCTCCGCCGCTTTCGCAGTCTTCGCTGCAGCTGGAACAGTTGCCGCCGCATGTTTCAAAATCGCTCATGTAAATATACCTCTCTTACTTGTAATAAGCAGCGCTCAGGCAAAGCGCCGGCGCCGCAGTTGTCTGGTAGTTACACTTTACCAGATAACGGGTGAATTGGCAAGCACAGATATAAAAAACTAAGATTGTATTGGAAAAGTACAGTGAAAAATGATATACTAAAATCAGTATTTTGTGTCTTGATGGAACGACACGGAAACGCGAAAGCGATATCAGACAGAATGGCAGGAGTAGAGACAATGAAATTAATATCTTGGAACGTGAACGGCCTTCGGGCGTGTGTTCAGAAAGGATTTCTTGATTTTTTCAGAGAGGCGGATGCGGATATTTTCTGTATCCAGGAGAGCAAGCTGCAGGAAGGGCAGATCGAGCTTGAGACAGACGGGTATTACCAGTACTGGAATTACGCGGTAAAAAAAGGATATTCCGGGACGGCAGTATTTACGAAGCAAAAACCGCTGTCCGTATCGCTTGGTATGGGCATAGAAGAGCACGATACGGAAGGTCGTATGATCACGCTTGAATTCGAACAGTTTTATCTTGTGACTGTTTATACGCCGAATTCTCAGAATGAGCTCGCGAGGCTGGATTACAGGATGAAGTGGGAGGACGACTTCCTTTCGTATGTAAAAGGCCTGGAGGAGAAGAAGCCGGTGATCTTCTGCGGCGACCTGAATGTGGCTCACAGAGAGATTGATCTGAAGAATCCGAAGACGAACCGCCGCAATGCCGGATTTACGGATGAGGAACGGGAAAAATTCACGCGGCTGACAGAGCAGGGATTCATCGATACGTTCCGGTATTTCTACCCGGAACAGGAAGGAATCTACAGCTGGTGGTCTTACCGGTTCAAAGCGCGGGAAAAGAATGCAGGGTGGCGGATCGACTATTTCTGCGTGTCAAAGTCTCTGGAATCGTATCTGAACGATGCGAAAATCCATACGGAGGTATTTGGCTCCGACCATTGTCCGGTAGAGCTGGACATATTCTGACACTACAGTTTTGACCCATTACAGAAAGGCAGGACAGAGATTTGCAGAAGATAACGTTCAAAAGGATGGATGACCGCAGCACAGACCTGGGAGCGGTTGTAGAAAGAAATGGAGTCCATTTCGGATACTGTGCATCCGGGACGGAACTTCCGGTTTTGCTGCTTTATAAAAAGGGGACGGAAGAGATCGCAGAGGAAATCCCGTTTCCGCCGTCACCGCTTGGCGACCGGAGCCATTTTATGAAGCTTGTATTTGACAGTTCGCAGTATGAATACAATTTCAGAGAAGGAGAGCGGGTTGTCACAGACCCGTATGCAAGACGGATCTGCGGCAGGGAGATATTTGGAAAAGAGCCCTCTGCGTCGCCTCATGGGATACGGGGCGGATTTGTAAAAAGCAGATACGACTGGGGAGCGGACCGCCTGCCGGGAGTTTCCCGGGAGGATGCAGTCATGTACCATCTCCATGTGCGCAGCTTTACGATGCAGAAAAATTCAGGTGTTCGGAAAAAGGGGACGTTCGCGGGTCTGATGGAAAAGATTCCTTATCTAAAAGAGCTGGGGATCAATCAGGTTAAGCTCATGCCTGTCTATGATTTTCCGGAACTGATGCCGAAGATTCCGGAGCATACGAAGACGCAGGGGACGCACCGTCCGGCAAAAGCGGCGCAGCCGGCAACGTATAAACTGAATTTATGGGGATATGGGGAAGGTTTTTATTTTGCGCTGAAAAGCTCTTATGCGTACGGCAAAGATCCTGAGAGAGAATTTAAGGATATGGTAAAAGCGTTTCATGCGAATGGCATAGAAGTGATCCTGGAGTTCTGCTTTCAGGAGAGCTCTGATATCAGTATGATCACACAGTGCCTTTCCTACTGGGCGCAGGAGTATCATATTGACGGATTCTCTGTGATCGCAAGGGAAAGCGTAATCTGCGAGCTTGCGCGCCTTCCGCTGTTCCAGACGCGGAAGCTCATCTGCAACTGGTATCCGGACCACATAAAAGAATGGAACGAAAAAGAAGGTCACGCGCTGCTTTCGGAGTCAAACGACGGATTTATGAATGACTGCCGCAGACTGCTGAAAGGGGACGAATCTGTTCTGCAGCCTTTCAGCAGCCGGATCCGCTGCAATCCGGCCGGATGCGGATGCATCAATTATATGACGGATCACGACGGGTTTACGCTGATGGACCTCGTATCCTACGACAGCAAGCATAATCTCGATAACGGGGAACAGAACAGGGACGGCACAGATTACAATTACAGCTGGAACTGCGGCGTGGAGGGCGCTTCCAAGCGGAAAGAGATCCGCACCCTGCGGATGAGGCAGCGCAAGAATGCGTATGCGATGCTGCTGTTTTCTCAGGGAACGCCGATGCTGCTGGCCGGGGATGAGTTTGGAAATTCCCAGAACGGCAATAATAATCCATATTGTCAGGACAATGAGGTGTCATGGGTGGACTGGAGCGGCAGAAAACGCGACAGCGAATTGACGGAATTTGTAAAACAGGCGGTTGCGTACCGGAAGACGCACAAGGTGCTGCGGCAGAAAAGGCAGCTTCAGGGGACAGATTATCTCTCTACCGGATATCCGGATCTTTCGTTTCATGGGAACCGCGCATGGTACGGCGATTTCGACCATATCCGGCGCCACATCGGCTGTATGTACGCCGGAGAATATGCGGGAGAAAAAGGATTTTTGTATATTGCATACAACCTTCACTGGAATAAACAGGAATTTGCGCTGCCGCTGCTCCCGAAAGGGGAGGCGTGGTACAAGGTGATGGACACCTCTCTGAAAGAGAGCTTTGTGCCGGAGGACAAACAGGAACATCTGTCCGGAGAAAAATTTTTCACGGTGCCGCCGAGGACGGTCGTGATTCTGGAAGGAAGATAGAGAAACATGGAACTGAAAAAACTGCTCCCGAAGATTACGTGGAAAAAGATCCGGGGACACTGGAAAACGATCAATGAACATAAACTGCTGGTCATGCGCCACTGTTTCCGGATCGGACTGTACCGTCAGGGACTGATGCATGATCTCTCAAAATATATGCCTTCAGAGCTTCTGATGGGATTTGCGTATTTTGACGACGGCAAGAGCAGCCCGAACAACGGCGAACGCCGTGACAAAGGATATTCTTATGCGTGGATGCATCACAAAGGAAGAAACCGGCATCATTTTGAATACTGGACTGATTACGCGCTGCATCCGGCGGATGAAAAGTATCCGGTGCAGGCAGTGCAGATGCCGCGCCGGTATGTGGCGGAGATGCTGATGGACCGCATCAGCGCATCCAAGAATTATAACAAAGAATCATATACGCAGCATCATCCGCTGCAGTATTTTGAAAGAGGAAAGAGCCATTATCTGCTTCACCCGCAGACGGAAAAGGAGCTGCACGGAATGCTGCGGATCCTCGACCAGTGCGGAGAAGAAAAGCTGATGTATTTCGTAAAAGAATATTACCTGAAAGGGTATCAGATTTAGAAAATCAAGATTTTGACAGCGTGGGGAGGCTCAGATGACGGATATACTGATTTTGGAAGATGAAGAAAGTGTAAATCGGGGAATTTCGTTTTCCCTGGAAAAGGAGGGATTCTGTGTTCGATCCTGCCGGACGCTTGGCGAAGCGCGGAAGGCTTTGGCACAGAAGTATCCCGACATTGTACTGTGTGATGTGGGACTGCCGGACGGGAACGGACTGGATTTTGTAAGTGAAGTCCGAAGCTGCGGAAGTGCTTACATCATCTGCCTGACGGCATTTGAAAAGGAGACCGACCAGGTCATGGGATATGGGGCCGGTGCTGACGATTACATGACGAAGCCGTTCAGCCTTTCCGTTCTTATGCTCAAGATCAGGGCTTATCTGGAACGGAGCAGGGGCCTCAGGAAAAAACGCCTGTACAGCGGAACGCTGATCATCGATGCGGAGGCAATGAAAGTGTACAGCGGTGATCAGGAGATCGTACTGACAAAGAATGAATGGAGACTGCTATGTATGCTGACGGAACATCCGGGCAGAATCCTGTCCAAAGGACAGATTCTTGAGCATTTATTTGATTCAGACGGAAACTTTGTAAATGATAACGCAGTGGCAGTGAATATCAACCGGCTGCGTGACAAGATCGAACCGGACCGGGCGGCCCCCGCATACATTAAGAATGTCCGGGGACTCGGGTATGTCTGGAGTCAGGAGTGCAGATGGGGAAGCTGAAAAGAGCAGCCGTGTATATTGTGCTTCTCTGGCTGTGCGCAGGTATCACTCTTGCCTGCACGGCTTTTTCTGATTACAGAGAGAAAACGGAGCTTCTGGCGCTGGCGCTTGAAGGAGAAATGCAGGGAGAAGATACACTGGCGCATGTGACGGGATATCTGAGAGGCACGTACCATCCGGAGCGTGAGGAACTGGAGAAGCTTGCCCGGCTTGGATACACGGAAGATTATTTTGACTTGAGAAAAAAGCAGCTCGTCAGAGATCTGGCGGTCTATTTTGTGCTTCTGACAGCGCTTGCCGCCGCCGCGTTTCTTGGTCTGGCTGTCTTTTACCGGAAAGAAGCTGCGGCTTGGGACCGGACGCTTGAAAAGCTGTGCAGTCAGATACAGGCTGTGCGAAGCGGAGAATACCTTCCGCCGGAAACGGAAGAGATGAGGGGCGGGTTTGTGCGGCTGCATGAGGAACTGGACATGCTGGCCCGCCATACTTCGCAGATTCGGGAGGAAGCGAGGCTGGAAAAAGAGGCGACAAAGGCTCTGGTGACGGATCTTTCCCACCAGATCCGCACTCCGCTTGCGGCATTAAAGGCAGGCTTTGACATCCTTTCCGGGGAGCAGCTTGAGGAAGCGGAGTATGAGGAGTTTTTCAGGCGATGCAGTGCGCAGATCGACCGGCTTACGGAACTGTCTGCATCCCTTCTGCAGATTTCCCGGCTGGAGACGGGGCTGATCGAAATTGAGCTGCAGAAAGCGCCGCTGTTTGATACAATCCTGACTGCCGTAAACCGGATCTATCCAAAGGCGGTCGAAAAAGGGATAGAAGTGATCCTGGAGGAGACGGACAATCATGCGGAAATGACGGAAATCCCGCAGGACGGCAGATGGCTTTCAGAAGCGGTCATCAATATCCTGGAAAATGCAGTGAAATACAGCGAGAGGGGCGCCTCGGTCCGGATCAGGGTGCAGCGGTTGACGGTATCGGTGAGGATTGAGATCGAGGATGAGGGCATCGGCATTTTGCCGGAGGAGAAGAACAGGATCTTTCAGCGCTTTTACAGAGGAAAGGAAGAACGGGTGCAGAGAGAAAAAGGACAGGGGATCGGCTTGTATCTCACCCGGCAGATCATAGAAAAACATCATGGCACGATAAAAGTGATGCCGGTAAAGCCGCACGGAAGCCGGTTTGTCATACAGCTTCCGCTTTGAAGTCTTACAGAAATGTAAGGCTTTTCTGTTTTTATGAAAGAGAGCGGAAAGCGGGATGCGGTATGATAAAAGAAAAAGTATCCTACAGGAAAGGAAGAACGGTGTATGAGTATCATTTTAAAGACAGAAGACCTGTGCAAATATTACGGCGAGGGTGAAAATATAGTAAAGGCGGTAGACCGGGTCAATCTGGAAATCCGGCAGGGAGAGTTTACAGCGATCGTGGGAAAAAGCGGATCCGGCAAAAGCACGCTGCTGCATATGCTCGGCGGTTTGGACCGGCCGACAAAGGGACGCGTCCTGATCCGGAACGTCGATATCTACCGTCCGAAGGAGGATGCGCTGGCTGTTTTCCGGCGCAGGAAGATCGGCTTCGTCTTTCAGGCATACAACCTGGTGTCGACGATCAACGTGTGGGAAAATATCGTATTGCCGCTCGGGCTGGACGGCAGGCGGATTGACGAGCCGTATATCAATGAGCTGGTCGATACGCTCGGCCTGCGTGACCGGCTTCATTACCTTCCGCATGCACTGTCAGGAGGGCAGCAGCAGAGGGTAGCGATCGCAAGAGCGCTGGCGGCGCGGCCGGACATTGTGCTGGCGGATGAGCCAACCGGAAATCTGGACACAAAAATGAGCGATGAAGTCATCACACTGCTGAAAACGTCTGCACAGAAGTTCGGGCAGACGCTGATTCTGATCACACACGACGAAGATATTGCGCAGATGGCGGACCGGACGGTCGTTCTGGAGGATGGGAGGGTGATCATGCCATGAAACGGATATCGATGATGCGGCTTGCATGGAACAATGTGAAGCACGACAGGACACGCAGCATTCTGGTGACCGTTTCCATCAGCCTGACGATGATGCTCCTTACACTGATCGCTTCGTACGGATACGGAACCATCAAAGGGCAGCGTGCGAATGCCGGTCTGACCAGCGGGAATTATTATGCACATTTCCGTTACGTGACACAGAAGCAGCTAAATGAGATGAGGCTTCGCAGCGAGTTCTCTGAGATCGGGACCATGTCGCTTACAGCGGTGACGGAGAAAGGCGGGGCCATGTATTATGCGGACGATACGGCGCTTTCGATGAACAATATGGAGCTGCGCCTGAAGGAGGGAGGTTATCCGGAATCGTATCATGAGATAGCTGCGGGCGCGGCATTTTTAGAAGAATGCGGCCTGAAGGACCCGAAGCCCGGAGATACTGTCACACTGAACCGAAGATTTGACCTGGAGACGCCGTATGAACCGGAGGAGTATGTCGTAAGCGGGATCCTCAAAGAAAATGAAGTGGGTTCCGGTGTTTTCCGCGCAGTTTTTCTTTCTGAGGAATACTATGAGGCAATGATACCGGAAGAGGAACGGCAATATAACGTCTATTTCAGTCTGCTGCCGGATCCCCGGCTGAATACGGATACGGCAGAGACAAAGATAAAAGAACTGGCACAGACGCTTGGCATAAAAGAGTATGACGTGGAGGTGAACCGTGCGTATCTGTTCGGGAAGCTGGATCCCGGTTATGAGACGATCTCTGTCTGCGCGGTGATCATTCTGTGCATTATCCTTTTTTCTGTCATGGTGATCTACAATATCTTTCAGGTCGGGATTGTGCGGAAAATACGGGAATACGGTAAGATACGCGCCGTGGGAGCGACGAAAAGGCAGATGAAGCGGCTGATCTGGTCGGAAGGGATGATCCTTGCCGCGGCCGGGATTCCGACCGGTCTGGCAGCTGGAATGATCGCCACGGTGATTTCCTTTGACTGGATGATGGATCTGGAAAATGTGTACCGGCCGGAAGGATATCTTGTTGTATCGCCGCTTTCGCCGGCGGTGCTCGCAGCAGCTGTGCTGATCTGTTTTCTGACGGTGCTGGCGGCGCTTTACCGTCCGATGAAGCTGGTGTCCTCCGTATCACCCGTTGAGACGATCCTGTATCAGGGCGGCAGCCTGAAGGGAAAGGGACGCAGCATCCGGAAAGGGCGCAAAGAGATCGGCGTGGCAGGACTGGCGTTTGCATCACTGTCCGGACAGAAACAGCGGACGGCAGGCACGATCCTGACAATGGGGCTTTCCTGTATCCTTTTTATCGCAGCGGCGAATCTGGCCGGAAATATGGATGCGGAGTATGATGCGCGCAAGACGGTGGAACTCGGTGAGATAGAACTTGAACTGTCGTTTTCTCTGGAAGACCAGGCATATCCGGAAAATAATCTGGACAGGATCCTGCGTGACAATCCGCTGGATGAGGAGCTGCTTGGACAAATCGAAAGTATCAATGGCGTCAGGGAGGTCCGGACGCAGAATATCCTCTACGGCGAGATTCTTGACGAATCAGGGCATCCGGTCCAGCGGACCTCTGTACTGATTCTGGACCGTGAGATGTTTGGCCGGAAATATGAAGAGAAAAATACGGACGTTACGTATGACAGCGTGACAGAGAGCAGCGGAATCCTGTTCGGCGCTTCCGCGCTGATGCAGAGAGAGGGGGTACGGACCGGAGACCGGATGAGGCTGCGTGTGACGGACGGCATGCAGGAGGCGGAATTTGATACAGAAGTAGAAGGAGCTTTTTCGATGATAGGCGCAGACTGGGGCATCACGCAGGATGCGTATGAGAAACTTGGACTTGGAGACGGATCTGTCTATACCGTATGGATCGACTGCGAAAAAGGAAAAGAAGAAACGGTGGCGGAAGAAGTGGAATCACTGATCGCGGACCGGGAGCATCTGGAGATGAAACGGTACAGTGATGTGCTGGACGTGGCGGAAGCCGGCGTCAGCCTGATGAAGCTGGTCTGCTATACACTGAGCGGAATGGTAGCGGCCATCAGTTTTCTGAATATGGCAAACACCCTGATCGTCAGTGTTATTACACGCAGACAGGAATTCGGACTGCTGCAGGCGGTCGGGATGACAAACGCACAGCTGAATAAAAGCCTGCAGGGAGAAGGGATCCTGTATACCATTGGGACGGTTCTGGCCGCGGCGGTCATCGGGATCCCGTGCGGATACGGACTGTTCTGGTACGGAAAAGAACACAGCTGGTTCGGGCTGAATGTATATCACCTTCCAGTGGCGGAACTCGCCGTTCTGGCAGCGTTTCTCATCCTGTTTCAGACAATCCTGTCCTTTACCCTGTCCTGCAATGTGAAACACGAATCCGTGATCGAACGGATCCGCTATCAGGGGTAGCTGCGGGCGGTCAGTCCGGATAGGTCAGACGCTCCTCCGTGATATCCGCCAGCACTTCCCGCAGGTATCTGTCGGCAAGGTAATTTGCCATCGGCAGGTTCATATCGAGATAATTGCCGCAGTCCTTTGCGCTTGCGCCCGGAACCTCCCCGTGAAAATCACGGATAAATGTGAACATCTCCTGCATGAGCGGCACGATGTCTTTTGAGGTATAGTCGCCTGCCAGCAGCAGATAAAAGCCGGTGCGGCATCCCATCGGCCCGAAATAGACGGTCTTTTCTCCGTACTGCGGGTGATTCCGCAGGAAGGTGGCGCCAAGATGCTCGATCGTATGGACTTCCGCCGTGTTCATTACAGGCTCGCCATTCGGCTTGGTCATACGGATGTCGAACGTTGTGATAACTTCGCTGCCTGCGTGGTCTTTGCGGGAAACGTACAGGCCGGGAAGCAGCCTGATGTGGTCAATCGTAAAACTTGCTATTTTTTCCATATTCCATATAATCCTTTCTGATGATCCATGATCTGACAGCAGGGCGCGGACGCCGAAAACCGGCAGAAGCGCCTTTGCTGACGTCTGTAAGCTTTGCAGGTATTGTAGCAGATTTTGAACCGGGATACAACCTTGACTGTAACGTGTGAAAGTGATAAAATTCCGAATAGACTTTTCTGTTTTATCAGATAATCGGTGGAAGACGCACACCGGTTTGGCGGAGATTGATTAAATGTGCCGATAGCGTCGGCGGCGGAATGGAGAGCAGAATGATAAACGATAAAAAGGTACTGTTCAGCGGAATGCAGGCGACAGGTTCCCTGACGCTTGGCAATTATCTCGGAGCGCTCAAAAACTGGGTGACGCTGAGCGACGAATACGAATGTTTTTATTCCGTAGTGGATATGCATTCGATCACAGTGCGGCAGGATCCGGCGACGCTGCGCAAACGCGCGCGCGCTCTTTTGACGCTGTACATAGCGGCGGGGCTCGATCCGGAGAAAAACTGCATCTATTATCAGTCACACGTATCCGGACATGCGGAACTGGCATGGATCCTGAACTGTTTTACGTATATGGGAGAACTGAACCGGATGACGCAGTTTAAGGACAAGGCTGCAAAGCATGCGGATAATATCAACGCAGGTCTGTTTACGTATCCTGTACTGATGGCGGCGGATATTCTGCTGTACCAGGCGGACGTTGTTCCGGTAGGCATCGACCAGATGCAGCACCTGGAACTGACGCGCAACCTCGCACAGCGCTTTAATGCGGTCTATGGCGATATATTTACCGTTCCGGAAGCTTATATCGGCAAAACGGGAGCGAAGATCATGAGCCTGCAGGAGCCGTCAAAGAAGATGAGCAAATCGGATGAGAATCCGAACGGAAGCATCTATCTGATGGATGATCCCGATACAATACGTAGAAAATGCAAGCGTGCTGTCACAGATTCTGTGGGCGAGATCCGTTACTGTGACGAGCAGCCGGGGCTGCGCAATCTGATCAATATTTACTGTGCATGCTGCAACAAGACGCCGGATGAGGCGGTGAACGAATTCGCAGGATGCGGGTACGGCCAGTTTAAAGAGGCAGTCGGAGAAGCAGTCGTATCGGTGCTCTCCCCTCTCCAGAAGCGTGTGGCCGAGCTTGAAAAAGAAAAAGGCTACATTGACAGCGTGATCAAAAACAATGCGGAAAAAGCGGACTATTACGCAGGGAAAACGCTCCGCAAAGTACAGAAAAAAGTAGGATTTCCGGAGCGTGTGCGCGGATAATTCCTGCAAAAGGAGGTACAGCGGCAGAGGGAAAAGGATTGCAATAGAATAATTGGTGTGTTAGAATCAGCAGCAGGTAAGTAGGATAAATGGCCGCGGCTGGCAGGCCGAAAGGTGCCAGACGAGGAAAGTCCGGGCTTCACAGGGCAGGGATGCCGGATAACGTCCGGTGGAGGCGACTCCAAGGAAAGTGCAACAGAAATGAACCGCCGGCTTCGGCCGGTAAGGGTGGAAGGGCAGTGTAAGAGACTACCGCCTTTCTGGCAACAGAGAGGGCATATGTAAACCCCATCCGAAGCAAGACCGCAAAGAAGCGTATGGCGGCCCGTCAGCTTCAGGTAGGTCGCTTGAGCCTGCCGGCAACGGCAGGCCTAGATAGATGGCCATTCACGACATAACCCGGCTTATCGTCCTGCTTACCTTTTCTATTTCTGCATTTCTGAACAGAGGCAGTTCTGTATCGATTCTTCTTAGAAAAGTCTTAAGAAAAGTAGTCGGAAAGCATTCTTTGTTTTTGCAAAAAGCTGTGCTATAATCACTGTACAAAGAAAACATTCAATATGAACATTGAATAGAATAAAAAAGGACGAGAGGACGGGGTTCATATGAAGAAGATACGTAAGAGATTTTTAGGATTGCTGCTTACGTGCGTGATGGTGCTGCTGCCTGTGCCGCAGGCGCTGGCTGCCGTATCGTACGACGCGGCGGCGGGGGTGAGCGGTCAGACGCTCTTTCCGGGAGACAGTCTCATCAATATCGGGCTTCCGGTGATGATGGACGGCGCGGAGGTGGCGCTGGAGACACCGGGCACATGGACAAATACGGATGAGAACAGAGCGTTTACGGCGAACACATCCGAGGATGGTGCTTCGATTGAGCTTTCAGCCGCAGGGTACGTGCTTGAAGTGGAGCACGGCGAGTCGAAAAAGAACGACGAATCCGCGGACAATTCCACGAATCACTATGAATTTCAGGAAGGCGAAGAAAATGCACAGTCCAGCGACATCGCATTTTACCAGTCCGGCGAGACGGTAAAGATCAAAGCGGATGAGCCGGAGGAAGGAAAGGTATTCGCCGGATGGACGACTGACGCAGAGGGAGTCACTTTTGCTGATGCCGCAAGCGCCGAGACGACGATCGTGATGCCGGAAAAGAAAGTAACTGTCACGGCAAATTATCAGGATGCACAGACAGAGCCGGAGACGCCGCAGTCAGAAGAATCCGAGCCGCAGCAGCCAGAAGAATCTGAGCCGCAGCAGCCAGAGGAATCGGAGACGCCGGGGATGCAGGAATCTGAAGGCGGTTCTCAGGGGTCAGAAGGCGGAGAAATCATTATAAACGATCCGACTGGCGGAGAGACTCAGGAACCGGGGGACGAAGAGATTATTATAGGCGATCCGGCCGGAGACGAGACTTCTTACAGCGTGACGGTAAATGACGGAACCGGAGCAGGAAGCTATCCTGCCGGGACATGGGTAACGGTACAGGCGAATGACCGTTCGGCGGAAGGCTATGCATTTACCGGATGGTTTGTGGATACGCTGAATGCCGAGCTGGATGATCCTTCCAGTTCGCAGACCGGATTTACAATGCCGGAAGGCGATGTGACGCTTTCTGCACAGTATCAGGAGATCACAGAGCCGGATACAGAACCGAATACAGAGCCAGATACAACAGATGATATTACGACCGGCGCAGATGACAACGAATATGCGGATGGCGGAGCGGGAGG
This sequence comes from Candidatus Choladousia intestinipullorum, assembly GCA_018711885.1. Classification (GTDB taxonomy): domain Bacteria; phylum Bacillota; class Clostridia; order Lachnospirales; family Lachnospiraceae; genus Choladousia; species Choladousia intestinipullorum. Next base: position 4,752 of record DVHT01000085.1, on the reverse strand, counting down.
TACTCAGCCGCAGGTAACTACACCTACACTGACAGTGACAGGCGGAACAGTTGTAGAATATACAGGAACTGATAATGGCTCAGGTGGATATAATGTCACTGAGAATACGAGCGTGAAGATTGCGGCAAATGATCCAGCTGCTGGAAAGGTATTTAGCGGATGGACTGTGACTGACAGTAATGGTTTAGCAGTCGAGAGCAGTGCAATTGGTTTTACTGCTGACCAGGATAATCCTTTGCAAGCGACATTTACAATGCCATCTTATGATTTGACGATTACTGCAACGTATGCTGACACCTACACGATTACGGTGACAGATGGCAGTGTGACAGGTGGAGCATCTGTTGATGGCACCAGCGGAGCAGTCGTAGCTACGGAAGGAACTACCGTGACTGTACAGGCAGCAGTTCCTTCTGGAAAAGTATTCAGCGGATGGACCGGAACAGACGCAAACTCGACATCTATTTCGTTTACTAACGTTAGCGAGGACGGTTCTACCGCAACTTTTAAAATGCCGGCTTCCGATGTGTCGATCACAGCAAACTACACTGACAGCACCTATTCGGTTTCTGTCACGAACGGTACTCTGGACGGAGGCGCAGCTTCCGGTTCCTATCCGGCAGGTTCGACTGTGACCGTGACGGCAAACGACCCTGCGTCCGGATATGCTTTTCTGAACTGGACCGCTACTACACAGACAGGAGACGCCATCATCTTTGCAGATGCGAGTGCGACGACTACAACCTTTACAATGCCGTCTTCTGCGGTGACGATCACAGCGAATTATCAGGCGGTGACGCCGACACACCGGATCACGGTATCGAACGGAACGATCAATGGCTCGGCCACAGATCTGACGGTCGATGAAGGGACGCAGGTTACGATTACGGCGAACCCGAATCCGCAGGGGCAGGCATTTTTCGGATGGAGCATTACCGATGCGTTCGGCAATTCCGTTGCTTCCACAGCGCTCGGAATCGATGCATACAGCTCCACGATCACTGTTACTGTGAACCAGTCCCTGAACTTCCTCGCACAGTACGAGGGTGTTCAGTACAATCTGAATGTAAAGAAAGGTTCGGCGGACTATCAGTCTGCTGTGGCAGGAACAGTCGTTACGATCACGGCGGACGATGCTCCTGACGGCAAGGAATTTGACTACTGGGAAGTACAGAGCGGAAATGTTTCTCTGTCAAACGCTTACAGAGAATCGACGACATTCGTGATGCCTGCTTCTGATGTGACGGTAAAAGCACATTATACAGTGACAGAATATCTGGTAGAAGTCGAGAACGGAAGCAGTGACCAGGATTTCTATGAGATGAATGAAAGCGTAACGGTCAGCTCCGATTATCCGGCAAGCGGCAAGGAGTTTGACAGATGGGAGGCAGTAAGCGGAAACGTATCATTTGCTGACTCTTCCAGATGGCAGACGTCGTTTACGATGCCGGGAAGTGATGTTCAGGTAAGGGCGACTTATAAGGACGGCCCGTCCGCAGACAGCAATGCGATCCTCGAGATCGTGGCAGGCGGCGAATACTACATCGGCGATACGATCCGCTTCACCGCTTCCGGTGCGGGGATGGACAATACAAACCCGAACCCGGGCGATTACCGCTATCTGCCGACCGGTTATCAGATCGGCAATGTGACGGGAAGCTGGAACGCATCTCCGTATACAACGTCGATGTCGATTAAAGCAGCCGGTGAATATACACTGAGAGTAACGTACACCAGACAGGTATACAACGGAAGCGAATGGGCATCAGACGGAACGACGGATACGAAATCAGTGACCTTCCGTGTGATCCAGAAAGCTGCAGGCGTGGCGACAGGCGATGACACACCTCTGATGATCGTGGCTGCAGTGGCAGGAGTTTCGGCCCTTCTCTTCATCATCCTTCTGGTAGTCTTTATCAGAAGAAGACGCAGACAGTAGGAGCGCGAAGCGCGGAATAATCTTTAATCAAATGACCATACAAAAGCGGGAGCGCTGCAGCAGCAGTGCCCCCGTTCATATTTGGTGCGATAGCCCGGAAAGTGGAAAGAATCTTTTCCTATCCGATCTGGATGACCGGTTTATAAAATGAATTTCCGGATGATCTCGGCGATACCGTCATGATTGTTATCAGCCTTTGTAATATAATTTCCGTATTCGGCAATGCCCGGCATAGCGTTGCACATTACGGCTCCGATGTGTGCGGCTTTCAGCATTTCAATATCATTCTGTGCATCCCCGGCCGCTACGGAGTGTTCGATCGGGACATTCAGGAAATCACACATCCATTCCACGGCGAATCCTTTTGAAATGCCTACCGGGACGATCTCCAGATAAGCGTCGTTGGAAAAGAAGCTGGTAAGAATGCCGTCGTAGGCGGAGAGGACCGTTTTCTGATATTCCAGAAGCTTCTCATGCGAATCGTCGATCGCGAGAAATTTGTACGGGTCTTCCGTTACGGCAGCTTCGATATCGTCTACGACCTGATACGGGATATGGATCGTCCTGCTGTAATTCTGTACCTGCGGCGTGTCTTTTACGACAAGAACGTGTGTGTCGCTGTAAGTCTGGATGTGGAGGTCAAACGATGCGGCCGCATCGAAAAGCGGCTTTACGAGTGTGCGCGGCAGTCCTTTCCCGTAAACGGTTTTCTGGTGGAAGGTGTCGTAAATCTGTGCGCCGTTATACGTGATCGCGTAGCAGCCCTCTTTCGTAAGGCCGAGCCTTTCAGCCTGGATACGGGCGCTTACAAGCGGACGGCCGGTAGAGATTACGACATAGTGGCCTTTCGCAAGCGCCTCGTCGATCGCTTCCTGATTTCCGGAAGTGATTTCTTTCTTGTCGTTTAACAGGGTTCCGTCTAAATCAGTAAATAAAATTTTTCTGTCCATTACTCCTCCTTCTGAGCGTTCCATGTGCTGCGCTCTTTTTCAAGAAGTGCTTCCAGCGCTTCGTCGCTTTCGCTGATCCATACATCTTCTTCTTCCGCCGTCAGACCGAGATATTCACGGAGCGTACACGTCTCGTCACTGAAGTTCCATTCATCTGTCAGGGCGAAAATCTCTTCAAAATCGGCTTCAAAGCGCATATACCTGTCGCGGAATTTCATTTCTTTGTCTCCTCCTGCAGTTTGCTGCGCAGACCTTCGAGAATAGAGTAGGGAATCTGCAGATTGTTCTTTCCGCTTCCGAGTTCGATGTCCGGTTTGTTTGAACCGTGGAAATCTGAGCCGCCGCTGGGGGCGAGGTCGAACTCATTTGCCAGATCCAGCAGATAATCACAGTTTTCTTTCGTATGGGTAGAGTAGTAAACTTCCATGCCGAGCAGTCCGCATTCTTTCAGCTTCGTAAGAAGCGTACGCAGTGTTTCATCAGAGAATTTATACTGGAATGGATGCGCAAGGATCGGGATTCCGCCGAACTGCCGGATCAGTCTGACTACTTCGAAAGGGCTCACCTTTTCACGCGGAATAAAGTATTTGCAGTTATCGCCGAGATAATCGGAAAACGCCTCATTGATATCACGGACGATGCTTTTGGCAATCAGGTATTTTGCAAAATGCGCGCGCGTCCACAGAGACTCTCCGAATGATTCGGCCATCTGTCCGTAAGAAATATCGATACCGTCCGCCGCCATTTTGTCGATCATTTTCTGGTTTCTGCGCTCGCGCTCAGAACGGTAATAGTCAATTCTATGCTGGAACTCTTTGTTCTTCCAGTCGAAATCAATACCGACGATATGGATATCAGTACCAAGATATTCAGTAGAAAATTCAATCCCGGGAACAAGCTCAATGTTCATCTCTGCAGCCGCCTCAAATGCCGCGGCAAGACCGTCTGTGTTATCATGATCGGTCAGAGCAAAAGCTGTGACATTGCATTCCACCGCATGCTTTACGAGGTCAGCCGGTGAGAGCGTTCCGTCTGAACAGTTGGAATGAGTATGAAGGTCAATTAATTTCATTGTAATGCTCCTTTTCTTATTGTAATATCCCCGCCGTCCGGCTGAGGATCCTTCTGAACCACTGACAGTATAACCGAAAAGCTTTCATCTGTAAATAAGATGGTTGACAAAAGACATAGAATTGTGTTAGCGTAAGAATTACCCTTATGGGGTATGAAAAGCCGCCTATAAGCGGACGGGGTACAGACAGGAGGGCTACAGATGGAAGAGACAAGAGGGACGGAACAGATGCCGTGCTGCTGCGGTGAGGAGTCTGACGCACAGGGATGCGGATGCCGGACGACGCACAGGGATGCGAAGGAATACCGTGATTTGCTGAACCGGTTAAAGCGCATTGAAGGACAGGTACGGGGAATACAGAAGATGGTAGAAGAGGAACGGTACTGCATCGACATTATGACGCAGGTATCCGCAGTACAGTCTGCGCTGAACAGCTTCAATAAGGTTCTGCTTACAAACCACATTCATACTTGTGTCGTACGGGATATCCGCGCAGGAGAAGAAAGTGCGGTAGACGAATTGTGCATGACGATACAGAGAATGATGAAATAGCGGATGCAGATCCGGCACATGGGATTGTATCGGAATAAATACAAAAAAACTCAAAAAAGGACTTGCATTTTATTCAATCGCTTGATATACTACATGAGCAGGTTGCGGGTGAGAAAAAATAAAGCACTGCAAAAGAACAGAAAACAGTATGGTTCGTTGGTCAAGCGGTTAAGACGCCGCCCTCTCACGGCGGAAACAGGGGTTCGATTCCCCTACGAACTGTTTCGGTTAACTGGAAA
>DVHT01000084.1 GCA_018711885.1 Candidatus Choladousia intestinipullorum | reverse complement strand
ATGAAATCACGAAAAATTCATATTTTATAATGCCGCAGGGGCTGCAGCGAAATACCGGGATTTTCCGGATCTTTCACTGCAGCCCCTGCTGAATGATCATTTTATGCGTTCCTTTTTCAGGCGCTCTGATTCTCTCTGATATGTCCTTCTTAAATAAGAGGATATTTGTCTGTCAGCTTCTTCACGATCGCCTTTGCCGTAGCCTCGCAGTCCGGCTCATTCTTTACCATAACAGCGATCGCTTCTGCAATATCGTCCATATCCGCCTCGTTCATTCCGCGCGATGTGACTGCCGGAGTGCCGAGACGCACGCCGCTCGTCACAAATGCAGACTGCGGATCGTTCGGAATGGTGTTCTTGTTGCAGGTGATATTCACACGGTCAAGAAGGTTCTCTACTTCCTTTCCGGTCCTGCCGACGCTCGTAAGGTCTACCAGCATCAGGTGATTGTCTGTACCGCCGGATATGATCTTCACTCCGCGTCTGATCAGGCCTTCACACAGTGCCTTTGCATTTTTCACGACATTCTGCTGATATACCTTGTATTCCGGCTGGAGCGCCTCTTTCAGGCACACCGCCTTTGCGGCGATCACATGCATCAGAGGTCCTCCCTGTGTTCCCGGGAAGATCGCTTTATTAAAATTCGCTTCCTTTGCAAACTCAGCGCTGGAAAGGATCATGCCGCCTCTCGGTCCGCGCAGCGTCTTGTGCGTCGTAGTCGTCGTCACATGTGCATACGGGATCGGGCTCGGATGTACCCCTGCGGCAACCAGACCTGCGATATGCGCCATATCCACCATCAGATATGCGCCCACTTCATCTGCAATCTCCCGGAAGCGCTTAAAGTCAATCACACGCGCATACGCGCTGGCGCCTGCCACAATAAGCTTCGGGCGGCATTCAAGCGCAAGTTCACGTACCTTATCATAATCAATGATTCCTTCATCATTGACGCCATACGGAACAATCTTAAAATACGTACCGGAGAAATTTGCCGGACTTCCGTGTGTCAAATGTCCTCCATGTGCAAGATTCATACCCATCACCGTATCGCCCGGTTTTAAAAGAGCAAAGAAAACCGCCATATTCGCCTGCGCGCCGGAATGCGGCTGGACATTGGCATACGTACACCCAAACAGCTCCATCGCACGCTCGCGCGCGATATTTTCCACAACATCGACGCATTCACATCCGCCATAGTACCGTTTTCCCGGATATCCTTCTGCATACTTATTCGTGAGAGGGCTTCCCATCGCAGCCATAACTGCTTTGGACACCCAGTTTTCAGATGCGATCAGCTCGATGTGGCTGTTCTGTCTTTTCTCCTCCGCTACGATCGCATCGGCTATTTCAGCGTCGACACGGCGGACGTCATCAAGTGAATACATGTTTCTTCCTCCTGTTAATTTCTATATTTATTCGTTTTTTCATCATACTTCGATTCTGCTGAAAAGTCAAGAATATCCCGTACCACCTCGCCTGCAAGGATAAGCCCTGCCACTGACGGTACGAACGCCGTACTGCCCGGGGTCTGTCTGCGCCCTTTCTCCGATCCGGCGCTTTCGCTGTCACAGCCGTCTTCCGGAAGCGGCGTCAGCGCTTTTTCCCGCGAATAGACGACTTTCAGGTTCCGGATATTTCTTTTTTTCAGTTCGCGCCGCATTACCTTCGCCAGCGGGCAGACGGACGTCTCAAAAAGATCTGCGACCTCAAATGCCGCCGCATCCACCTTATTTCCTGCTCCCATCGAGCTGATCAGGGGCACGCCTGCCCGGTCTGCGCGCACGGCGAGTTCGATCTTGCCTGTCACCGTGTCGATCGCGTCCACCACATAGTCGTAATCGGCAAAACAGAACTGTTCCGCAGTATCCGGCATAAAAAACGTTTTGAAGCAGTTCACCGTAATATCCGGGTTAATATCAAGGACACGCTCACGGGCCACGTCCACTTTGCAGCGTCCGAGCGTGCTGTGCAGTGCAATGATCTGCCGGTTGAGATTGGATTCGCAGATGGTATCGGGATCAATGAGGTCGAGCGTCCCTATACCGCTTCTTGCAAGTGCCTCTACCGCATATCCGCCTACGCCCCCGACGCCGAAAACTGCCACCCGTGCAGAATGAAGCCGGTCCATTCCCGCTTTTCCAAACAGCATCTGTGTTCTGGAAAACTGTCCTCCCATATTCATTCAGGCCTTTCTGTATTGATCGTACGTTTCTTTATTCCTCGAGCATATGCAGGTATTCCTTATACTCGCTTTCCAGAGAATGCTTTTTGTCCGACTTTTTCATCGTCAGGTTCACCTGGCCCCTGGCTTTCGTCGGCCCCTGCATCGTCCCGGCGCCGCCCACGCAGCCGCCCGGGCACGCCATGCCTTCCAGCAGATAACCGTCATACATGCCCTTTGCCGCATCTGACAGAAGTTTCCGGCATTCCGACAGTCCTTCTGCATTCGCCACCTTGATCTCACGGTCCGGCTGCAGTTCTCTGATGCAGTTCACAACCGCCTGCGCCACACCGCCGCTGACAGCGAATCCGCGCCCGTCGGCGCTGGCATCCGAAATTTCTCCATCCGGTTCAAGCTTGGAAAAATCTACTTCCTTTGCCGTAAACATCCCCATGACTTCCTCAAAAGTCAGCACAAAATCCACGTCACTGCGGATCTCCGTTTTACTTGCCTCCAGTTTCTTCGCGGCGCACGGTCCGATAAATACGACTTTGCAGCCCGGATGCTCCTTCTTCAGCAGACGTCCTGTAAGCACCATCGGCGTAAGCGCCATCGAAATATAAGAAGCCAGCTCCGGAAACAGCTGCTTTGCCATGGAAGCCCACGCCGGGCAGCAGGAAGTCGCCATGAACGGCTGTTTTTCCGGCACCTCCTCAAGGAAATCCTGTGCTTCCTCGATCGTACACAAGTCGGCTCCCACCGCCACTTCCACGACGTCTGCAAAGCCGAGTTCCTTCATCGCGCTTCTTAATTTCTGCGGCGTCAGGTCTTTGCCGAACTGTCCGACGAACGCAGGCGCTACGGCAGCGTAGACCGGAATTCCCGTTTTGATCGCATGGATCACCTGGAATATCTGGCCCTTATCGGCAATCGCGCCGAAGGGGCAGTTCACCAGACACATCCCGCAGGAGACGCACTTATCCTGATCGATCTGGGCACGGCCCAGCTTATCACTCGTTATGGCGTCAACGCCGCATGCTTTCGCGCACGGGCGCTCCAGCTTGATGATCGCTCCGTACGGGCAGGTATTGACGCACCTTCCGCAGTTGATGCACTTCTCCTTATCAATCCTAGCATGTCCGTTTACCATAGAGATCGCCCCTTTCGGGCAGACTTCCTTGCACGGATGCGCGAGACATCCCTGGCACGCATTCGTTACCTTTGTCTCATTTTCCGGACAGGAATGGCACGCAAATTTAATAATATTGACAAGGGGCGGATCGTAATATTTCTCTGCGATCGCACTCTCCTCAATTCCGCGCGATACAGGCGCATGTTCTGTCATATCGCGAAGCGGCAGGCCGATCGCAAGGCGCAGGCGCTCTTCCACGATCGCGCGCTCCAGAAAAACGCTTTCCCGGTAGGTCGCGACCTCTCCAGGAATAATCTTATACGGCAGATCGATAATCCTTGAATAGTCTCCGCCTTCATAGGCCATACGGGCCACTTCCGTAAATATTTTCTGCCGTATCTCTACGACGTTTGTATAGACCCCTCTCATGCTCATATTTTTCTTCTCCTAAATTCAAAGGGCTGCTTCATTATCCTGCCGCAGCCCCTCTCTGATTTCTTTTTCTGTGAAACTCTTATAACTGTTTGCCCGTCAGCATCTCGTACGCCTGGAGATACTTTTCGATCGTTTTGTCCACGATCTCCTGCGGAAGCGTCCAATCATGGTCCTTATTTGCCTTCAGCCAGTCGCGCGCAAACTGCTTGTCGAAAGACGGCTGTCCGTGTCCCGGCTCATAACCGTCAGCCGGCCAGAACCGTGAGCTGTCCGGCGTCAGCATCTCGTCGCCGAGTACGATATTGCCGTTTTCATCCAGACCGAACTCAAACTTTGTATCGGCAATGATGATCCCTTTTCCAAGCGCATACTCCGCGCATTTCTTATACAGAGCGATCGTATAATCACGCAGCTTCTCCGCATATTCCCGGCCCTTGCCCGGATAGTATTTTTCCAGATGATCAATACTCTGCTCAAAAGAAATGTTCTCATCGTGGTCGCCTATTTCCGCTTTGGTGGACGGCGTATAGATCGGCTCCGGCAGTTTGTCGGATTCACGCAGACCTTCCGGCAGCCTGATCCCGCATACCGTCCCGGTCTTCTCATAGCTTGCCCAGCCGCTTCCTGTAATATAACCGCGGACGATGCATTCTACCGGAAGCATCTCCAGCTTGCGGCACATCATGCTGTTTCCGTCAAATCTCTTCTGGCGGAAAAATTCCGGCATATCTGCTACATCTACAGAGATCATATGATTCGGAAGGATGTCTTCTGTCATATCAAACCAGAACTTTGACATCTGTGTCAGGACAGTTCCCTTCTTTGTTACTTCATTTTTCAGAATCACATCGAAGCAGCTGATCCTGTCTGTCGCAACCATAATGAGGCTGTCGCCGTTATCATAAATCTCTCGTACCTTACCCTCTTTGATCGGTTTTAATTCCTGCATAGTTTCGCTCCTCATCGTTTCCTGTCTTCAATCTTATTTTCCAGTATTAACGTAACACTAATTGAGGGCGCTTGTCAAGACGCCGCGCATCAGTCGTCCGTAAACTGAAATAATTCTTCTACTGTCGTCTCAAAAACACGCGCGATGTCCATCGCAAGTTTCAGGGAAGGGTTATAGCGCCCGTTCTCGAGATTCCCGATCGTCTCCCGCCGTACTTCCACCAGCCCCGCCAGATCACTCTGGCTCATATGGTATTTTGCCCTGTATTCCTTCAGTTTTGTATGAAGTGTCATCTCGCACCTCCGTCCTCATTCCTGTCCGCGCAGTAATTTCTTCTCCCTTTTTTTGAAGCGCATCATGCTGATCGAGAAGACGCAGAGCAGCAGCTCCAGGCCGATGATAAAGAAAAGCATCACAAACTCATACTGCCAGTAAAGCCCTTCCTCTATCGTGACATACCCAGCCTCAAACACTGCCCGCTCAAATCCGCATGTAAATCCGCGGTATATCAGAAACAGAAGGCCGAGGACGTCGAACACGAAGCTGCAGCAAAAGGCTCTCGTTCCCGCTTTCCGGACGTTGTTCCAGAACAGTTCATCCGCGATCGTATTGCGGTAGGAGAAAAAGCTGAAGCAGAGCAGGAACGGAACCATGTTCGGTACAAAAAGCAAAAGCCCGAATACCCCCAGAAATCCAAGCCACCCGAAATAGGAAAGCGGATTTTGGGGAAACCACTTTTTCAGATACTTTTTTACGCCTTTTTTGTCTTCCATCGTTTTACCTCCTCCACGCATGTGATATATTTTTAACTTTATATGCGAAATATACCACATCCAAGAGATAAAGTCAACAGGGCCGACTGAATTTTGTGTTATATTTCGCATAAAATTCAGTCAGCCCTGCTTTAAGGAGCAATTGCTCTATCTTAAGATCTTCTCCATAGCTTTTCCCTTCGCCAGTTCATCGACCAGTTTATCGAGATACCGTATTTTCTGCATCAGCGGTTCTTCGATCTCTTCCACCCGCACACCGCAGATGACTCCTTTGATCTTGGAACAGTTCGGATTCATCTGAGGCGCTTCTTCGAAAACGTCTGATAATCCACATCCCGGTCAAGCTGGCGTTCTATCCCCGCCCTGTCGTATCCGGTGAGCCAGCAGATGATTTCGTCGACCTCCTGCTTCGTGCGGCCCTTCCGCTCTGCCTTCTGGACAAGCAGAGGATAGATTTTTGAAAATTTCATTGCATATACTTTCATATCAGATTTCCTCACTGATTCAGAATATCCATAAACTCATCGCCTGTGATCGTCTCACGGTCGTAAAGATATCTCGCAAGCTGATCCAGTTTCTCCCGGTTCTCCATCAGGATCTGAATGGCCTTTTCATGCTGGCGTTTTACAAGCTCTACGACCTGCCTGTCGATCTCAGCCTGCGTTTCCGCTGAGCAGGCGAGAGAAGTATCGCTGCCGAGGTACTGGTTGTTCACGGTCTCTAATGCCACCATATCAAAATCTTTGCTCATGCCGTAACGGGTAATCATCGCCCGCGCAAGCTTCGTAGCCTGTTCAATGTCGTTCGATGCCCCGGTAGAAGCAGACTGGAAGACAACTTCCTCTGCCGCTCTTCCTCCGGCAAGCGTCGCGATCTTGTTTTCCAGCTCTTCTTGGCTGACCAGATAATGGTTGCCTTCCTCGACCTGCATCGTATATCCTAATGCACCGGAAGTACGCGGAACAATCGTGATCTTCTGGACCGGCGCAGAGTTCGTCTGTTTGGCAGCCACGAGTGCATGGCCGATCTCATGGTAAGCGACGGTGATTTTTTCCTGATCGGTGAGGATGGCATTTTTCTTCTGATATCCTGCGATCACCACCTCAATACTTTCCTCCAGATCTGCCTGCGTCACATAGCGGCGTCCGCTCCTTACCGCGCGCAATGCAGCCTCATTCACGATGTTGGCAAGCTCCGCACCGGATGCTCCGGATGCCATTCGGGCCACTTTGCCAAAGTCCACCTGATCATTCAGACGGATCTTCCTGGCGTGAACTTTCAGGATTTCCTCTCTTCCCTTCAGATCCGGCAGCTCTACCGGCACACGGCGGTCAAAACGTCCCGGACGGGTAAGAGCCGGGTCGAGAGATTCCGGACGGTTGGTCGCTGCAAGAATGATGACTCCCGTATTTCCTTCGAATCCGTCCATCTCCGTCAAAAGCTGGTTCAGCGTCTGTTCCCGCTCATCGTTACCGCCTATGCGGCCGTCACGTTTCTGGCCGATCGCATCGATCTCATCAATAAATACGATACACGGCGCTTTTTCCTTTGCCTGCTTAAACAGGTCGCGGACCTTGGATGCTCCCATTCCTACAAACATTTCCACGAATTCCGAACCGGACATGGAAAAAAACGGGACATTCGCTTCACCTGCCACTGCCTTTGCAAGCATCGTTTTACCTGTTCCCGGAGGGCCTACGAGCAGAATGCCTTTCGGCATCGACGCGCCGATCTCTTTATATTTTCCGGGATTGTGCAGGTATTCGACGATCTCGGAAAGATTTTCCTTGGCTTCGTCCTCTCCCGCCACATCAGCAAACCGGATTCCTTCTGAGGATTTTACATAAACTTTCGCATTGCTTTTCCCCATACCGAACATCATGGCGTTCGGGCCGCCTGCATTCTTCATCATTTTCTTTGACATGTACTGTCCCAGCGCCACAAAGATCACGATCGGCACCACCCAGCTCAACAGAAACGCAAGCAGCGGATCGGTCTGCTGGATGATCTCTCCTTCAAACTGCGCGCCGGCTTCATACAGCCGCTCGGTCAGCTCAGGATCCGGCATCATGCCGGTCTTGTATACCGCAGTATTGTCTTTATCTGTGAAAATGATCTGGTTTTCCTGTTCCTGCACCTGTACCTGGCCGATCTCTTTTTGCTCCGTCATCTCCATAAACGTGCCGTAATCCACGCTCTTGATCCTGCGCTGTGCGATCCACGGCACCGCAAGAAAGTTGATCAGCATTAAGATCAAAAGAACAACGACGTAATAAAAGATCAGTGGTTTTTTCGGTTTCTTGACTTCCTGCATGTTTACACCTCTTCTTTCATTTCTTCTGTAGTCATCTGCGCATCCATAGCGGACAAAGCCGCCATCAGCGCATACTGCATCGCCTGAGTTGCAAAATCGATCGCATACTCCGCAAACAGAGCGGCCGCTTCCGCCTGGTCTTCTCCGGCATGGCTTGCATCAGAGTGAAGATAAGAAGCCATTTGCTCTTTCAACAGACGCTCCGTTCTGCTGCTGTAGTCAAGCTGCGCCTCCGCCAGTTTCGCGACAGCAGGGGAACGGCTGGCCTCCACACTTTTTTTCAGGAGCACGCTTTTTTCCAGATATTCGTCTTTCGCTCTGCGAAGCTCCTCCCGTATCTTTGCGTGATCCTCCTGCCCGCAGATAAAAATGCGGCTCTGCAGTCTCCCATACTGCTGTTCCAGTTCATAAAGTTTGATCGCAAACATCTGCTGGTTCAATCCCATCCTAAAATCAGCTCCTTCCGGACACTCCCGGTATCCACCTTCTGTTATACCAGCAGCCGCGCAGAAATGCGATTCTCAATTTTTCATTTCTGACCTTACAAAAGTTGAAATGTGTAAAAAAATATGACACTTTCGCTGTTCTGTCAGGATATGCCGGCCCGGCGCTCAAAAAACGTCAGCTGCCCGGAAAGGAGCAGTTCAAGCTGGCCTGCCAGTTTTTCCTGGTCAAGCTGCTTTTCTCTGCAATATATCAAAAGGATCCCGACCAGCCCGGAGGCGTTGAAGCGCAGCAGGACTTCACGGTCAGCATAATTAAGCGCCAGATCCGGCCGCCTTTTCTGCGCCAGTTCACTCAGATAGGCCTCCGCCGCTTCTATCATGATCTGCTCGATCTGTTTTCTCCTCTGTGACTCCATCAGTTTCCGGATCCTGGGGTAATTGTCGACTGAGAAAGCGATAAAGATTTTAAGCGCCGACCGCATATCGTCTCCCGCTTCCAGACTTTTCTCGACCAGATGCTGCGTAGCCTGGCGGATCGACCATTCCAGTACATCCATGATATCCTGGAAATGGTAATAAAAAGTCTGCCTTGAGATATGGCATTCGCTGATCAGCGCTTTGACCGTAATCTTGTCTACATTTTCTTTCTCTACCATCTTTGCGAACGTATCGGCAATGATATTCTTCATATTAACCGGCATATATGACCCCTTTCTGCACCTGACTCTCCTCAGACGTTTTTTCTGAGCTATTTCTAACTATAATAGCCCGGGCCATAGCAGAAAGCAAGAAACAATTCCGAAATTTTAAATCTTCACCGCCTCCCCGATCGCCTCGGCAAACGTCGGATGCGGACGGACAACGCCCGCCATCTGCTGCAGCGTCAGACCGTTTTTGATCGCATCTGCGAGTTCGCTGATCATATCCGTTGCTCTGGCGCACATGATCTGAGCGCCCAGGATCTTCTGCGTATCTGCGTCAGCAGTCACACGGATAAATCCCCTCTCCTGCCCCGTAAGCACCGTTTTCGCATTGGCGGACATCGGATACTTTTTGGAAATAACGCGAAGCCCCTGCTTTTTTGCCTCCTCCTGTGTCAGGCCGACGGTTGCGATTTCCGGATCGGTATAGACGCAGCCGGGGATCAGACTGGTATCAAAGACCGGCTGCTCTCCCCACATATGCGCCACCGCATTGACAGCCTGTGCCGATGCCGCATGAGCGAGCTGAACGCCTCCCGTAACGTCTCCGGCCGCATAGATGCCAGGCACGTCGGTCTGCCCGTTTTCATCGACAGCGATTCGTCCGCGCTCAATCCTGATCCCCAGACGATTTGCCGCCTCCTCGTCGGTCAGCTTTTCTTCGGCAGAAACATCCGCAAACAGTCCGCTGATATTGGCTCTTCTTCCCGCAGCGATGAGAATGCCGTCCGATACCGTCTCTTTTTTCTCTTCTTTTTCCATATAGCGGCAGATCAGCCTTCCGCCATCCGCCTGTACAATCTCCTCGACCCGTGCGCCGGTGCAGATCTCCACGCCGCGTTTTTTCATGATCATTTTCAGGCTCTGAGAAATCTCCTTATCCATATTGGCAAGAATCCGGTCCAGATATTCTATCACTGTCACCTGACAGCCCAGGGCGCTGTAGATTGATGCAAATTCCATGCCGATGACGCCTCCGCCTACGATGGTAAGACTCGGATAAATCTCTTTGCGGTCAAGGAGCGCGTCACTGTCTGTCACGTCCGGCAGATCTGCGCCCGGTATCGGCAGGGCCGCCGGTACAGAGCCGGTTGCAAGCAGGATCTTTTCTGTCTCCAGAATAGTCTTATTGTCCCCGTCTTCTGACACGCTATGCAAAAGGACCGTATGGCGGTTCAGAACCGTCCCGGTCCCTTCGTAGACCGTGACCTTATTTTTTTTCATCAGCGAAGCAATGCCCGACCGGAGCTGTCCGATCACTTCCTCTTTCCGCGCCTGCACTTCATCCATGCGTATCTCTGCCTGCTCCACATGGATCCCGAGACGGCCGCACGATTTTATCTGTCCAAACAATTCCGCCGAATGAAGCAGCGTCTTTGTGGGGATACATCCGCGGTTCAGGCATGTCCCTCCAAGCTCCCGGTTTTCGATCAGTGCCGTCCGTTTTCCTTTCGACGCGCTCTCCTCCGCCGCGACATACCCTGCCGGTCCGGCGCCGATGATCACCAGATCATATCGTTCTGCCATACTGTCATCTCCCTCCCTACAAAACCTTTTTGATCAATTCTTCTATATCCTGCTCCATCCGGATCTGCAGCGGATCTGTCTTTGGGAGCCCCAAAAGCCGGTCCAGAAGAGCCTGTTCTTCATACCGGCATCCGGTCCAGACTTTTTCCAGACCTGAGAGAAACTCCTGCTCCATTCCATCCGAAAATACATTGACTTCTCTTACGATGCCGCCGTCCACATAAAACTGCAGTTCCGCCTCTCCCCATGAGAAACGTTCCTGCGCACTGTACTGGAACGGAATTTTTCTTCCGTATTTCCAGTCCCACGAGGAAAATCTTTGCTCACTCTTCCGGATCTCGTTCCAGTCCAGCTCTTCCTCACGCAGCGGTTCTGCTTTGCAGCCGTATACCTGCGCAAACGCTTTTTGGAGCCTGTCTTCCAAAGCTTCTATCGTGACAGTTTTCTCCAGCTCTCTCAGATTGACAACTCTCGATCTGACGGAATCCACCCCGTTTGACTGAAGCTTCTGTTTTGATACATTCAGGTATTTCCCCATCTGCTGCATGTCGGCACTGACCAGCAAAGTCCCGTGATGGTAACAGAAGACGCCCGACCGGTAAAAAGCATTGCCGGAAAACTTTCTTCCTCCGGCAGTGATATCGTTCCGCCCCGTCTTTTCTGCATCCAGACCGAACGAACGGACCGCTTCCACGATCACGGACAGCTGCCGGTCCACGTCGTAATCTTCCTTTCTCACGCAAAACGTGAAGTTCAGGTTTCCCATATCGTGGTAGACCGCGCCGCCTCCGGAAAGGCGGCGGACCAGATGTCCGCCGTCCCGTTCCAGATCATTGACCTTACACTCTTTCCAGCAATTCTGATTTTTCCCTATGACGACTGTCTTTTGATTCTGCCACAGATACAGGATGCACTCCCCCGGCTGTACATGAAGAGTCAGATACTCTTCCACCGCCAGATTTCTGTAGGGATCCGTACAGTCCGTCAAATAAGTGCCAAGTTTCTTGATCATTTTTGTTCTCCGTCTTCCGGAAAACTCCAGCGAAGCACCGGCTTACGCGCCGCCTGCACCTCATCCGGCCTGCGGATGTATGTGCTTACGGGAGCTTCGTGCATGGCCTCCGGATCTTCCTGTGCCTTCGCATAGATTTCGCCGAACGCGCGGATCGCTTCGTCCAGCGTCTCTCTGCTCTCTGTCTCCGTCGGTTCGATCATCAGTGCTTCATGGACGATCAGCGGGAAATACATGGTAGGCGGATGGATCCCGTAATCCAGCAGGGATTTCGCGATATCCATAGCGGTCACGCCATTTTCCCGTTTCATCTGCTCCAGTGTAATGACAAACTCATGCATACACGTCTCATCATAAGCAGGCGGATAGAGAGCCTTCAGTTTTTCCATCATATAATTGGCATTCAGCACCGCATTCTGCGCAGCCTCCGGGATGCCCTCCTTTCCGAGCATCAGGATATAGGCCATCGCGCGGACGACTACAAGGAAATTCCCGTAAAATGATTTTACATCGCCGATGGAATGTTCCGGCTTTCTCAAAGAAAACGTCCCGTCTTCACAGACTGCCTGCCGGCCCGGCAGGAATTCTTTCAGAAACGCTTTGCACCCGACAGGCCCGCTTCCCGGTCCGCCTCCGCCGTGCGGCGTGGAAAAGGTCTTGTGCAGGTTCAGATGCACCACATCAAATCCCATATCTCCGGGGCGCACGATCCCCATTACTGCGTTCAGGTTCGCCCCGTCGTAGTAGTTCAGGCCGCCTGCCTCATGGATCACGGAAGTGATCTCAATGATATTCTTATCAAACAATCCGACCGTATTCGGGTTCGTCAGCATCAGACCTGCCGTATCATCCCCCACAGCCGCGCGCAGCTTCTCCAGGTCCACACATCCGTCGCTGCCGGAGGGGATGCTGACCACCTCATATCCCACCATCGACGCACTCGCCGGATTGGTGCCGTGCGCAGAGTCGGGCACGATGATTTTCGTCCTCTTGTGATCTCCCCGGCTGTCATGGTAAGCCTTGATCAGCAGAAGCCCCGTAAATTCTCCATGCGCTCCTGCTGCCGGCTGCATCGTCACGCTGTCCATCCCGGTGATCTCACAGAGCATCTCCTCCGTACGCTCCAGCACTTCCAAAGCGCCCTGTACCGTATGCTCCGGCTGGAGCGGATGGATCCTGGCAAAGCCGGCGAGCGCTGCCGCTTCTTCGTTGACTTTCGGGTTATATTTCATCGTACAGGAACCGAGCGGATAAAATCCATTGTTTACTCCGTGCACCTGCCCCGCCAGTTCCGTATAATGTCTGCTTATCTCAGTTTCAGACAGATGCGGCAGGCGAAGCGGTTTTGCCCTTTTCGGGATCTCGATCTCTGCCGCCGGCACGTCGCACTGCGGGAGCAGTGTGCACTGCCTGCCTTCTTTTCCCCGTTCAAAGATCAGTTTCATGCTCCGCACACCTCCTTTACCACAGCCGCCGCCGCGTCAATCTCCGCTTTCGTGTTCATCTCTGTCGCGCACCAGAGGATTTCTTTGTCTGCGATGGACAGCCCGCCCAGAATCCCGTTCTGTTCCAGCGCCGAAAGGATCTTTTCCGGATCTGTATCGGATACCGTGACAAATTCATGGAAAAACGGCTTCTCATATTTCAGGGAAAGTCCTGCTTTTGCGAGACTCTCCTGCAGGTAATGTGCTTTTGACAGGCACAAGGATGCAGCCTGCTTCATTCCAGCTTCGCCCATAGCGGCCATATAAACTCCCGCCTTCAGCGCGCACAGCGCCTGATTGGAGCAGATATTGCTGCTCGCTTTTTCACGGCGGATATGCTGCTCCCGCGCCTGAAGCGTCAGGACGAACGCCCTCCTTCCGTCCCGGTCTTTTGTCTCTCCCACGATCCGGCCCGGAAGTTTCCGCGTCATCCTGGCGTCCGCCGCCATAAAGCCCAGGTATGGCCCGCCAAAGGAAAGGCCGAGCCCAAGCGGCTGCCCTTCGCCCACCGCGATATCTGCGCCGCATTCTGCCGGCGTCTTCATCAGCGCAAGGGCGATCGGATTGCATCCCATGATGAATTTTGCTCCTGCTTTATGAGCGGCCGCGCCAAGCGCTTCTGCATCTTCAAAAATTCCGTAATAATTCGGCTGCTGCAGATAAAAGCAGGCACTTGTGTCATCCAGCGCCGCCGCGAGCGCTTCCTGGTCGGTCACGCCTTCCTTTTCCGGCACCAGCTTCACCTCAGTTCCGCTTCCGTAACAGTATGTGCGGATGACCGAGAGTACCTGCGGATTTACAGTAGCCGACACGTATGCCGTCTGCCTCTTTCGCTCACGGCACATCGCCACTGCTTCTGCCGCTGCCGTCGCTCCGTCATAGACGGAGGCGTTCGACGCGTCCATGCCGGTGAGTTCGCAGATCATCGTCTGATATTCAAAAATGGACTGCAGGATTCCCTGACTGATCTCTGCCTGGTACGGCGTATAAGCAGTCAGGAATTCTTCTTTTGACGACACACTGGAAACGATCGCCGGTATGTAATGGTGATACGCTCCGGCGCCCCGGAAGATATGGCGGAATATCGTATTTTTCTCTGCCAGCTCCTCCATCGTCCGGATCGTTTCCATCTCGCTTAAGCCTGACGGAAGATGAAGTTCCTTTACCTTCACTTCCTCCGGTATCCCTGCGAAAAGCGCGTCAAAGCTGTCACGGCCGATCTCCGACAGCATTTCCTGCTGTTCCTGTTTTGTATTCGGTAAATATGAGCCCATAGACCGTCTCCTTTCACGCTTCCTCGCTCTCGTAAAACTGAATATACGCATCTGCATCAAGCAGCTCATCCTGCCCTGTGATATTTTCCACCTTGATCAGCCATGCGCCGTACGGATCATTATTCAGCATTTCCGGAACGTCGAGAAGCTCCTCGTTTACTTCCGCTACTGTTCCCGTCAGCGGGGAGAACACGTCTGAAACAGCTTTTACGGATTCTACATCGGCAAAAGCCTCCCCGGCCGTCACCTCGTCGCCCGTTTCAGGCAGATTGACGAATACGAGGTCCCCGAGCGCATCCTGCGCATAATCCGTCAGGCCGACCAGCGCGGTCCCGTCATCGAGAAATTTTACCCATTCGTGTGATTTGCTGTACTTCAGTTCTTTTGGATGGTTCATATGATTTTCCTCCTGAAATTTATTTTTAAATTTTATTTTCTGCTATTTCACGGTCCTTTTATAGAATGGAGGCTTCACGATCTCAGCCGCCACCCTTCTGCCTCTTACATCGACTTCCACCTGCGTTCCGACTGAGGAACAGGAGGCATCCAGAAGCGCCATTGCGGCAGGCGCTTTCAGATACGGGCAGTGTGTGCCGGACGTCGTGACTCCGATCCTTCGCTCTCCAATGTAGACGTCTGCATGCTCCCTTACGATCCCGCGCCCTGTCACCTTCAAACCGACGCGTTTTCTCCCGGGCCGTCCCTTTTCCAGAAGCGCTGCTTTCCCGATAAAGCTCTCTTTCTCCATCTTCACAAACATACCAAGTCCCGCCTCAAACGGCGTAACGGTATCGTCCATCTCATGGCCATAAAGCGGCATCGCAGCCTCCAGCCGGAGCGTATCTCTCGCACCGAGTCCGCACGGAATCAGCCCTTCCTCACGGCCTGTCTCCATCAGAAGCTCCCAGAACTTCGGAGCCTCTTCTGCCGCCAGATAGAACTCAAAACCGTCTTCCCCGGTATACCCCGTTCTTGATATGGCGCAGTCCATTCCTCCTGCCCTGCCGTGGAAGTTGCAGCTGTAATATTTTTGCGGAATCGCCTCCTCCGGGACCAGCTTTTTTAAGATCGAAACTGCTTTCGGTCCCTGCAGCGCGAGCTGCGCAACACTCGCCGAGATATCAGTAAAGACTGCGTCTCCGAATGCGTGCGCTTTCATCCATGCAAAATCCTTATCCTTATTGGCCGCGTTGACAACGATAAAATAGTGGTCATCCCTTACCTTGTAGACGATCAGGTCGTCGATTACCCCGCCTTCTTCATTGCACATAGGGCTGTACCTTGCCTGGCCGTCTCTCAGATCCGTATAATCGTTTGTCAGCATCTCATTCAGATTTTTCAGTGCATCTCTGCCCGCACACGTAATCTCTCCCATATGAGAAACATCAAACAGACCGCAGGCAGTGCGCACTGCCATATGTTCTGCGATCACGCCCGTCCCATACTGGACCGGAAGCAGGTAGCCTGCAAAGGGTACGATTTTTCCTTTGCATTTCACGTGTGTTTCATACAGTGGTGTTTTCAATTCCATAGCTTTCCCTCCCTTTTGGTCTCGTACCGTTCTTTCCTTTTCTGAAGACAGAAAAAGAGACGTAACAAACAGAACGATACGAACGTATTTCGTACTGTTTATTGCGTCTCTGTCTTTTTACCTGAAAGATTCTGCCCTGCAGTACGGCACACGCCGCAGCGCAGAGATTACTTCATGGGTGCGTCTTTGTCTTTCCAGAGTCCCGTCCAGACCATGTCCTTTTGCCTGAGAGTTTTTGCAATTCCCCTTCGGCGCTGCGCAAAGCAGTCTCTCCATGATCCTTCGTCCGGAATATTTGGTTGTCACAACAGCGCTTTTCTATAGTCAGATTTTACCATGCGCCGGAAAATCATGTCAAGCTTATCCTGCATAATTGCAAAATTTTATGCCCCTGATTATCCGTCCGTGCAACCGATGATTTTCTTCTGCATACGCATCTCAATATATCGGATAATGAGGTCGACACAGCCCTGATATCCGAGGATATCCGTGCGCAGGCATAAATCATAATTCTCGGGATTCTTCCATTTTTTCCCCGTATGGTATTTATAATAATCGCTCCGGTAGCGGTTGATGCTCCTGATATGCCGGTTCACACCGAGCGCGTTCGTCTGCAGCACCTCCTTCTCGCGCTTAAAACACGCTTCCGGGGATGCGCAGAGAAATACGCTGATCATCCCCGGGTTATCCTTCAGCACGAAATCGGCTGCCCGGCCAAGGACGATGAAATCCTCTTTTTTCAGCAATCCCTTCAGCACCTTCGCCTGAAAATCAAACAGCCGTCTGTCAGACAGCAGGTTTCCGCTTTCATTCGGGATATTTTCTCCATTATAAACCGACTTTGTCACCTTATAAAGAAGCGTCTTTTTCATATCCTGATCTGCTTTTGCAAAAATCTGCTCGTTGATCCCCGAATCATCTGAGGCCAGACGCAGAAGCTTACGGTCGTACAGATCAACCTTCAGCTGCTCTGCCAGCATCTTGCCGATCACTGTTCCGCCGGAGCCGCATGTCCTCGTAATGCACACGGCAAAATGTTCGTTTTTCATCAAACACCCCTCCCTACTGTCCAAGATACGCTTTCTTTACGCGCTCATCCTGCAGAAGTTCCCCGGCCTTTCCACTAATGGTAATTTTACCGGTCTCCAGCACATACGCCCTGTCAGCAATGGAAAGGGCCATCCTTGCATTCTGTTCATTCAGAAGTACGGTGATCCCCGCTGCATGGATCTCTCTGATGATAGAAAAAACTTCCTTTACAAGCAGTGGGGAAAGCCCCATAGAGGGCTCGTCCATCAGAATAATGCTCGGTTTTCCCATCAGCGCCCTTCCTACGGCAAGCATCTGCTGTTCTCCGCCGGAAAGCGTTCCCGCAAGCTGCCTGCGCCGTTCTTTTAGGCGCGGGAATTTCGTATAAACGTCGGCCATCGCCGTAGCCGCCTTTTCCTTATCCCGGTTGGAGTACGCGCCCATCTGAAGATTCTCCTCCACTGTCATTTCAGGGAAGATATGACGCCCTTCCGGAACATGCGCAATTCCAAGGCTGATCATTCTGGACGCTTCTGTCTTTTGCAGGTCATGGCCATTATACGTGATTGAGCCGCTTCTGGCTTTTACCAGCCCGGAAATCGTATGGAGCGTCGTCGTCTTTCCGGCGCCGTTCGCACCGATCAAAGTCACGATCTCCCCCGGTTGTACAGTAAAGCTGATGCCCCTGATTGCCTCCACTGCGCCATAATTTACATATAAATCCTTAACCTCTAACATACCGCCCTCCTACTCGTCATCCTTGCCGAGATACGCCTCGATTACCTTTGGATTATTAGCAATCTCTTCCGGCGTACCGCTTGCGATCGTTACACCGTAATCAATTACCTGGATCCGTTCGCAGATTTTCATGACAAGCGACATATCGTGCTCGATCAGAAGAACAGAAATACCGAACTGATCGCGGATATTATTGATAATATCGAGAAGCTCAGCCGTCTCCGTCGGATTCATTCCGGCTGCCGGCTCGTCCAGAAGAAGAAGCTTCATACCGGTGGCAAGCGCGCGCGCAATCTCAAGCCTGCGCTGCTCCCCATAAGGAAGATTCTCCGCGATATAAGCGGCTTTATCCTCTAGATGGACAATCTTCAGAAGATCCAGCGCGTGCTCATCCGTCTCCGCTTCCTCCGACCAGTAGTGCTCCATACGGAAAATCGCCGACAGCATAGAGTATTTCATATTTTTATTCATTGCGACTTTGACATTTTCCAAAACGCTCATCTTTTTAAAAAGCCGGATATTCTGAAATGTACGGGCAATCCCTGCCGCTACGACCTGATGGGTCTTTTTGCCGTTCATTTTTTCCCCGCAGAGATAAAAAGCGCCTTCCGTAGGCTGGTATACGCCAGTCAGAAGATTGAATACCGTCGTTTTTCCGGCGCCGTTTGGGCCGATCAGGCCTACCAGCTCAGACTCTCCGATTTCCATATTAAAATCTTCTACCGCCTTAAGCCCTCCGAACTGGATGCCCAGATGAAGCACTTTCAGAACCGGAACCGCTTGCTTCGCCATACTGTCACGCCCCCTTTCTCAGTCCTCTTCTGACGCGCCGCAGCGCTCTTGTCAAAGAAAACTCCCACGTTCCGAAAACCCCGCCCGGACGGAATATCATAATAAGCACAAGTACAACAGAATAGCCCAGCATCCTGTATTTTGCGAATGCACGCATCACTTCCGGAAGCGCAGAAAGGAATGCCGCGCCTATCACGGAGCCGGTCATTGAGCCTGTTCCTCCAATGATTACCTCGGTCAGAAATTCTGCGGAGTACATAAAATTAAATGATGTCGGAATCATGGCCGTCAAATAATGCGCATAGATCGCTCCTGCGATCCCTGCAAAAAATGCAGAAATCGTAAAGGTCATTATTTTATAAAATGTAACGTTCACTCCCGCCGCAGCCGCCGCTATGTAATCCTCCCGTATAGCCTTGACCGTACGCCCAAAGCGGGAGCGCACGTACATATACATAACTGTAACGCAGATTACCATCACCCAGAATACCCAGTAAAAATTGGACAGCTTCATAATGCCGGACATGGTGCGCCCGCCTCCGGTGATCTCAAAATTTGTAAATGCGACACGGATGATCTCCGCAAAGGCAACTGTAACGATTGCCAGATAATCGCCTCTCAGCTTCAGGGTCGGAATGCCTACGAGTATGCCGGTAACAGCGGCTGCGATCCCGCCGGCAAGCAGCGCCGCCAGAAACAGCGCGAATCCCGGAACCGCTTTTTCCGATAACATGTTCGTCAGCACTGCGGATGCGTATGCGCCTACCGACATAAATCCGGCATGGCCGAGCGAAAACTCACCCATCACACCGACCAGCAGGTTCAGAGACGTTACCATGATGATCGTATAGCATGCAGTAGTCGCAATTCCCTTAAAATAATCCGTTCTTGTTCCAAATACCCCTGTCTCAAAAAGAATATACAGGGCGGCAAACAACAGGAGTAGGCCGGCAAAATTAATGACGTAAGCGATTTTTACATTTTTCGGCATCCTTCTCTCCTCCTCTCAAACTTTCTCACCTGTGTTTTTCCCGAGAATTCCCGATGGCTTGATCAGAAGCACAACGATCAAGATTCCGTATGTAATCGCCTCATACCATCCGGGAGCCAGATACACTTTGACGAGGATTTCGATCAGGCCGACGATCAGGCCGCCAAGCATTGCACCCGGAATAATCCCGATCCCGCCAAGAACCGCGGCAATAAACGCTTTAATTCCCATCATGGACCCCATATCTGTCGTGCATCTCGGGTACGTGGAGCAGTACATCAGGGCAGCCACGGCTGCCAGCGCCGAGCCGATGGCAAATGTCACTGTGATAATCCGGTCTACATTGATTCCCACAATGGTAGCGGCCTCCCGGTCTTGCGGTACGGCCCTCATTGCTTTGCCAAGCTTTGTGAATCTTACAAACATTGTCAAAATGATCATGATCGCAAGTCCGATCCCCAGCGTCAGCAGATATTTCATCTGGATCTTGGCGCCGAACAGTTCAATCATCGGAAGATCAAAAATCTTCATTATCGTTTTCGGATTTCCGCCAAAAAGCACCATGGCAAGGTTCTCCAGAAACAGGCTCATTGCCAGCGCTGTGATCAGCGCTGATATGGAGCCTGAACCTCTGACCGGCTTATATGCGACCCGCTCAACCAGAATACCGACTGCCGTACATACCAGAACTGCCAGAATGACCGCCATCCACGCAGGCATCCCATAGCTTACCATCAGCGGGGCCGTATAGAACATCGTATAGGCCCCCACCATGATGAAATCGCCGTGTGCAAAATTGATCATGCGCAGAATGCCATATACCATCGTATATCCGAGAGCAATCAGCGCATAGATCGCCCCCTGATTCAGTCCGTTTATCAAACTTTGAACTAATATAGACACGCCTCACCCTCCAGTCTTTGCCTGCAGTCTTGGCCTGCAGTTTCTATCGGCATTCTTTTGCTTATCCTTCCGGCTGAATCGTCTCAAGCCATTTAATCTGCCCGTCTTCATAAGTATTCACTACTACCGGCTTGATCGCATCGCCGTTTTCATCAAGATAAATATCGCCTGCGACTCCGCTGAACGACATTTCTGTCATACCGGATACAAGAGACGCTGTATCAGATCCGCCGCCATTTTCGGCCGCCTGTACCAGCATATACATTGCGTCATAATAAAGAGCCGCGCATGCATTTAGGCTGTCATCCCCGTATTTTTCTGTATACTTTGATACGAATTCCTGAACAGCAGGAGCCGTATCCTCAGAAGAATAGTGATTTGTAAAATAGCAGTTGACGAAATAGTCCTCAAGCCCGCTCAGGTCTGCTCCATCCCATCCGTCGCCGCCCATAATAGCGCCTTCGAATCCGGCATCCCTTACCTGCTGAACAAGAAGCGGAACTGTATCAAGGAAGCACGGATAATATACAAAATCTGCGCCGGAGCCGACTGCCTGCGTCGCCTGAGCTGTAAAGTCGGTATCTGTCGTCGTACATTCGCCAACGTATGCGATCTCGATTCCGAGTTCTTCTGCGCTTTCCACAAACGCATCCTTCAAGCCGTTCGAATAGTCGTCATCCTTTGCATAGATGACCGCAGCCGATGTAAAGCCCTGCTCGCTTGCAAACTGCGCGGCCATTTTCCCCTGATACGGATCAATGAAACAATTCCGGAAGATCGTCGGCCCAATTTGCGTAACCTGCTCATTAGTCGCGCCCGTTGCCAGCAGCAGCATATCATCTTCTGCAGCCAGCTCCGCCATCGGAATTGTTACTGCCGAAAAGAAGGAACCGACAATCGCTTCCGGAGCTTCTGCTTTCAGGGAGTTATACGCATTAACCGCCTGTTTTGCGTCCTTTGCATCATCTGCTACTGCTCCTCCGTTCAC
Source organism: Candidatus Choladousia intestinipullorum (assembly GCA_018711885.1). Taxonomy (GTDB): domain Bacteria; phylum Bacillota; class Clostridia; order Lachnospirales; family Lachnospiraceae; genus Choladousia; species Choladousia intestinipullorum. The sequence goes on along the minus strand of DVHT01000084.1, from coordinate 9,258 downwards.
AATCTCAATCTTATACGCAGAATCAGAGGCATTAATCTCTTCTACTGCCATATCGATTGCGTTCTGAGCTCCTTCGCCGTAAACTGCAGAGCCTCCTGTCATCGCACAGACCGCGCCGACACGGATTACTTGATCCTCTTCCTCCGCAAATACAAGCGTCCCTCCTGCCATAGATGCCGCCATTGCCAGTGCCATAGCCGTACTCACCATTTTTTTCATAACATTCCCTCCTCTTGGTTAAAGTAAAAGATTAATAGTATGATATATGATAGTAGATAGATATAAAGAAAGGCGTTCGATATCCATCGATATCAAACGCCTTTGTCCATCTATTATGTTCCATACTATACTCCTGACCTTCCCGGCTGTCAATGGTGTTTTTTAAAAAATTTAATTCTTCGATTGACATTTTCCAAATTCCGTTCTAGAATCAAGTGCATAGAGACGGCAAGGGAGCTACCTCCCCTGCCGTCTCTCTTTTTACTTTTCACATTTATAAAGATCAAGATGAAGCAAGAGGGAGGCGCTTATGAAAACATTAGGCTATTACAACGGCATTTTTGATGAAATCGATAAAATGAGCATTCCAATGAACGACAGAGTCCACTGGTTCGGCGACGGTATTTACGATGCCGGGCCTTGCCGGAACTACAATATTTTTGCCCTCGGCGAACACATCGACCGCTTTTTCAACAGCGCCGGGCTTCTCGGAATGAAGGTGCCCGTCACAAAAGAGCAGCTTAAAAAACTGCTTCAATCTCTTGTGCTGAAGATGGATACGGGCAATCTGTTCGTATACTACCAGCTTACACGGGGAACTGCCCCCAGGAATCACGTATTTCCAGAAGGAGCCGGCAACCTGTGGATTACGCTGACCCCGGCGGAAATCCCTGACGGCCTGACACCGATCCGTCTGATTACCACAGAGGATACACGTTTCATGCACTGTAATATCAAAACGCTGAATTTACTCCCTTCCGTCATGGCTTCTGAGCGGGCAAAACAGGCTGGGTGTCAGGAATCCGTTTTTTACCGCCCCGGCGGACGCGTAACAGAGTGCGCGCACAGCAATGTCCATATTCTGAAACGCGGCGTTCTGTGCACTGCCCCCACGGACGAGCTGATCCTTCCGGGAATTGCGAGAGCGCATCTGATTCGCGCCTGTAAAAAGCTTGAAATCCCGGTCAGTGAAACTGCTTTTACACTTGATGAGCTGTACGACGCAGATGAAATTATCGTCACAAGCTCCAGCAATCTGTGCCTGTATGCGAATGAAATCGACGGCAAAGCCGCAGGCGGAAAAGATCCTGAACGCCGCGAAAAGCTCCGCAGCTTTCTGATCGATGAGTTCCATCGTGCTACTGCCATCAGCCAGAAACAGGAAAAAACAGCTTAAATATCCGGGAGGGATGCGCATTGCCAGATATGAAACTGCTGCCCGCCGGAGATCGCGCTCTGGTCGCAGAATTTGGGGACACGATAGATCCGGAGGTTAACCGCCGTGTACACTGTCTAGCGGCGGCACTTCTTGAACAGAAGCAGCCGGGGATACTCGAGCTTGTGCCGACTTTCCGTTCTCTTCTGATACACTATGATCCCTCTCTCCTTTCATGGGAGAGGCTGTGCCGGATCCTGAAGAAGCTCGAATCTTCTGACGGCGGAAAAGCTCAGGAAAGAAAGATCATCCGTAAGATCCCCTGCTGCTACGGCTCTCATTTTGGCCCGGACCTGCCGGCACTCGCACAGGAAAAAGGCCTGACACGAGACGAGATTGTCGCCCTTCACAGCGGGAAGGATTACAAAATCTATATGCTTGGCTTTCTGCCCGGTTTCGTCTATCTGGGCGAGCTTGACAAACGGCTGGAAGCCGGCCGGCTTCCGGCTCCAAGGTTAAAGATACCAAAGGGATCTGTCGGAATCGGCGGCAGCCAGACAGGCGTTTATCCACTTGATTCACCGGGAGGATGGCGGCTGATCGGCGCAACACCGCTCGACTTTTACGATGCCGGGCGCGACGAACCGGTCATGTGCCATGCAGGGGAATACATCCGTTTCTGCCCGATTACCTCTTCAGAATATTACGATATCCGTCAAATGATCCTGAAAGGAAAATATCAGCCGGAAATTCTTTCATTATAATTCTCCGGCAGAAAGGAAAAATTATGGCAATTAAGGTGCTAAACCCCGGCGCCATCACAACGGTTCAAGATGAAGGGCGCTTCGGTTATCAGCAATTCGGCATGTCCTGCTCCGGCGTCATGGATCTGGCGGCATACCGCACTGCCAACCGTTTGCTTGGCAACACCGGAACAGAAGCCGTACTTGAATATACGCTGTTCGGCGGCATTTATTCATTTGATCAGGATACCGTCATTGCTCTGACCGGAGCCGATATGAATCCGACACTCGGCAAAGTCCCTGTTTCCATGAACCGCCCGATCCGCGTCAAAGCAGGTGAAACGCTCTGCTTAAGTACTGCAGCAAGCGGCTGCCGGACCTACCTCGGCGTGCAGGGCGGAATTCTCGTCCCAAAAGTGATGGGAAGCCGCTCTACCAATATAAAATGTGGCATCGGCGGATTCTGCGGACGCCGTCTTCAAGCTGGCGATATTCTGAAAACTGCAGAGCCCGATTACAGCCTCATCCCATCCTCATTCTATGACCTGCCCGAACATCCCGTCTATCCATCGCACGTTTCACTTCGCGTAATCGAGGGACCGCAGGCAGATTACTTTTCAGAGGAAGAAAAGCATACTTTCTACTCTTCATCGTATACTGTGTCGGCGGAAAGCGACCGCATGGGCTGCCGCCTGAACGGCCCCGCAGTGAAAAGCCTTCACGGTACGGATATCATTTCAGACGGTATCGTATTTGGATCAATCCAGATCACCTCATCCGGCCAGCCGATCATCATGACGGCTGACCGGCAGACAACCGGCGGATACGCCAAAATTGCCACCGTCTGCAGCTTCGACCTTCCGGCGCTCGCCCAGTGCCGTCCGGGCGCTTCTGTCTGTTTTCAGCGGATCCGCCTTGAAGATCTGTAAATTTATTTCATTTTTATGAAGGAGGCAAAAATGAATACGGCTACTATGACTCCATCCGAAATCCGCCGTCTGATACGCGACGGCAGAATCACAGGGCCGACTGCCGGAATGTGCGCAGGCTATGCGCAGGCAAATTTAGTTGTCCTGCCAAAAGAGCTTGCTTATGATTTCCTGCTTTTCGCCCAGCGCAATCCAAAATCATGTCCTCTGCTTGAGGTAAGTGATACAGGAGAACGGCTGCTTAACACCATCGCAAAAGGTGCTGACATTGCCACGGATATACCTCTCTACCGGATCTACCGCGATGGAAATCTGGAGCAGGAAACGACAGATATCTCCGAATACTGGCGCGGCGACTTCGTAAGCTTCTTGATTGGATGCAGTTTTTCTTTTGAAGCGGCGCTTCTGGAAGCGGATATTCCGGTCCGGCATATTGAGGAGGGCTGTAATGTCCCAATGTACCGGACAAACATTCCGTGTACTCCTGCCGGGATCTTCCACGGGAATATGGTTGTCAGCATGAGGCCGATCCCGATGGAGCTAATACCGCGAAGCATCCTGATTACAGGAGAAATGCCCCGTGTACACGGTTTTCCGGTCCATATCGGTTCTCCGGAGCGCATCGGCATCCATAATCTCGGACAGCCGGATTACGGAGATATGGTTACGGTACGCGATGGCGAGGTTCCTGTGTTCTGGCCATGCGGAGTAACGCCACAGAATGTCGTAATGGAATCCAGACCCCCTTTTGCGATTACGCACGCGCCAGGACATATGTTTATTACAGATATAAAAAATACGCTTTTAAAATACTAAACCGCACACTGCAGCATCTATGCTGCTTATATGGAAGGAAGGGGATCTGTTATGGCAAAAACGGTCGATTTGAACTGCGATCTCGGCGAAAGCTTCGGAAACTATAAATGCGGTATGGATGAAAAGATCATCCCTTATATTACCTCCGCCAATGTAGCGTGCGGATTTCATGCCTCCGATCCGCTGATAATGCAGGAAACTGTGGCTGTAGCAAAGGCGAACCACGTCCGCGTCGGCGCCCATCCCGGTTTTCAGGACCTGGTCGGCTTTGGGCGCAGGAACATTGCCCTCCCGCCAAACGAGATTACTGCGATCATCGAATATCAAATCGGCGCGCTGAACGCATTCTGTACGGAAAGCCGGACGCCACTGCAGCATGTAAAACCACACGGGGCTCTCTACAATATGGCAGCAAAAGACGAAAGGATTGCAGATGCCATCTGCTGCGGCATTGCGGCCGTCAACCGGGAGTTGATTCTTCTGGCTCCTGCCGGCAGTAAGCTGATACAGGCGGCGAAACGCTACGGTCTGGCCTCTGCCAGGGAAATATTTGCTGACCGCGCGTACGAGGAAGACGGTTCTCTCGTTTCAAGGAAAAAACCGGGAGCGCTTATCACAGATGAAGAAGCCGCCGTCCGGCGTGTCGTGCAAATGATCAGGCACGGAACTGTGGCCGCTGTCACTGGAAAGGAAATTGAGATGGAGGGCGATTCTATCTGCGTTCACGGGGACAGTCCCGGCGCACTAAAGCTTGTGCGCAGCATCCGTGACGGCCTGATTGCAGAAGGTATACGTATTGCTCCGCTGGAGCAGGTAGTTTCAGAAAACGGAGGGCATATTTTAAAATGTTCCTGATCATCTGTATTGGGAAGTGCGAGGTGAAAATATGAAGCATGAATATAAACCTGATCCTGCTATAGAAGACATCGTGCTGCGCTATTCCAATCGCGGCATGACAATTCTTCAGAAACATCTGCGAAAGGATTACTGTCGCCGCACAGCTAAAAAGCTTCTGTCTCTCAAACGGGGAACGGTTCTGCTGACAACAGGTTTCTACGTTCAGGGAGCTGCCGAAACAGACGGGCCACCCGGCACAATGTGTCTGGTCTGTGCGCTGAAAAAGCTCGGTTTTTCACCGGTCATTGTGACCGACGATATCTGCCGCGGTCTTTTTGAGCCGGAACAAATCGATGTCGTATATGTAAATGTAGGAGACGACGCTTCTGTCTATGAGGAACTTCTGCATATGTATGCTCCTGTCGCCCTTATATCGGTCGAGCGCTGCGGCCATAACCGCAATAATGATTATACGAATATGAACGGCGGCAGCATTGCAGATCAAACCGCCCGAATTGACACAATGTTTGAGTTAGCGGAAAAAGAGCGTATTTTCACGATCGGGATCGGAGACGGCGGAAATGAAATTGGGATGGGGAATCTGAAGAAACAGATCGCTTCTGATCTGGTGATGGATCCCTGCACCGTCACGGTAGATGAACTGATTGTAGCCACAACGTCAAACTGGGGAGCGTATGCATTGGTGGCGTCTCTTGAACTGTTCTCACACAAACGCCTTCTCCTGCCATATCAGAAGATTTCGCATTATCTCGGAAGGATCGTATCGCTCGGCTGTATCGACGGCGTTACCAGACGAATGGAGCAGAGCGTCGACGGATTCCCGCCAAGCGTAGAAGAAGAAATTATTTTTGCGCTGTCCAGCACGGTAGAAAGCAGAAAAGCCAACGGCGCAAAAAAAGCAGGCTAATATCTTTCCGGCCTTCTTTGGGCCCATGCCTTCAGAAAGCCGGAAAACGACCCCGCTCTTTACCCCTTCATAAAACGGCTCAGGAATTCCTTCGTCTTCGGATTCTGCGGATTGCTGAAAATCTGCTGCGGATCCCCTTCTTCTTCGATGATCCCGTCTGCCATATAGACGACATGGGTCGATACGTCGCGCGCAAAAGCCATCTCGTGCGTAACGATAATCATAGTCAGTCCATCCTGTGCGAGTTCTTTCATGACGTCAAGCACCTCGCCAACCATCTGCGGGTCGAGCGCTGATGTCGGTTCATCGAACAACAGAAGTTCCGGCTCCATCGCAAGCGCGCGTGCAATAGCCACCCTCTGTTTCTGCCCGCCGGAAAGCTGGCGCGGCTTCGCATTGATATACGGGGCCATCCCTACTTTTTTCAGAAATGCAAGCGCGCTCTCCTTTGCTTCTTCTTTCTTCTTTTTCAGTACTTTTGTCTGTCCGACCATGCAGTTCTCCAGCACCGTCATGTTGTTAAAGAGATTGAATGTCTGAAATACCATACCTACCTTGGCACGGTATGCGGCCGCATTCGTATTCACGTCTGCAATGTTCTCGCCGTGATAAAGGATTTCACCAGTTGTCGGCGTCTCCAGCAGATTCAGGCAGCGCAGAAGCGTAGACTTCCCGGAACCGGAAGCACCGATGATACACGTCACATCTCCGGTCGAAACGGAAAAATCGATATCCCGCAGGACGACATTCTTGCCAAACGTTTTGCTCAGATGATTAATTCTGATTACCTGTTCTCCGTTCATTCTTCTTCCTCCTTCTTATCCGGATAATTGTAAAGGCCGCTCGTATGCGCAAGCGTATCCGTCGTCGCCAGATCGTAGCTGTCGCTTCCGTCCATTTTATCTTCCCAGTAACGGAGCAGCCTTGAACATGCAAACGTCAGAACAAAGTAAATCACCATAGCGATGGAAAATGACTCAAAATACGTGTAAAGCGCGCCTGCAATACTCCGCGTCGCATAAAACAGTTCGACAATACCGATCGTAGAAAGCACGCACGTATCCTTGATATTGATGATCAGGTTATTGCCGATCTGCGGCATTACGTTGCGGAGCGCCTGCGGCAGGATCACGTAGAGCATCGTCTGCACATGCGTCATACCGATCGCTTTCGCTCCCTCCGTCTGCCCCGGGTCAATAGACAGAATACCGCCTCTGACCGTCTCCGCCATATACGCGCCGGTATTAATCGATACGATAAAAAACGCGGCAAACCACATGGACATATTAATCCCGAACACAGCGGCAGAACCGAAGTAGATGAACATCGCCTGGGCCATCATCGGCGTCCCGCGGAAAATTTCCACATAAGCGCTCAGGATGAAACGAACGATCCGGAGCACGATCCGCTTGATGATATTGTCATTTTTTCTGACCGGAATCGTCTGGATGATACCGACTGCGAATCCGATGATACATCCGATCAATGTGCTGACAACGGCGATCACCATTGTATTTCTCGCCCCGGTCAGATACGACGCGCCGTTATTCTGCAGGATATACACGATCCTTCCCAAAAAATCCTTTGGCATCTCAATTCTCCTTTCGCAAAAAAAGAGCTGCTGCATTCTGCGGCAGGCAGCTCCTCACAGTTTTTATTCAGCAGCAGACAGCGGCTGAACAGAAATCGCCTCATTCATCATTTCCTCATAGTCTTCCACCGTCATCTCCGAAAGCACGCTGTTGAGCGCGTCAAGCAGCTCTGTATTGCCCTTCTGAACCGAAATGCCAATATTGATCTCTTCATCGGAAACTTCAAATTCATCATCCGTACCGGTAAAGTCAAGCAGTTTGAAATCCGGATAAGCTACGCACGCCGCCATTCCGGTCGGCATATCTGTTACGACAATATCACATTTGTCTGCATCGAGCGCCACAAGCATCGCCGGGGCAGAATCCTGTGCCGGAAGGATCTCCGCGTCTTCAATCTGCGGCAGGCAGACATCGTACCAGATCGTATTGAGCTGCGAGGTACACACAGCGCCTTTTAAGTCCGCTACACCTGCAGCATCAGCGTAATCGCTGTCCGCCTTCGTGAGCGTGATAATTGATGCATAATAATACGGCTCTGTAAAGTCCACAACCTCAAGACGTTCCGAAGTAATAGACTGTCCCGCAATCACACAGTCTACTGTGCCGGACACTACCGCCGGTACGAGAGAGTCCCAGTCAAGCTTTACAATTTCAAGATCCCAGCCGAGTTCCTCGCAGATATGCTTTGCCATCATTACGTCATATCCGTATGCATACTCATTGCTGTCTGCAATCGGAACGGCTCCGTTTTCGTCTGTCGGCTGTGTCCAGTTATACGGAGCATACCCACACTCCATCGCCACTCTCAGTGTCCTTGTCTCCTCCGCCATTGATGTGCTGCTGACTGCCATGCACATAGCTGCTGCGCTCAGCACTGCTGCTGCAATTCTTGCTGTTCTTTTCATGTCCATTCTCCTCTTCTTTTTTCGCTCCGGGCAAAGCTTATTTTTACTGTAGAATATAAAAATACAAAGGAACCCTTCAATCAGGAGCTCCTTTGTTCCCTATTTTATTTTAATATACCATAAATCCGGCAAATTACAAAGAAAATTTTATTATTTTTCCTTTTTCTTACATTTTGTTGTTTTTGATCCTTTCACGTCCCGTTTGAGCCGGCAGACGGTCACGCCTACGGCGGTCATGCCGGTGAAAGTCTTTCATAGCTGCAGACGCCTTCCTTCAAGCGTGAAAGCCCCTCCCGCAGCACGCTTCTTGGACATGCAATATTCATTCTGAGAAAATCTTTTCCATCCATACCGTACAGCTCTCCGGCGTTCAGATACAGACCGGTCTGTGCTCTTAAAAACGATGCAAACGGCTCTTCCTTCCGCGCACATCCGCTGCAGTCCAGCCACAGAAGATACGTCGCCTCAGACGGGACGAGCCTGATCTGCGGGATCTCTTCTTCTATAAATTTCTTAACGGTCATCTTGTTCTCATAGATGTACTGCCGCAGCGCATCCAGCCACGGTCCGCCTTCCGAATAGGCGGCAATCGCAGCCATCACGGCAAATGCATTCGGTTCTGCGATCCCGTCTGTCTGGAACGCGCGCCCGATCTGGCGGCGGACCTTCTCGTCCGGTATCATCACTGCTGCGGTCTGTATGCCCGCCAGATTAAATGTCTTCGTAGGCGCGATAAAAGTGATGCTGTTTTTTTTGCACTTCTCTGAGACCGATGCAAACGGAATGTACTCTTTTCCCGGATCTGTCAGGTCACAGTGGATCTCATCTGCCAGGACGGGAACACGGTACTTCCAGCACAGCTCTCCGATTTTTTCTATTGTCTCACGGTCCCATATTTTCCCGACCGGATTATGCGGATTGCAGAAAATGAGCATCGCCGTTTCCGGATCTGCGAGCTTCTTTTCCAGATCCTCAAAATCCGGCGTATACGACTTCCCATCGTACTGCATCGTATTTTCCAGTATATATCTACCATTCTCCCTGATCGTCCTGAAAAATGCATTGTAAACAGGAGTCATAAGTATAATCTTATCTCCGGGAGCGGTCAGTCTTCTGATCGTACTGGCAATCGC
>DVHT01000083.1 GCA_018711885.1 Candidatus Choladousia intestinipullorum | reverse complement strand
TGCTACTAATAGGTCGCAAGCTTATCCAAAGGCGGAGAATGGAACCGGGCATCCGGAAGCGGACGGGAACACGGAGTGGTTCCGGACGGGGAGGGATGGACGGGAAGCTTTGCGGAGCAAAGGTACTGACGGAAATGCGGAGCATTTTTGGAAGTATCCAGGCGGAAGGAAAGCAGAACCATAGAAGCAAATCGGAAGGGTAAAAAAGGTCTTGAAAAAAGCGGATGGATGTAGTATCCTGTATGTGGTTTTGAAGGTATGTTGATGACAACTTCATCTTCAGCGCCGGGCTGTTTCACTATCAGAGTCTGTAAAGAGTTCGGTATGTAATGTTCACGAACGACCGGAAGAGGGTCGTTATGTGTACATAGCCATATTCCTCGATAGCTCAATGGTAGAGCATTCGGCTGTTAACCGAAGGGTTGTTGGTTCGAGCCCAACTCGGGGAGTTTTGTTGTATCAGCAATCATAAATAAGGCTCCTTGGTCAAGCGGTTAAGACATCGCCCTTTCACGGCGGTAACACGGGTTCGATTCCCGTAGGAGTCATTTTCACAGTGATATGTGAATAAAATAGAATATGGCGCCATAGCCAAGTGGTAAGGCAAAGGTCTGCAACACCTCTATCACCAGTTCAAATCTGGTTGGCGCCTCTAACAACCTCAGAAATCTATTTCTGAGGTTTTGTTTTGTAAGCAGAGGAAAAGCATCGGACAGGAGAAATACAAGATGGGGAAAAATAAGAAAAGACGCCGCGCCTATCTGGATGATTTTAAAAAAAATGAGAACGGGCAATATACATATGAAGGGACTCTGTACAGGCTGGCAGGAGATGAGAAAACCAGGAAAAAAAGGATCCGCAATATGCTGCTGGCCTGCGGCGTTTTACTGTGTTCCGTTATTCTGAATGGATTTCTGCCGGTGCCGGGGCTGCAGAACAGTGCATTCGTTCTGCTCCCATATGCAGTGGAACTGATCGCTTCGGTGAGCTGCTGCGTCGGTATGGCAAGGATGCTGGCTGCAGGACGGCGGGAATGGCGGCTGCGGGAATATATTTATGAATCGACAGTGCAAAAGCTGCCGGGACGATCAGTTTTTGCGGCTTTTTGTGCTGGCGCTGCGGCAATCGGGGAGTGTCTCTATCTTTTTCTGAACCGTACGGATATTGTGTCCTGGTTCGTATTTTTATTTTTTATACTGGAAGCGGTGTCGATCGGCAGTGCGCTGCAGTTAGGCCGTGAATTAAAAACACAAAAGTGGGAAAAAGTATAAAGGGAGCATCAATAAAAAATTTTAAAAGCCAATATAATCCTGCGATAAAAAATTGACAAGTTTCTATGAAGCAGGTATAATACACAAGGCAGACTGAAAACAGCAAAGAGAAACAGGGGGATATCCCCCTGTTTATGCTTGCATACAAGCATAAAACCTCTTGTTCGCAGTTTTTACAGCTATACAATTACAAGGAGGAAGTAACATGAAAAACGTAAAGAGACTGCTGGCTCTTACGCTCGCTGCAGGCATGACTCTGGGACAGGTTTTAAGTGTGTCCGCTGAAGATGCCACAGAAGCAGTTACGGAGGCAGCCACAGAGGCAGCTAGGGAAGAGAGTGCTGACGGTCAGACACTTGTAGCGGCCAGCAATCATTTTGAGGGTAAGTTCTCTCCGCTTTTTGCGCAGAGTGCAGAAGACAATAACATTGCTGAGCTCATCAACCCGCCGCTTCTGGCAACGGACCGTGTAGGCGCGATTGTTGAGAACGGTATCGAAGGTGAGACACGCTCTTACAACGGAACAGATTATACGTATTACGGACTGTCTAATCTTGAAATTACAGAGAACGAAGACGGCACTGTATACTATGACATCACACTGCGAGACGATCTGGTATTTTCCGATGGTACACCGATAGACATTGATGATGTCATCTTCACGATGTATGCGCTTTCGGATCCGACATACGACGGTTCCGCTACACTGTACAGCCAGCCGATCCTCGGCATGGAAGAGTACCGTTCCGGTATGGCTACTCTGTCTTCCCTGATTGGACAGGCAGGAGAGGAAAATACAGACTTTACTTACTGGACCGAAGAACAGCAGACTGCATTCTGGGATGCAGTAAATGAAGGCGGTGTGGCTTTCGCACAGGAGATCGTTGATTATTGTGTAGAGTCTGGACTCTGTGAAGAAGGCGATGTCGCTACAGCAGCAGCTAACTGGGCATATGAAGGTCTGGCAGCAGACGCTACTGCAAAGGACTTTTTCCTTGCGATCGCAGAGAATTATGACTGGAATTTCTCCGCTATGGAAGCTGAGACGGCAGGAACAGCGCTTGCTGACCTGATTCCGGAAGAGGTTTACAATTATCCGACCATCGGTGTAGAGACTGGAGAGTCTGCAGACCACATCGAAGGAATTCAGCGTACAGGCGATTACAGCATGCGTATCGTAGCGACAGAAATCGCAGCGAACATGGTTTACCAGCTTACGTTTGGTATCGCTCCGCTTCACTATTACGGAGACGAGTCACTTTATGATTACGAAGCAAATCAGTTCGGGTTTGAGAAGGGCGATCTCTCCAGTGCCCGCGCCAAGACGACACAGCCGCTTGGTTACGGCCCGTACACGTTTAAGGAGTATGCAAACGGTACTGTATATCTGGAAGCAAACCCGACTTACTACAAGGGTGAGCCGAAGATCAAATATCTGAACTTCCTTGAGACACTGGAAGATGATAAGACAGTAGGTATCGAGGCAGGTACGATCGATATCGGCGATCCGTCTTATTCAAGTGAAGTAATGAACCAGATCCAGGAATACAACGGCGGCGATGAAAGTTTGGACGGCGATGTAGTTACGGTAAGACTGTATGATTTCCTGGGATACGGATACATCGCGCTCAGCGCAGACAATGTTAAGGTCGGCGACGACCCGGCTTCTGAGCAGTCCAAGGCACTGCGTAAGGCAATCTGTACTGTACTGGCTGCATACCGCGATGAATCGATTGACTCCTATTATGGAGAGACGGCTTCCGTTATCAATTACCCGATTTCAAGCACATCCTGGGCATCACCTCAGGTTACAGACGACGGATATCAGGTGGCATACTCTGTAGATGCGAGCGGCAACCCGATCTATACAGAGGATATGAGCACAGAAGACAGGTACGCAGCTGCGCTTCAGGCAGCACTTGGTTACTTCGAGGCAGCAGGATATACAGTAGAAGATGGAAAACTGACGGCAGCTCCGGAAGGCGCTAAGCTTGAGTACCAGGTTAACATCGGAGCAAACGGAAACGGAGACCATCCGTCCTTCCTGCTTCTGAAGAACGCATCAGATGCACTGGCAACAATCGGCTTTACACTTACGGTAAATGATATCTCTACAGCTTCTGAGCTGTATCAGACTTACCAGTCAGGTGTGGCTGAAATGTGGTGTGCCGCATGGCAGGCAACTCCGGATCCGGATATGTATCAGCTGTATCACAGCCAGGGATCTACAAACTATTACAAGATCAATGACGCAGATCTGGACGAACTGATTGTCGGCGCGCGCCAGTCTACAGACCAGACATATCGTAAGTCTCTGTATACGGCAGCTATGGACATCATCCTTGACTGGGGTGTAGAAGTTCCTGTATATCAGAGAAGCGAGTGCTATATTTTCTCTACAGAACGTGTAAATACCAGCACTCTGACACAGGATATGACACCGTACTGGAACTGGATGGATGAAGTTGAGACACTTGAGATGAACTGATCATCTGATAATCGGGAACCGCTCCAGCTTAGGGGCGGTTCTTTGACTGTATCAGTAGAATGCGAGGATTTATCATGAAAAAATTCATTGCTAAAAGAATTCTTTTTTCGGTAGTGATTCTCTTCTGCGTCACCTTCATTATCTATACGCTTATGCGCTGTCTTCCCGGTTCGTTTGTGGAGAATATGGCGATGACGCTGTCGCAGGCTCCCGGCGCGAAGCCGTTTGAGGAGTGGCTGGCACAGCTGAATGCAAGCTACGGAATGGATAAAGGAATTATTCCCGGGTATTTCGTCTGGCTTTCTGATGCGATCCGCGGAAATTTCGGCGAGAGCTGGAAATATACCGTTCCGGTTATTGAGAAATTCCAGGAAGTAATCTGGCTTTCTTTCGTTATGGGCGGCATAGCATTCGTACTTCAGCTGCTGATTGCGATCCCGCTTGGTGTGATCGCTTCTACAAAACAGTATTCAAAAGCAGATTACTGTATCACGGCAGGTGCGCTGGTAGGTATCTCACTTCCAACATTCTTTTTTGCAACTTTATTAAAACTTGTATTTTCAGTCAAATTAGGCTGGTTCGATCTGTACGGACTGGTCGGACGAAATTATGCCCAGCTGGATGCGATGGGGCAGTTTTTGGATAAAGCGAACCATCTTGTCCTGCCGATCGCCACACTGGTTATCGTCTCGGTCGGTTCGCTGATGCGTTATACCCGTACGAATATGCTGGAGGTATTGAACTCTGACTATATCCGTACTGCGCGCGCAAAAGGGCTGAGTGAGAAAAAAGTTATTTATAAACATGCGTTTCGAAATACGCTGATCCCTCTCGTGACGATTATCGGAGGCTCACTTCCGGGATTGTTCTCAGGGGCGCTGATCACAGAGACACTGTTTTCCATTCCGGGTATCGGCTATACATCATACCAGGCGATGACCGCGGGAGATATTCCGTTTTCCATGTTTTATCTGACATTTATGGCAGTGCTGACACTTGCCGGCAACTTGATTTCCGATATTCTGTACGCAGTGGTCGACCCGCGCGTGCGTATCGCTTAAGGGAGGAGGAAGAAGAATGAGTAATAATGAGAATAAAAAGACTCCTCTGGATCCTGTGAACGACAACGCGAACAGACAAAATGACGATTTTTCTCTGAATGATGACCGCCGCGTAAAGGTGCTGTCACCGGGAGCGCTCGTAGCAAAGAGGTTTTTCCGCAACAGACTGGCTGTGCTCGGTATGATCATGCTGATCGGAATGTTTATCTTCTCTTTTATTGGCGGCCTGATCAGTCCGTACGGACAGGACGAACAGTTCTATACGTATACGTATATGGATAAGGAATTCGCCGGAGTCGTGCAGAATGATGAGGTGCGTTATACCGTAGCGGACGGAAAGGAATTCGGCACGCTGCTTCAGGCAAAGCTGATGCTGGCGATGAACAAGAATGAGACTTCCTTTACAGAGGGCGGTGTGACCTACGAAGTGATCACAGAAGGAGAAGAATTCTATTCTGTTACGGCAGACGGGGAACCTCTGGCGGTAGCCAGCAAGGACATCATAAACTCAGAAGGGGAAGAACTCCCCTATTCTGTAAAATACGGCGCATTGAACGCAAAAGCTGCAGGAGAGACGGCCTTTACTGCGGACGGCGTTGATTATACACTGGACGAAGAGGGCAACATTCTGGAAGGAGATACGGTTGTCGGATACGTAAGCCGTTTTATCGTTTCACCAGTCCAGAGCGGAACAAAGATTTCCAGAGCTTTTAAAGAAGAACTGGAACAGTGCATTAACGACGGCGAAGAAGAATTTGTATATACCGACGAAGACGGCGTAGAGAGTACTTATACTATTACGTACAAAGCAGACAGTCAGACATGGTCTGTCATGCAGGAGACAGAAACATACGTATATGACCGTTATGCAAAGCCGTCGAAGGAACACTGGCTCGGTACGGATACGAACGGCATGGATATGCTGACTCGTCTGATGTACGGCGGCCGGGTTTCTCTTATCATCGGATTTATCGTTGTGATCCTGGAGACAGTGCTTGGCGTTGTGCTGGGTGGAGTAGCCGGATATTTCGGAGGATGGATCGACAACCTGATCATGCGTATTGTTGATATGTTTTACTGTATTCCGTCCATGCCGCTTGTTATTATCATCGGTGCTGCGATGGACGCAATGCAGGTGGACCCGCAGATCCGTATGCTTTATCTGATGCTGATCCTGGGCTTCCTCGGCTGGCCGGCGATCGCGCGTCTCGTGCGCGGACAGATCCTGTCCCTGCGTGAGCAGGAGTTCATGACGGCGACAGAGGCCTGCGGAATCAGTGTACACCGCAGAATTTTCAAGCATCTGATACCGAATGTGATCCCGCAGCTCATTGTTATGTGTACTATGAGTCTCGGATCGACGATCATTACAGAAGCGACGCTGTCATTCCTTGGACTTGGAGTTAAATTCCCGTTTGCTTCATGGGGAAATATCATCAATGATGTTAACAATGCATACGTTATGACGCATTACTGGTTTATCTGGATTCCTGCCGGAATCTGCCTGCTGATTACGGTGCTTGGCTTCAACTTTGTAGGAGACGGACTACGGGACGCATTTGACCCGAAAATGAAACGGTAAGGGAGGACAACAGTTATGGCGAAGAAACATGCAGAAGGCTATCTTTCAGCCAAAGAATCCCGCCGGATTTCTAAAGAAAACCGTCGGATCACCAATGAATTTGAAAAGAAGCGCAAGAGAAAAAATGTGCCGGAATCAGAATACCTGACGACAATGAAGAGTTCTGAGAATGCAGTGGAATTTGACGATCTGCATACGTATTTCTTTACGGATGCAGGTACGGTAAAAAGCGTGGACGGTGTTTCCTTTGATGTGCCGATCGGAAAGACGGTCGGTGTCGTTGGAGAGTCGGGCTGCGGCAAATCCGTTACCAGTCTTTCGCTGATGCAGCTGATCCAGCGCCCGCAGGGACAGATCGTCAAAGGCGAGATCAGGCTGAACCTTGGAAATAAGGCGTATGATATCGCCAGGACTCCGATTGAAAAGATGCAGTCTCTGCGCGGAAATTACGTTTCCATGATCTTTCAGGAGCCGATGACCTCTTTAAACCCGGTCTTCCGGATCGGAGCACAGGTCGATGAGGTGATCGAGCTGCACGACGGAAGCGGAATGAGCAAGGAAGCTGTCAGAGAAAGAACCATTGAGATGCTTGAACTCGTAGGCATTGCGAACAGCAGAGGCGTCTGTGAGATGTATCCGCATGAGCTTTCGGGAGGTATGCGGCAGAGGATCATGATCGCGATGGCGCTCGCCTGCAATCCGAAGATCATCATTGCGGATGAGCCGACAACGGCGCTCGACGTAACGATTCAGGCTCAGATCCTCGACTTGCTCCGCCAGCTCAAAGACAAGATCAATTCGTCCATTATGCTGATCACACACGATCTTGGCGTGATCGCGGAGATGGCGGATTATGTGGTGGTTATGTACGCAGGGCGCGTCGTGGAGAAAGGAACGGTGCAGGAAATTTTTGCAAATCCGGCGCATCCTTATACGATTGGCCTGATGGCGTCAAAACCGGTGGTAGGAAAGCAGGTTGACAAGCTTTATTCGATTCCGGGCAAGGTGCCGAATCCGATCAATATGCCGAATTACTGCTACTTTAAAGACCGCTGTGAAATGTGCAGCGCTAATTGCCAGGGCGAGTATCCGAAAGAGATCAGCCTGAGCAAAACGCACAAGGTGAGCTGCTACCGCTACTATGACGGAGGAACGATCTCCGCTGAAGAAATACAGAGAGTTGCAGGAAATGCGGCAGGCACTGCGTCAGAAGAAAAGGAGGGAAAATAAATGGCTGCAAAGACAAACGGTGAGACGACCGGCGAAAACAGGCTGGAATACGATCCGCAGTATATTTTGATGGTCAATGAGCTGAAAAAGTATTTTCCCATAAAAAGCGGTTTTATGTCACGTACGACCGGCTATGTAAAGGCCGTTGACGGCGTTACATTTAACTTAAAGCGCGGAACGACAATGGGGCTTGTAGGAGAATCCGGCTGCGGAAAGACGACGACCGGGCGGACGATCCTGAGACTTTCCGGCGACAAGACAGGCGGACAGGTCCTGTTTAACGGAAAAGAAGTGTATGATCTGAGCCGTGAAGAACTGCGCGCGATGCGCACGAAGATGCAGATCATCTTCCAGGATCCGTTCTCCAGCCTGTCCCCGCGTCTGCCGGTAGGCGAGATCATAGGAGAAGCTGTCCGGGAGCATAAGCTCGTTCCGAAGGAGGAATTTAGCGATTATGTCGATCAGGTAATGGACAACTGCGGCCTTCAGCCATTCCATAAAGACCGGTATCCGCACGAGTTTTCGGGCGGTCAGAGACAGCGTATCTGTATTGCACGGGCATTGGCCCTGAATCCGGAATTTGTTGTCTGTGATGAGCCGGTATCGGCGCTTGATGTGTCGATCCAGGCCCAGATCATCAACCTGTTAAATGAGCTTCAGGAAAAGTACAAGCTTACGTACCTGTTTATTTCACACGATCTTTCGGTCGTGGAACATATTTCCGATACGGTGGGCGTTATGTATCTCGGAAACCTCGTAGAATATGGAAAGACAGCCGATATCTTCAAGAATCCACTGCATCCGTACACGAAAGCGCTGTTTTCGGCGATCCCGATTCCGGATCCGAACGCAAAGATGAACCGTATCGTACTGGAAGGATCTATTCCATCCCCGGCGAATCCGCCTTCCGGATGTAAATTCCATACACGCTGTGCGCATTGCATGGCGCGCTGCAAGGAAGAGGCACCCAGACAGAAAGAGGTAGAACCGGGACATTATGTCGTATGCCATCTTTATGATAAGTAATTGAGAATGAAAATGCAAAATAGACCATGCAGAGCGATCTGTAATGAGATATTTTGCATTTTCTGTATCAGCCAAAAAGGAGCTGCAGAATGAGAAAGAAAAACGATTCTGACGGATATGGAAGAGATGCCGGCAGAGATCCGGAAGATGACGGGCGGACGGTCGCCGATATGAGTGAAGTCTCCCGGGGCGCTTTTCCGGGCGGCTGGTATCCGGCGGAGGCGGAAAGCCTTACCGGATCAGTGAAAAGAATGGACGGGGAAGAAGAAAAAAGTCCTGCCCGTCCGTGGGAAGATAATTCCCTGACAAAGCAGGAGCGCCGTATGTATGTACTCGGAGCAATGAAAGCGGCACTTCTGATCGGGTGCGTGTATCTGGCCGGTATCGGAATCCTGATTTTTCTGCTTTTGAAAATCTGGGGAATCTAGCTATTCCCTGCGGCGCATCAGGAAGAGCAGTGTCACGATCAGCAGGATCGGGAAAAAGATGCCGCTTAAGATTCCGGCTTTCATATTTCCGCCGGCCTGACCGGAGATGAAGCCTACGAGTGAAGGGCCGCCTGCGCATCCCACATCGCCGGCCAGAGCGAGGAAAGCGAACATCGCCGTGCCGCCGCCTGGAATGCTGCGCGCAGATAAGCTGAATGTGCCGGGCCACATGACGCCCACGGAGAGCCCGCACAGAGCACATCCGATGAGGCCGAGCAGAGGCGAGGGTGACAGAGCAGCCAGAAGATAACTGACAAGGCACAGAAAGCCGCATCCGCACATATATTGATAGAGAGAAATATGGTCGCAGATCCTGGAGTAGACGACACGGGAGATTCCCATCAGGATCGCAAATGCGCACGGCCCTGCAAGGTCCCCGACCGTTTTTGATACCTGAAGCGCGGACTCTGCGAACGCGGAGGCCCACTGGCTGATCCCCTGTTCACAGGCGCCGGCACAGATCATCAGAATGATCATGAACCAGAACATGCGGGTACGGAATAATTCTCTGACTGGCATTCCGCTTCCATCCTCATTCAGAGAGGAGATCGGCACTTGAGTGAAGTAAACGGCGTTGAACAGAGGAACAATGGCCCAAAGACAGGCGAGGATCCGCCAGTTGCTGATTCCGAAAACCGTAAAAAATAACGTTGACAGCAGGATGACGGCTGCATGCCCCCAGCAGTAGAAGGAGTGCAGAAGCCCCATCGCTGCTTTTTTTCGTTTTGTGGGGCATGCTTCGACGATCGGGCTGATCAGGACCTCGATCAGCCCGCCTCCGATCGCGTAAATGATCCCGGAGACCATAAGGCCGATAAACGGATCCGGCATGAAGCCGGGCAGGACCGAAAGCGAGATCAGACCCACAGCAGAGCAGAGCTGAGCGGCCACGACACAGATGCGGTAGCCGATCTTGTCTACAAATCCGGCTGCAAGAAAATCGACGGTGAGCTGGACACCGAAGTTAAAGGTGATGAGCAGGGCAATCTTTTCAAGTGAGATGCCGAATTCCCGCTGGAACGTAAGGAACAGGAGCGGGACAAAATTGTTGACGATCGCCTGGATCACATAACCTGTAAAACAGGCGTATAAAGTGTGGTTGTAGTTTTCTCTAATGCTGATTTTCATAAAAATACCTCAATGTCCGTATTGTTGCAGTAATATAAAAAATATGTATATATGGAAGATTTTATAAGATGAAGAAAACGGTGTCAAGTCAGGTGATTGGCGTTGACAATTTCTGGCGATTCTTTTAAGATGAAACTATTAAATCATGATGGCGGCGGTATCAAAACAAAGAATAACCGGCCGATGCAGAAAGGGGTATCTTATGGTTAGAAAAGCACAGATAGAAGTCAGAAAAGAAGTCCGCGGAGGAAAAGGAGAAGTGGAATTTCACCATATCGTTTCCGCAGACGAACTGAACGGGCATGGAAGCATGTATGCGATGTGCCGTCTGAAACCGGGGAGCAGCATCGGATGGCACCAGCACACAGGGAATACGGAACCGTATTTTATTCTGGAAGGGCACGGCACATTTGTGGACAATGACGGCAGCAGGACTGAAGTGGGTCCGGGGGATGTGTGTGTGATCGAAGTGGGACAAAGCCATTCTATGGAGAACAATTCTGAGAATGATCTCGTGATGATGGCGCTTGTGTATAATGCATGATCGTAACAGCTTAGCAGTCAGTCAGAGGAGGGCTTGACATGAATTTTGAAGAACTCGGTAGAAAGATGAAAAAGTTCAGCCGCGACACGGTTGAGGAAGTACAGAAAATGAACGAAGTGCGCCAGCTGAACGGAAAGATCAACGATGCAAAGAAGCAGATCACGAATCTGTATACGGAAATCGGGAAAAAGCTGTATGAACAGTACAAAGAATCTGCTCTTACGGGTTTTGAATCAGAGATTCAGACGATCAATGAGAAATACTTCCAGATCGAAGAGTTAAAAGATCAGATACGCGGCGTAAAAGGAGTCGTGCTCTGCCCGTGCTGTAATATGGAGGTAGGCGCTGCGGAGCGTTACTGCTCAAACTGCGGCAGCAAGATGCCGGAGGTTTTTGAAATTGTGGATGGGGATGAGGCGGCAGATGCGGTTCACGTGGAATCTGAAGATGTGACAGAGCCGGCCGGCGGCCCGGAGAAATCGTACGAAACTTCACCGGAAAACAGTGGTGCGGATACAGAGACGGAGAACATATGCGGCGGAAACACAGAGGAGCAGGCAGAGAACAGGGATGCAGAAGCAGGCGAGACTGCAGACGGAGTAAAGACCGGAACTCCGGAAGCGTGAGGTCCGCACAGCGAAAGATCCAGCAAGGAGGGGAAGCAGGATGTATTTTTATATGCCGACGAAGGTATACAGCGAAAGAGACTGTGTAAAAAAATATGCCCATCAGTGGACAGCGCTTGGACAGAAGGCGCTGATCGTGACGGGAAAAAGCTCTGAACAAAACGGAGCGAGAAAAGATGTCACAGATGCACTGCGGGAGAACGGGACGGATTTTGTGATCTTCGATGAAACGGAGCAGAATCCTTCTGTGGAACTGGTGATGAAAGTGCGGGAGATCGGTCTTCGGGAAAATGCCGATTTCGTGATCGGGATCGGAGGCGGTTCTCCGATGGATGCCGCAAAAGCGGCCGCACTGATGATCGCGCAGGCGGATAAAGACGCAGAGTTTCTCTATGAAAAGGGAGCGGATGATGCGCTTCCTGTCGTCGAGGTTCCCACGACCTGCGGAACCGGATCAGAGGTGACGCCGTACGCCATTTTGACGGTGCATGAACGGCACATAAAGTCGAGCCTTCCCCATAAGATCTATCCGGTGTATGCGCTGCTGGACGGGAAATATCTGACCGGCGCAAAGAAGGAAATACTGGTAAATACGGCAGTAGATGCGCTTGGACACTTTATTGAAAGTTATGTGAATACGAATGCGACTCCGTTCAGCCATATGCTGTGTGAATATGGAATGGGTGTCTGGAACAGCAACAAAAAGCTCCTGATCGGAGCAGGCATCACACCGGAAGAATGCGATTCTCTTTTACTTGCTTCAGCGCTCGCCGGGATGGCGATCGCACATACGGGGACGGCGCTTCCGCATGGACTCAGCTATTACCTGACGTATGAAAAGGGGATACCGCACGGAAAAGCAGTAGGATATTTTCTGCCGGGGTATCTTTCCGAGGCCAGACCGCTGATGCGCAAACGTGTGCTTGCACTGGCCGGATTTCCGGATATGCAGTATTTTACCGCGTTTATCCACAACCTGATCGGGACGATGGAGCCGGATGAAGAGCTGATCACCAAAGCCGTGCGCGGACTGATGTCGAATGAAGATAAGCTGCGCAACGTACCGTATCCGGTAACCGAGGATATGCTGTACCATATCTGCAGCATGGCGCAGTAGCCGGGAGAATGCCCGCGCAGCCTTGCAGAAAACGTGCAGGTGCATAGAATAAACAAAGGACAGAAAAGGAGAGCCAAAATGAGCTCATACAAAAAGGAAATGGATGCGCTGGTAGAAAATATTCTGGACAGCTACCGGTCTCATCCCGAAATCTGCAGCATTAATACGAGGCACCGCCTGAACAACGAGATTATCATTGATTTGCTGGAAAAGATCCGCTGTGTTGTCTTTCCGGGATTTTTTGAGACGAAGACACTGAATGAGAGTTTTATCGAATACCACATTGGAGAGCTGCTGGAGGATATTCAGTACCGCCTGACGAAGCAGGTGACAAAAGCCTTGTTTCATTCTGCAGATGCGCCGGAGACGGAGGAAGAAGCATACGCGGCTGCGAAAGACATTGTATACCGGTTTTTGAAAAAGATTCCTGATCTGCGGGCGATTCTTGCGACGGATGTGCAGGCGGCATACGATGGAGACCCGGCTGCGTTTAATACGGACGAAGTGATCTTTTCTTATCCGGGAGTATTCGCGATCACGGTAAACCGGATCGCGCACGAGCTTCATATACTCGGTGTGCCGCTGATTCCGAGGATCATGACGGAACATGCGCACAGTCTGACCGGAATCGATATTCATCCCGGGGCCACGATCGGCAGCTACTTTTTTATTGACCACGGTACGGGCGTCGTGATCGGAGAGACGACGGAGATCGGCACGGGCGCAAAGATCTATCAGGGAGTTACGCTGGGCGCGCTCTCGACGAGAGGCGGCCAGAAGCTTCGGAGTACAAAGCGCCATCCGACGCTGGAAGATAATGTGACAGTATATTCCGGAGCGTCCATACTCGGCGGCGATACGGTGATCGGAGAGGGAGCCATTATAGGATCCAATGCGTTTATCACGTCTTCGGTGCCGGGCGGTACGAGAGTCAGTATTAAAAACCCGGAACTGCAGTTTAAAGACCGTGTCCGCATGACAGAGCTTGGCCAGGAGGGCTTTTGGAGGGGTAACGACTGAAAAAAGTCCGATGTGTAAAAAGGAGGGCAGAATGAGGAAAGAAAAGGATGAAAAAAGAACTCCGGAAAAAGAGATCTCAAAGAAGACACGGCAGTCTGAAGTGAGTGAGACATGGGCGGAGGAAACGATTGCCGATCTGGATGATTTTATTGAATCTCAGGGGATTTATATCAGACAGTAGGTCATATCGTCAGATGGGAGGACATATGAAAGGAGTTATTCTGGCATCTGCATCGCCGAGACGGAGAGAATTATTGAGTCAGATCGGCCTGGAATTTGAAGTAATGGCAAGCAGCGCCGAGGAAGTTATAACAAAGAGAGAGCCGGCTCAGGTCGTGGAGGAGCTCTCAAGACAGAAAGCAGAAGATGTCGCTTCGCAGGTGGATGAGGGCATCGTGATCGGTGCAGACACAGTCGTGTGTCACGACGGAATGATCATGGGAAAACCAAAGGACCGGGAAGAGGCGGCAGAGATGATCCGGCGGATCCAGGGAGACGTACACTCGGTCTTCACCGGAGTCACCGTACTCCGAAAGGATGAGAAGACCATGCAGGCAGATACGTTTTCCTGTGAGACAAAAGTCAGGGTCTATCCGATGACAGAGCAGGAAATACAGGCGTATGTCGATACCGGAGAGCCGATGGATAAGGCGGGAGCCTATGGGATCCAGGGCAGATTTGCGGCATGGGTCGAAGCCATTGAAGGCGATTATAATAACGTCGTCGGCCTTCCGGTATCGGCGCTGTGGCAGATCCTGAAGCAGTATTGCTAAACGTTACTGCATCCCGGCAAGGATTTCTTCCGGGTAATATACTTCTGCGAGAAAGAGCGCCTGCGGCGGTGCGGTAAATCCGGCCAGCGCGCGGTCCCTTCCTTCCAGGGCTGTACTGACCTGAGAGAGGAGGCGGTCTCCGAGACCGACTTCGATGATCGTACCGGTCAGGATCCGTACCATATGCGCAAGAAAACCGTCTCCGTGGTAGCAGATCGTCAGGATACCGCCATTTTCTTCAAATGAGATTTCATGGATCGTACGGACTGTCGATTTTTTCATATGCTTGTTGGCACAGAAGCTTTTAAAATCATGAGTTCCGGTAAGCAGGGCGGCTGCCTCCTGCATTTTCGCCAGGTTCAGCGGCTCATCTATGCGGTACAGGTACTTTCTTTCGAAGACGTTCGCGATTCTGCCGCAGTCGATGCGGTATTCGTACCGCTTGCTCTCGGCGCTCAGACGGGCATGAAACCGGTCGGGAGCTTTGTGCACGGAAAGTACGCGGATGTCCTGCGGGAGATAACGGTTGAAATAGTTCAGGATCTGTTGGCAGGAGCTGCGGCTTAACATGCGCGGGACGCGGTAATTGGCAATCTGATGCAGGGCGTGTACGCCGGCGTCGGTCCTGCCGGAACCGTTTATTTCTACCGGTTCCCCGTATAAATGCAGGAGAATATTCTCAAGCTTTTCCTGAATGGTATCAGGCGTATTTCCCTGGCGCTGCCATCCGTTGTAGCGAGTGCCGTCATATTGAAGTTCCAGACAAAAATTAGCCATCGAGACTCCTTTCCGATTCAGTATCTGTCATCTGGTAGATAGTATAAGAGCCGGCTGTGCCGATTTCTTCATAGCCGTATTTCGCAAGGGCCCGGTCCGGGTCTTTTTCTCTTTGCGGCAGGGCCAGAAAATTGCATTCTTTTCGTTTGGCAAGTCTTGCCAGCCTGCGGTAATTCGGCCAGTCCGATATCATTTCCTGATACAGCCGTTCGCTTGCCTGATCGAGCGCTCCCTTTCCCCAACGTCCGTACGGCATCAGAATGGATGCGTCGTAGACCCGGATGTAGGAATTGAGATAATCGTCGGAGGCAAAGCGGATCTCAGTGATGCCGGAAGCAGAAGCGGCTTCTGAGATCATGTTGCAGATGTATGCGACTTCGTCCGGTACCTTCTGGTGGTTGGAGAGCCGGACATAGCTTCCGGATTTTAACATGCCCGTCCCGCTTACACCGATCGCTGCCGTAAGGGCCAGGATCAGAAGACGCTGGACGGCTTTTGATTTTCTGGCGCTCACAAATTCAGCCGCGGCCAGGGCGACCGTCGGTATCAGAGGCAGCAGCCACAGTACGCGCCAGTAGACGCTGTCTCCGATGCAGATACGGATCACATAGGCAGACGGAGGGAAGAAAAAGACGAACAGGATCGCTGCAAGGCTGATGAGCGCCTGCTTTGCACTTTCTTTTTTCCGGTAAAACAGAAGAAGAAAGACGGCAGCTACAAGCAGCAGATACTGATAAAAGCCTTCGTCCCAGTAAGTTTTCCAGACAGACAAAATCCATTCCATCATTTCTATCATAAAATCCCCCATTTCCGGAATACCATAATCAGGATGTACGACGCGCCAAGCACGATGGAAGGCAGACAGCATAAAAGCCCGTACGCCGCAGTTTTTATACTGCGCAGGCGGACGGAGCCAAGGATAGTGAAGACTCCCATCATAAGCGGTGCGAGAATGATTCCCATAGAAGACAGCAGACAGGCGGAGAGGTTTGCCATTGCATACAGAAGCCATGTATGTTCTGCCGGTTTTTTCATGACAATCGTCCATGACAGATAAAAGATCAGCGGAATCACCATTGCGGCAAGCAGCGCTTTCCCCTGCCAGATGCGGACCATCTGGAAATCGCCGGCATTGTAGACGGAGTATGCGGAAAACCAGCAAAGTGCGGCGGCTGTCAGCAGATAGACGCCGCGGGCGGTTTTGTTGTCCGGGAACCATTTCTGTCCGGTCAGATACTGCGCAAGATATGCGGCAGGGAGAAAGATGACCGGAAATACGGTATGCGCCATGATCGCCGGATGAAGCCCTCCGCTCAGCTGGCTTACGACTGCCAGAAAGATCGGAAACGGCGACAGAATATACCGTCTGGGCAGTCTGACGTAAGGAATGCCGGTATAGGCATTGATGCGGTAGATCGAATCCGTTTCGATGGCCGTTGTAGCCGCGCCCACGTAGAGTGCATCATCAGCATCGAGATGCGCCAGAAAAACAAGGACGCAGATCTGGAATAGAATAAATAGGACAGCCGCCCAGAAATACAGAGAGGTATTCTGCACTGCCTTCAGGTCCGGCAGAACGGATATTTTGCGTCTGCGAAGAAGGATGACGCCTGAAAGCGCTGCCGCTGCGGACAGGATTCCGTAGCAGGCGACAAGCTCATGAAGCGGCCGGTTGAAATACATAAACAGCAGAATCAGAAGTTCTGCCAGAGAGAACAAAAGCAGGTAGCCAAACAGAAGGCTTTTGGCGAATGAAAAAGTATCATGTTTTTTAAAAAACAGAGCGCCGCAGGCGGTCGGTATGACGGCGAGCCAGAACAGCGCAAGTATTCCTTTTATCAGAAAATCCATATGGTTACTCCAATTCCTGTTCCATCGTATTATTTGTAGTTTACATTCAACGATAGCAAGTATTGTCGAAAAAATCAAGCCATTCTTTGCAGAAATGAGTATTGAAGCTGCTGGAGTTTCTGGTATAATTAAGTAATCTGTTTGGCATAAAAGGGAAAAAATAAAATGAGAAAAAGAGAAGAAATAAAAGCAGCGGTTGAAGCAGAGATTGCGGCGCTGCCTGTCGTCCAGTATGCCTGGCTTTCCTGCGGGGATATTCCGTTTTCCGAGCGTGTCCGGACGATTTGCCGTCAGGAGTGTCCGCGCTACGGAACGAGCTGGTCATGTCCTCCCGGTACGGGAAGTGTCGCAGAATGCAGGGAGAACTGTCTGCAGTACGAAGGTGTTTTTGTCTTTACGACGATCGCCGAGGTACGGGATGCCGCTGATATGGAAGAAACGCTCGCCACGCGGAGCGCGCACGAAGAAGTGACGATGCAGATCCGCGCGCTGTTTGCACAGCAGTCCTGTGAGACACTGGCTCTTTCCGGTGAGTCCTGTGCGATCTGCAGAGAATGTTCCTATCCGGACGGACCGTGCCGCTACCCGGATAAAATGATGCCCTGTATCGAAGGATACGGGATCGTTGTGCCGCTGCTTGCGGAGAAGGCGGGAATAGCATTTGAAAACGGCGGAAATATTGTGACGTGGTTCGGGATGATCCTGTACCGTCAGCATAAAAAATAAAAATTGGAACAAAAGCGCAAGTTCACAGATTTACCACAAATTCATCACATTCTAGTCAAAAGGCGCGATTATACTAAAGCCATAAAAACAAAGGAGGGGTTCTTTATGAAGAAGAAAACTATCATGACGTTATTATTTGCAGGCGTACTGACAGTTGGAGCATTTACCGGGCTGACCGGTTTCGCAGATAAAGATGATACAACAACAGGCGGGGAAAAGTATACACTGCTTTCAGCTGCAGACGTTGACGAAACAAGCGATGTAAATACCAGCGGCGGGATCACAGGCGTAGAGGATGTGGCGGCCGAGGTAATGCCGGCCGTCGTATCGATCACGAACCGGTCCGTTCAGGAAGTACAGGATATGTTTGGTTCCTATGGATTCTACTATGGATTCGGCGGCAGGAATGGCGGCAGCTACGAGATCGAGAGTGAAAGCGTCGGCTCCGGAATTATCATCGGACAGAGCGATGAAGAGCTTCTGATCTGTACGAATTATCACGTAGTTGAAGACGCGACAGAGATTACGGTCGGTTTTGTGGACAATGAGATCTATAAAGCAGTCGTGAAAGGAAGCGACCCGAGCAACGACCTCGCGGTTGTAGCAGTCAACCTTGATGATGTCTCGGGTGACACGCTCGACCAGATCAAGGTTGCCGAGATCGGTAATTCCGATGATCTGGTGGTCGGCCAGCAGGTAGTAGCGATCGGTAACGCACTTGGCTATGGACAGTCCGTAACGACCGGTATCGTCAGCGCACTGAACCGTACGATCCAGATGGATGGCTATGACAATACAGAACTGATCCAGACGGATGCAGCGATCAACGGCGGCAACAGCGGCGGAGCGCTTCTTGATATGGAGGGGCATGTGATCGGTATCAACTCGGCTAAAGTAACGGCAAGCGGAGTAGAAGGTATGGGATATGCGATCCCGATCTCCTATGCACAGCCGATCCTTGAGGATCTGATGAATAAGAAGACACGTACCGAAACAGTATCTGAAGAAGACAGCGCATACATTGGAATTACGGGCGAGAGCGTTTCCGATGAGATGACAGATTACTATGGCATCCCGCAGGGTGTTTTCGTAATGGAAGTCGAGGAAGGAAGTCCGGCTGATGAGGCAGGCATCCAGAAGGGCGATATCATTACAAAATTCGACGGAAGCGGCGTTACGTCCATGTCCGATCTTCAGGATATGCTTGCTTACTATGCGGCAGGAGAAGAGATCGAAGTGACTGTCAGCACAGCGGATAACGGGGAGTATATCGATCGGGACGTAACAGTAACGCTCGGAGCAAGAGCTGACTACGAGAATCAGGTAAACTGACAAATACAGGACGCTGATGTTATAACGTATTGAAGTGTTTTACAAAAAATATTTGAGGCGCATTGTAAAATGCGCCGAAGAATCAAATAAAAAAGTAAAATAAATTCAATAAAATGCATAAAAATAAATGGCCGGATCGCTGTGATCCGGCCGTCTGTTTTTCTATATTGCACGTAAATGCAGAGAAAACGTATGTCTGCGAGGCGCGGACTCAGAAAAAATATTTGCCAAATACAAGGCGGCATTGTATAATTAATGACGCATATATACAACGGGGTATCTATCAGTACCCCGCGGCATATACTGCGGGGTACTGTTTACAGTTCCAATATATATTACAGAGCAAGGGGGCCGAATGTAATGTCATATACAGAAGAGATTTACGAGCGCGTAGTAGCGCAGAACCCGGGAGAGCCGGAGTTCCATCAGGCAGTAAAAGAAGTGCTTGATTCATTGAAACTTGTCATCGACGCAAATGAAGAGAAGTACCGTGCAGCAGGACTGCTCGAAAGAATGGTTGAACCGGAGCGAATTATTTCCTTTAAGGTTCCGTGGGTAGACGATAACGGAAAGGTTCAGGTCAATAAAGGATACCGTGTACAGTTCAACAGTGCGATCGGACCGTACAAAGGAGGACTCAGATTCCATCCGTCCGTAAACCAGAGCATCCTGAAATTCCTCGGATTTGAGCAGATTTTCAAAAATTCTCTGACAGGTCTTCCGATCGGCGGCGGAAAAGGCGGCTCGAACTTTGACCCGAAGGGCAAATCTGACCGTGAAGTAATGGCATTCTGCCAGAGCTTTATGACAGAGCTTTCAAAATATATTGGAGCGGATCAGGACGTTCCGGCCGGAGACATCGGTGTGGGCGGAAGAGAGATCGGTTATCTGTACGGACAGTATAAGAGACTGACAGGCCAGTATGAAGGCGTGCTGACAGGAAAAGGCCTTACCTGGGGCGGTTCTCTCGTTCGTACACAGGCGACAGGCTACGGCCTTGTATACATTCTTGACGCAATGCTGAAAGACCACAATATGGAGCTGGCAGGAAAGACAGTTGTCGTATCCGGTTCCGGAAATGTTGCGATCTATGCGACAGAGAAGGCTCAGCAGCTTGGCGCAAAGGTTGTCGCACTGAGCGATTCGAACGGCTATGTTTACGATGCGGACGGTATTAAGCTCGATATCGTAAAAGAGATCAAAGAGGTACGCCGCGGAAGAATCAAAGAGTACGCAGATCAGGTGAGCAGCGCTGTTTATACAGAGGGCAAGGGCATCTGGAATGTGAAGTGTGACATCGCGCTTCCGTGCGCAACACAGAACGAGCTGAATCTGGACGATGCAAAGGCACTGAAAGCAAACGGCTGTAAGGTAGTCGCAGAGGGAGCAAACATGCCGACGACACGTGAAGCGACAGACTTCTTCCTGCAGGAAGGAATCCTGTTCCTGCCGGGCAAAGCTTCAAATGCAGGCGGTGTTGGTACTTCCGCACTGGAGATGTGCCAGAACAGCATGCGCATGAGCTGGACATTCGAAGAAGTAGATGCAAAGCTGAAAGACATGATGAACGACATTTATGCAAAGATTTCTGACGCAGCTAAGCGCTACGGCGTAGAAGGCAACTATGTGACAGGAGCAAATATTGCAGGCTTTGAGAAGGTTGCAGATGCTATGCTGGCACAGGGGATCGTAATGTAAGGATGAAAAAAAGAAAGCAATAAACTGTCATGATTCCGGCGTTTTGAGCATATGATATCCTGAACAGAGAAGGGTGTGAGTATGTATGCCGGAGTACAGACGGTTTATTGCTTATTTTTATGAATACATAAATGGGAAAAAACAGAAAAATGCGGGATTCGCAAAAGTAGAACTGAGAATGGGTATGTGGAGGGTTCTGTTCCGCCTGACGACGGATACTGTTCCCGGCGCGCCTGTCCGGGTCTATGGATTTGTCCGGAAAGAAGGCTACCTGCTCGGCATACCGCTGGGAGCGATGCAGGCAGAACGGGAGGCAGCAGAAGAATGGGCATACCGGGCGGACGTTCCTGTGGCAAAGGGCTGCCGGTTTGAGGATTTTGCGGGAATCTGGGTGAGGAGCGCAGATGAGCGGTGCTTTCTGACCGTGTGGGATGAGGAAGCGGTGGATGTGGAAAAGCTTGTGCTGGAAATCCCGGGACAGGAAGAACGGGGGCTTGAGCAGCCGGAACAGCCGGCGCAGCTGCCGGAAGAAGAGCCGGAGGCGGAGGCCGGAACTGAGACGATAGACAGGCGGACGGATCAGGCTGGGGAAAACGGCGGTTCAGACGCTAAACAAGAGAAAAACAGCAGTTCGGATGCCAAACCGGAACAACGCGGCGGTCAGGACGCAGCAAGAGAAGAATCCGGCAGGGAATCTGTCGTGGGGTATGAATTGGGCGATGACGCGGAAAAAAAGGCGAAATCAGGGCGAGATGTGGTACAGGAGCTGCTTGGAAAGAGACAGCGGTTTTGGCCTGTCCAAAATGATGAGCTTGGAAGCTGCGTTATGATCATGCCGTGCGATATTGTGCGGATGCAGCAGGAAGGATGGCAGGTCGGCCGCAGCAGTTTTCTGCAGCACGGATTTTACCAGCACCGTCATCTGCTGCTTGGAATGAAGCGTGACGGGACGTATCTTCTCGGAGTGCCGGGAATGCGCACGCCGCAGGAACAGTATATGGCAGAACTGTTTGGTTTTCCGGATTTTATGATATCGCGTGTCTGCGAATGCCGGAAAGTGTTCGGGTACTGGTGCCGTCCGCTGCAGATGCGAAACACCTGATGCTTTCCGTTTACAGTCCCCTGAGGCAGGCCTGGGGGACTTTTTTCTGCACGATCGACAGAAAATGCCGAAGCTCCTCTTCGGAGAACGGAGAGAACGAGTGGTTTTCAAGCAGGACTTCCGGACAGTCGCGGAAGTTCTGCAGATAATAGTTCGGGCATCCTTCGATCAGTGTGCTGATTTCCGAAAAGTCGTTCTCGTCGTGAAGCCCTTTCACTGCAGTAGTCCGGAATTCATAAGAGATGCCGCTGTCCTTCAGCAGACGGACAGAACGGTTTATTTTCTCTAACAGTCTTGGCGCAGAGGATTCCGAAACGCCGCAGACCCCGGCATAGCGGGACGGGCCGGCTTTGATATCCATAGCGACATAGTCGAGAAGGCCGTCTTTCAGCAAAGCGGCGAGCATATCGGGATTTGTGCCGTTTGTATCAAGCTTTACGCGCAGCCCTGTCTGCCGGATCTCCTCCAGAAGCCCGGGAAGCTCCGGGTGAATGCAGGGTTCGCCGCCTGTGACACAGACGCCTTCCAGGATTCCGGCGCGTTTGTGCAGAAAACGGAGAAATTCGTCGCGGCTGATCTCGGGAAGCTGGTCCGGAGCCAGCACGAGCGAACTGTTCTGGCAAAACGGGCAGCGGAAATTGCAGCCGCCCAGAAACACGATGGCGGCGATATAACCCGGATAATCAAGGAGAGTCAGTTTTTGCAGTCCGAGTATTTTCATGAGGATCTCCTTTCATTGAATGTGGCTGAGCTGAAACAGCGCTTCCGGCGTGTCGGCATCAAGCAGCTCATACGTATCGTTTGCTTCTGTCCGGCGTACAAGATCCGGATATTTTTTGATAACAGCATTTCCACCGCAGTCAGGCGGCAGATGCTGCAGTTCTTCGAAAAAGCAATGCGGAAACAGCACCGGACTCCCCTCCTGGCCGCCAAAGGACAGGCGGTGGATCAGGTGCGGATTGCAGGAAAACGCATGGATCAGCGCGCGGATACTTTCCGGCGATACAAGAGGCTGATCGCCTTGCAGGAAGATACATGCATCCGGCGGCTGCGGCATGCGCAGGAGCAGTTCCCCCAGCCCGATCCGTATCGTATCAGAAAGGAAGGGCTCTTGATGCAGGATGCACGGAAATCCGTGCTGACCGCACAGCGTCTGGACCTCCGGCGTTCTTGTGACGGCGATCCGGCCGGAAATGGAACGGTCCGAGGCAAGCTCAAGGATCCGGGAAAGCATCGGACTGCCGCAGAAGTCGGCCAGCAATTTATTGGAACCAAACCGGCGGCTTTCTCCCGATGCCAGAACAACGGCTGCAACCTGCCCGGTAAAAAGTTCTGTGTCGGAAAGATTATAAAAAAAGACATCGTTCCGTGCGCGCAGCCGGTCGAGAAAAGGAAGGCGCTGGCCGCGTACGGCTGCAAACACACGTTTTTGCTCAAAAAGATCCCACAAAGCATCACAGAAGGCAGGACAGCGTTCTTCCAGAAAGCCGATCTCATCTACCCATACAAAGGGACTGCCATGGCGGCAGGCACGCTTGATGGAATCGAGGCCGACGCCTAAAAACCCTTCTGTTACCGGCTGCATCGCGCCTTCTTCCGGCCGTCCGATGACGGCTGTTTTTTTTGTAATGCGGTCGCAGAGCTGCACGGATTCCGGCGGGGTATCGTAAATGCCGGATTTTGTGCTCCGTCTGGCGTATGTGATAAAACCGGGAAGGCTTTGGCACTCCGGCACGGATGCATTTAGCTGTGACTGGTACATGCGGACCGCTTCATTCAGCAGTGTTGTTTTGCCGCTTCCGCGGTCACCGGTCAGAATCAGATGACGCTTTCCGCTCTGGAGAAAAGCATTCAGCAAAGATCCGGCGGTTGGCTTCGCGGCATGCGTTCCGGTATGATTCATACTGTTTCATCAGCTCCTCTCCCTGTGCGGTCACGATGCTTCCGCCGCCCCTTGGGCCGCCGGTCCGGCATTCGATCAATGGAAAGCCGAGCTGGCCTTCCGCGCGGCGGACCAGCTTCAGCGCTTTCGTGTAAGCCATGCCCATATGGATCGCGGCCTGGCGCAGAGAACCGCATTCCTCTACCTGTTTCAGAAGGCGGTAGGGACCTTCTCCGAAAAAACGTTCCCCCTCATCGTCGCAGAGAAAAACGTGGATCATTGGCTGCATAAAAAACTCCTCAGTTGCTGTCAGGATTCATAATAAAACAGTGACCTTCTTTCCGAAAGACACGGACAGGACCGTACAGCCTGCAAAGCGCTGTGCTGAGCAGTTCCTCTGAGTCTTCCCGGGGGCGCAGTGTTCCGATCAGCGTACCGTTCTTCATCAGCAGAAGCTGGTCACAGTAATCAAGCGCCATATTCAGGTCGTGCAGGACAAGAAGTCCTGCTTTTTTTCTATCATACACGATTTTGCGGATGGTGTTAAGTATTTTGTGCCGGTTCGGATAATCGAGCGCGCTGTCCGGTTCGTCAAAGAGCAGGAGCTCGGTGTTCTGGACAAGGGCTCTCGCGAGAATGCAGAGCTGTTTCTGCCCTTCGCTTAACGTCAGGAAATCCTGCTCTTCATAACCGGCAAGCCCGACTGTCTGAAGCGCCGAAAGAGCAGAGGCGCGGTGATTTTTGCCGGGGGACGAGAGCAGCGGAAGAAAGGGCTGAAAGCCCATCAGAACGACTTCCAGCACCGGAAGCGAAATGTGGATCCCGCTTTTTTGCGCAATGTAACTGACATGCCTTGCGATCTGCCTGGAGGAGCAGGAATCAAGCCGGATCGGCAGATTTCCGGAACCGGGGCGGCCTCCGCCGAAAGAGGACTGTTTTTCACTGGAACCGGGTTGCTCACCGCCGGGATCGGACGGTACGAGGACGGCGCTTCCGGAATGAGCTGCCAGATGGCAGAGCCCTTTGAGCAGGGTCGTCTTGCCGCATCCGTTCGTGCCGAGCAATGCAGTCAGTGTGCCGGATTCCAGGCAAAAGGAGACGCCGGAAACGATCTGCTTTTTTCCATATCCTGCGGAAAAATCCGTTACGATGAAGTCCATTTGGAACCTCCTTTAAAAATCAGCCAGAGTAAAAACGGAGCGCCGAGCGCAGAGGTCAGGATACTGACCGGCATTTCACCGGAAGCGGCGCTTCGCGCGATAATATCAGAAGCAAGCAAAAGCGCGCCGCCCAGTATCCCTGACAGAAAAAAGGCGGGTACCCGGCTGTCTTTCGTCAGAAGCCGCGCTGTGTGCGGGGCCAAAAGTCCCGTAAAGCTGATCAGTCCGGTAACACTGACAATGGCCGCCACGATAAGCGTGGCGGCAGTCAGGGCCAGCAGCCGCAGCAGCGCCACGGGGACTCCGAGAGACTGTGCCTCGTCTTCATCGAGTGACAGCATCAGGATCTGACGGAAGAAAACAGCCAGGACGGTCACGCCGAGCGCGGTGATGACAACCGGCAGGGGGAGGCTTTTGGCCGTCACACTGCCGAGACTTCCCATGATCCAGTATTCGATCGAGGCAAGCTCGCGTTCCGGGTCAGCGGTAAACTTAAGCGTCATCAAAAATGCCTGGGCAAGAGCGCTGACCGCGATTCCGGAGAGCACCATAGTGGAGATGCTCCTGCGGTCTGACAGAAAGGAGAGACCGAGCGATAAAAATACGGCCGCCAGTCCTCCTGCGAATGCGAACGCAGTGATACCCGCAGCGGATGCATGAAAGAACAGGATAGCTGACGCCGCTCCGGCGCTTGCCCCGGATGAAACGCCGATGATATCGGGAGAAGCCAGCGGGTTTTTAAAAATAAGCTGGTAGACCATTCCGGCGGCTCCGAGACCGAAACCGGCGGTGAATGCCATGACGGTGCGGGGAAGGCGGAGGGTAAAGAATACATTTACTGCGCCCGGATCCCCGGAAAACAGCGCAGAAAAGGTCAGAGGGTAGCGCCCGGTACAGAGCGAAAGCCAAAAGACAGCTCCTGTGAAAACAAGAGCTGTCAGAATCAGTAATGCTGTTTTATTGTTTCTGTTTTTGTGTGTCAGCTGCATAGTGAAATACGGTTACTGCTCCAATGCGGAAAGATCCGGTGTAAAATCGTAAAAGGTTTCGTAGAATTCTGTCACATCTTCCTGGAACGCTTCGGCTGAGTACTGTTCCGGATGGAGGACAGAAGCGGTCCAGAGAGAACCGAGCACGCATCCCGGAACGGGGGAATCCCATGCTTCAAAAGCGTCCGGTATCTGATAGACAGCGCCGTTTTCGACAGCGGCGACAGCGGCGAGATTTTCATCTGCAAGAACATCCTGTACGGTGTATTCTGCTTCTGCGGCGATCAGAATGACTTCCGGATCCCATGCAAGAAGCTGTTCGTAGGAGATATCTGTCCAGGCTGCATCGGTGATCTTGGCTGCAGTATTGACGCCGCCCGCATTTTCGATCAGGCTGTTCTGATACATGCCGCTGCCTGCTGTCGTAAGGACAGAGCCGGTGCCGGCCATGTATACGGATGGAGTCGGGGCATCGCCGAGCGCCTCGTCCAGTTCACTCAGTTTCTGTGTATAATATGCTTCCAGCGCATCGGCCTCTTCCTGCGTATTCGTCGCTTCGCCGAGCAGGTTCAGGGCTTCCACCAGGGATTCCTCATCCTCCGGGCTCACGGCGAGCACCGTCAGTCCCAGCTCTTCGATGGCGGGAATACTGTCCTTTAACCGGGCCGGAACGATCACGAGATCGGGATCAAGTGCGGCGCACTGTTCCAGATTGAATTCCTTTGCCGTGCCGATGTTCGGAAGCTCCAGAAGCTGCGGTGCGGCCAGGGAATAGATCGGACGGGTATCGGCTTTTGCTTCAATTCCGACGAGCTGATCTTCAAGTCCAAGCGCGATCAGCAGGCTTGTGGAAATGTAATATCCGCTCGCGAGCGTCTGCGGCTCGCTCTCGATCGTGACCTCACGGCCGAGCTGGTCGGTCACTGTGAGCGGATACGCGGTCTCTTCGGCAGAGACAGCCAGTGTGCCAAAAAGGAGTGATGCGGCAAGGATTCCTGCCGGCACTGAACGGTAAAATCTGTACATGATAAGTTCCTCAACTTTCTTTTTGAAATGGATAAAAAAAGTATATCAGCCGAAAAAAGAGCTTGTCAATAAAAACATTGTATTTTGAAAAATATAACGCTTATTTCGCCGGAAGGTTGGACTTTTCGTGATGTTTTGGTATACTGATTGCAGGACTGTGATTGGGCAGTACAGAAAGCAGAAACAGGAGGAAAAATATGTTCACCTGCAAAGAATATAAAAAGGCGGAGTCGCTGGAAGAAGCGTGGACTTTGAACCAGAAGCGCGGAAATCTTCTGATCGGCGGCATGCTGTGGGTAAAGATGGGTCAGCGAAGAGTCCAGACAGTGATCGACCTGTCCGGACTGGGATTGAATGAGATAGAAGAAGACGATGAGGAATTCAGGATCGGATGCATGACGACGCTGCGGCAGATGGAGACGCACGAGGGCCTTCTGGCATACACAAACGGGGCCGTCCGTGAGTCTCTGCGCCATATTGTCGGCGTGCAGTTCCGCAATGTGGCCACGGTCGGCGGCAGTATATTCGGCCGTTTCGGATTTTCGGATGTCCTGACGATGCTGCTTGCGATGGACAGCTTCGTCGAGCTTTACAAAGGAGGCGTCCTTCCGATGGCCGAGTTTGTGAACCGCAGGAGGGACCGTGATATTCTGGTCCGCATTATCATTAAAAAGACGGCGGGGAGGTTTGCCTACCAGTCGGTGCGCGGGGCTAAGACGGACTTTCCGACGCTGGCCGTCGCTGCAGCCAGGATGAACGGGACCGTGCGGCTGAGCATAGGGGCCAGACCGGCGCGGGCGATGCTTCTGACCCTGGAAGATCCGTCGGCGAAAGCAGGGACAGATCTGCAGGAACGCCCTCTTTCCGAGGAAGAAGCGGGCCGTTTTGCCGGGTATGCCTGGGAGCAGGTGCCGGTCGGGAGCAATCTGCGCGGCAGCGCCGAATATCGCAGAGAGCTTGTAAAGGTTCTCGTAAAGAGAGCCTGTCTTTCACTTTGAGACGCAGAAGCGGTTGCTTCGTCAAAATACAGGAGGGAAAAATGCTTCTTTCATTAACTTTAAACGGAAAAAAAATCCAGGCCGACATTGACCCGGATATGCTGCTGCTCGATTTTGTCCGCGCGCAGGGGTGCCTCAGTGTAAAGCGCGGATGCGAGACGGCGAACTGCGGGCTCTGCACGGTCTTTCTTGACGAACGTCCGGTGCTTTCCTGCTCGGTCCTTGCAGCGCGCGCCGGCGGTCATACAGTGACGACACTGGAAGGGCTGCAACAGGAGGCGTATGAATTCGGCGAGTTTATTGCCGACCAGGGAGCGGAGCAGTGCGGCTTCTGCAATCCGGGCTTTGTGATGAATGCCCTGGCGCTGTTCCGCGAAAATCCGGATCCGTCCGAGGAGGAGATCAAAGAATATCTGGCAGGAAATCTGTGCCGCTGTTCTGGCTATGAAGGACAGCTCCGCGGAATCCTGAATTTTCTGGAGTGGAAAAAGAAAGGAGGAGCTTCATGCAGACAGTAAATCAGCCGATACGGAAAAAAGACGCCATGCAGCTTCTGACGGGGCAGCCGGTCTATACGGATGATATTGCTCCCGCAAACTGTCTTGTCGTGAAGCTGCTGCGTTCCCCGCACCCGAATGCGGTTATAGAAGAAATCAGGACGGATGCGGCGATGAAAGTACCCGGGATTGAAGCGGTCTTTACATGGAAAGACGTGCCGCAGGACGGGCCGCGCTTTACGCTGGCGGGACAGACGTATCCGGAGCCGAGTCCGCAGGACCGTCTGGTGCTGGATCGCCATGTGCGGTTTGTCGGGGATCCGGTGGCTATCGTGGCAGGAAAAGATGAAAAATGTGTGGACCGCGCGCTGCGCCTGATCAAAGTAACGTATCAGGTGCTTGAGCCTGTGCTGGATTTCCGCACAGCAATGGATCACCCTGTGCTGGTGCATCCGGAGGAAAACTGGGAGGCGCTCTGTCAGGTGGGCGCGGATAATAAGCGGAATCTCTGCGCGCATGATGAATGCGGCGAGGGCGATATAGAGGCGGTGCTGGCAGACTGCGATGTGGTGCTGGACCGCACCTACCATACGAAGGCGAACCAGCAGACGATGATGGAGACGTTCCGAACGTTCTGCACGATCGATACGTACGGCAGGCTGCATGTGGTCAGCTCTACGCAGATCGTATTTCACTGCCGGAGGATCATAGCAAAAGCTCTTGGAATCCCGAAATCAAAGGTTCGTGTGGAAAAGCCGCGGATCGGCGGGGGATTTGGTGCAAAGCAGACGGCTGTCATGGAGATCTATCCGGCATTTGTGACATGGAAGACGAAGAAGCCGTGCAAGCTGGTCTTCAGCAGAAAAGAATCGATGATTGCTTCTTCTCCGCGCCATGAGATGCAGATGCACGTCCGCCTGGGAGCGATGAAGGACGGGAGGATCCGCGCGATCGATCTGCATACGCTGTCCAATACGGGCGCATACGGGGAACACGGGCCGACAACGGTCGGTCTGACCGGGCATAAGTCGATTCCGCTGTATGGGAAGGCGGAAGCGTTCCGGTTTGTCAGCGATGTAGTTTATACGAACCGGATGTCTGCCGGCGCTTACCGCGGATACGGGGCGACCCAGGGACTGTACGCCGTTGAGACGACCGTCAATGAGCTTGCCGCAGTGCTGGGGATGGATCCCACGGCCCTTCGCGAGCAGAATATCGTCCGGGAAGGCGATGTGATGCCTGCATATTACGGAGAGACGAATACGAGCTGTGCGCTCGACCGCTGTATCACAAAAGTAAAAGAGATGATCGGCTGGGAAGAGAAATATCCAAGCCGCAGGATGGAAAACGGGAAAGTGCGAGCGGTCGGTATGGGGCTTGCGATGCAGGGCTCCGGAATATCGGGCGTCGATGTGGGATCTGCTTCGCTGAAAGTCAATGATGAGGGCTTTTACACGCTCCGCATCGGCGCGGCTGACATGGGAACCGGCTGTGATACGATTCTGGCGCAGATCGCTGCGGAAGTGCTGGAGTGCGGCATGGATGAGATCGCGGTGTTCGGAGCGGACACGGATGCTTCTCCTTATGATTCCGGTTCTTATGCGTCCAGTACGACTTACGTGACGGGAAAGGCCGTAGAGAAGGCTGCGCTGAAGCTGCGTGAAAAGATCTGCACGGTGGCGGCAGGGCTGCTTGACTGCAGCACGGAGGACGTGACGTTTGACGGAGAAACAATCGTCTGTGAGGCGACGGGAAAGAGCGTCAGCAGAAAAGAGGTTGCCATAGCTTCCCAGTGCGGAAATACGATCGCCCTGGAGGTGACAGAGACTCATTCTTCCCCGACGTCGCCGCCGCCTTTTATGGCGGGAGCCGCAGAGGTCGAAGTCGATCTTGAGACGGGTGAAACAGACGTCATTCAGTATGCGGCTGCAGTAGACTGCGGCACTCCGGTCAACCCAAATCTTGCGCGGGTTCAGGCCGAGGGCGGCATCCTTCAGGGGATCGGCATGACGCTGACGGAGAATGTGACATACAGCGGGGGCGGAAAGGTGCTGGAAAATTCACTGATGCAGTACAAGATCCCGACGCGTCAGGATATCGGGCATATCCATGTCGAGTTTGAGAGCAGTTATGAAGAGAAGGGACCGTTCGGAGCGAAATCAATCGGAGAGGTCGTGATCAATACGCCGCTCCCGGCGATCACTGCGGCCATTTACAATGCGACGGGGCTCTGGTTCCGGGAACTTCCAATCACATCGGAGAAAATCGTGATGGGAAGGCTGAAACAGCTTGACAAAACCGGGGGCCTCTCTTAAAATGGGCAGTAATTAAGCGATGAAGAAGATCAGTAGTCTCAGAGCGTCTTTCAGAGAGGAACCGGGTGGTGCGAGGTTTCGGGCAGCGGGGATGAACCGGCTTTGGAGCATCCGCAGGAAAC
>DVHT01000082.1 GCA_018711885.1 Candidatus Choladousia intestinipullorum | reverse complement strand
TGTGTGTGACCGCATATACGGATGAGGAAGAGATCCTGCTGAAATTCGAAATCGGGGAAGAACCGGATTATCCGGTCTTTTCCAGCCGGATGCTCAGAAAAATATACGATGAAGTACTGAGGGCATTTTCCATCGACCTCATCCATGTACACCATACGCAGGGGATGTCACTGGAGATTTACCATGCGGCGGACGAACTCGGTATTCCGGTCATTGCGACGATGCATGATTACTACTATGCATGTCCGACAATCCTGCTGCTGGATGAGCAGAACCGGTTCTGCCTTGCGCAGGACGGCGAACTGACAGAGCAGGAGCGCCAGAGCCGCTGCCGTTCCTGTCTTTGGACGAAAAAAAAGCTGTATCCGGGGACAGATTATCTCAGTATCTGGAGAAGACAGCATGAAAAGGCTCTGAAGTCCTGCAAAGAGCTGATTTTTCCGTCGCAGTCGGCGATGGATATTATTCTTCAGTATTATCCGGAGCTTAAGCCTCGCTGCCGTGTGATCTATCACGGAGAAGACCGGACGGAGCGCGCGGTCGTCCATGCGGCGCCGGAAGCTGCCGCTGTCCGGAATCCGGCGCTGCGGATCAGGCTGGACCGTGTCGTCGGAGCAGATCAGGGATTAAATGATATCAAGGGATGGGCGTACCTGGAAGGTGTTTCCAATGAAGAGACGGACATCTATGTAGAACTCACCGATGCACACGGGGGACAGGACTGTTTCCTGACAGGAAAAACAGCAAGACCGGACATTGTGGATGCATTTGGAGATCCGGATGCACTGA
This sequence comes from Candidatus Choladousia intestinipullorum, assembly GCA_018711885.1. GTDB lineage: Bacteria > Bacillota > Clostridia > Lachnospirales > Lachnospiraceae > Choladousia > Choladousia intestinipullorum. The sequence continues at coordinate 4,213 of DVHT01000082.1, read as the reverse complement.
TGTGCGGGATCGATGTGCGGATCAGTTCAGAAAAACTGGCGGACGGCCCAGTGAAAATACGGGTATATGTAAAACACGGTGATGCGGTGTATACAGACGGGCAGACGTTTAAAGGCGAATACCGGCGCAGATTCGGGCTGCCCGGCAGACTGAACGTAGCTTTTCTGGGAGGAATGGTGCCGCAGAAGGGCAGTCTTTTTGCAAGGGCAATGATACCGATGGATCAGGAAAATATCAACTGGTTTGTGCTCGGCGCGATCGGCGACAAGGAGATCGCACAGATCCGGCAGGAGAACTGTTTCTTCAGCTCAACTTATAAAAAGGAAGAGCTTCCGCAGCTTCTGTCAGACAATGCGATTGATGTCGTGTGCATCCTGCCGGTATGGGCGGAGACCTTCTGCTATACACTGTCGGAAGCATGGATGAACGGGATTCCCGTAGTCGGCACGCAGATCGGAGCCGTCGGGGAGAGGATCCGCGCGGCCGGAGGAGGATGGCTCGTATCCCCGGACGCCAGTCCGGAGGAAATCGTTGCGCTGCTGCGCCGGATCAAAGATCATCCGGAGGATTACCGGGAAAAGAAAGAAGCAGTCGAGCGGATGCATCATAAGAGCGTGGCCGAGATGTGCGAAGAATACCGCGGGCTGTACGCGGAGTATACCCGTACCGGAAACAGAAAAGAGCCAGTCAGTGACAGTGCGGCAGAGCCGGCTGATTTTGATTTTATTTTCCAGGGGCTGGCACTTGCCAATCCGTCCGTGAACGGAAAAGGCGGAGCCGCGTCCATGAACCGGCTGCGCAACGAGAACGCGGCACTGAAGGCCTCAATCGAAGTATTGAAAGGAACGACTTCGTACCGCATCGCCAGAAAGATCGCAGACGCGAAAATACCATTTAAAGAACAGCTCAAGAAAGCATTGAAGCGCAGATAAATAAAGAGGGGCAACAGAAGAGGCCGCCGCAAGATGTTTACGGTAGCTTTCTGAACATCCAGTGTACACATGTCCGAGACAGATGTCCGGTATAGGGCGGATTTATCCGCCTGATACGGACATCTGTCAGGAGGACTAGGTGAACACGGATGTCAGGAAGTGCAGTTACATTACGGCAGCCTCTTGTTTATTCCCTATTGAGGTTTGCGAAGTCTGCGCAGCGGTTTGCGCTGTTTGACTGCAATGACGGCCCATAAGAGGAGCGATGCAATCGTGATGTACACGCCCTGCTGAAGATAAGGCTGGCGGTAGGTAAAAGTAAAACGGTGTTCGCCGGCATCTACCGGGATGCACATAAAACCGACGTCGGCGCGGAGGATCTCCACGGGCTCTCCGTCTACCGAAGCGCTCCAGCCGTTTTCATACGGTACGGGGAGAAAGAGAAAACCGCTGTCTTCTGTCTGGACGGTACCTGTGATAAGTGAATCTTTATTCCGGTCCTCCACGGTTACGTCTGCTTCGGAAGGAGCCGCCGCTGGAATTTTTGAACCGAGCAGACGGATATTAGTGATGCTGCCTTCAAACAGATCATTGTAGCGGCTCAGGACCACGCTGTCATAGGAATCAGGGACAGCAATCTGCACATGTTTCGTTTTTCCTTCTTCCGTACGGAAGTGGTACTCCATTGGCTGATCCTGATTGACTGTGATATCGCTGACCTCCGGTGTCGTAATGTCGAACTCCAGATAGACGCGCTCATAATCGGAAAGAATCCTGCGGTCAAGTTCGATCTCGACGGAATCGCTGCTTCCGGAAGCCTCGACAGGTTCATAGGTGACGGGAAGTTCCTCAAGTGCATACGTTTTTTTGAGCTTGGAAGAAGACAACGCCTTGTTTTCCGTTTGCTCTTTGACGAAATCGCGGGAAACTGTGCGGAGTTCTTCATCGGAGCCGCTGTCTTTTTTTTCGGATTTCGGCTCCAGATCGAGCAGGACCGTTTCCAGCAGCATGCGTTCCAGATCCAGATTTCCGTATGCGTTTTTCAGGACCGCGCTGTCACCGGCACTGGTGTAAAATCGTGCCAGCGAGGATACCCTGGTGTTTTCATAGACGTAGACGTCGCCGAACTGCTTTAACAGGGTAAAACCGTCAAGCTGCAGGTCCGGTTCCTCTGCGAGCAGGTACTTAATTCCGAACAAAGTGCTGTGTCCGGTATAATAACCAATCTGGCGGTAAGAATACTCATATTTTGCCATGATCGGAAAATTCGGAATGACCAGGTTGACAAATTCTTCCAGATTGCTGTTCGGCGTGGAATTATATGCGCTGATACCGCGGTAGCCCTGTGCCATACCGTCCATACAGAAACTTCCGCTGTAATAATCTTTTTCTGCGCGGAAGAGCGTCGGATCGGTTTCGCGCAGGTAGCTGAGCGCCTCTGTGACATTCGGATTGTACAGTCCGCCCCAGTATTCCGGGTCGGAGGTGGTGAGCACATTGCGCTCATTGTAGCAGAGATATCCTTCCAAAGATACATTGACAGCGACGCAGGTCATCAGCACAGCGGCAATGACTGTCCCGGCACTGCGCACTTTCAGCGTCAGCCTTGCAGCGGCAAACAGGAGCGCGGCCATGAAGAGGATCAGGAAGCAGGTCAGCAGATCATGGAACTTTAAAGAGGCTCCCGTAAGGTCGTTCCAGGACAGGATACAAGCTGCCACGGATGCGAGAGCGGCCAGCGCAAGCGCCGGCAGATTCAGCTTTTTCTGGATCAGGATGCGGTCCAGCACGTATGATGTCATAACCGCAAACAGCGGCATGAAGATAAACGAGTGGCGTGAAAACGGATACGCAAAGGCGTTAAACGCCGCTGCGCCCAGCCGCACAAACATGCAGAAGACAAAGAAAGCAACTGCCAGATACTGCAGGACTTTTGCCTTTCTGGAGGTATCCTGGCTGTGGATCGTAAAGAGATACTGCAGAGCCAGGATCACGAACAGACCGGAGAAAAACAGGACGGGCGCCTCGTAAAAATTGGAGTATCCCGTGTATTCCATGATCCCCTGTGAGGTCGTGGAGAAGAACCGGAGGAAGGCGGTTTTGTAAAAATCCGATCCAAACAAAGAGCAGTAATCCGCCAGCCGCTCCAACAGCGAGCCGCCGGAACTCAGCCGGCTGCTGCCCGTCATCAGATAATAAGCCATAGGCAGGAAAATAAAGCATCCGATCCCGATCCCGAGTACGATGCTGGCGCAGTGCAGGAAAAACTGACGGATCCGTTCGCGGCGGGGGCCGTCGGCCAGCAGAAGACGCCATAAAAGGTAGCAGCCGGCCATGATAAGCGACATATAGGACATGTAGACACTGCTGCAGACCATTGCAGCCACCACAAACGGAACGCTTAAGCTGAATTTTTTCCTGTGCAGCGCGCGCTCAAGCAAAAGAAGCAAAAGCGGCAGGAAGACGACAAAAGAGCCGAACTGGTAATGCTGTCCCCAGACCAGTATGTATCCGTTTAATGCATATATATAGGAAGCAATCGTTTTGCTGCGGCCGGAGAAGGAGAAGCAGTCGAGAAACAGACGGCAGAAAGTTCCGGCAAGAAAAATCTGGAGGATCAGAAGATAAACGATGACTCCGGGAATGCGTCCGACTCCGAACAGAAAACCGGCCAGATAGACAAGCATCAGAAAGATGTTTGACATGTTCAGCGAGAACATGCTGGCTCCGAAGCCGTTGTTCAGATCCCACAAAGACAGATTTCCGCTTCGCAGGTGATTTACAATCGTAGCGTACTGCATCAGATACTGCTGACGCGTGTCGGAACCGGCGTCGTTGAAGACGACCAGCTTATCCCCAAAGAGGAAGGGGCGGAAAATAACGAGGCAGCTGATTGCAATCAATCCCCATAAAATCAAAAGAGAACGAAATTTTTCTGAATGTAAGATGCGTTTCATACGTAATACCATTATCCTTTCCCTGATCGCATATTCGCCGAAGCATGGCTGAATCATACGGGCTCGCGGGTGTGCCGCAAAATACAACTCCGCATTCCGCGGGTGCGATATGTAACATTCTACCACGCGGAGGGCCGGATGGAAAGGCAGACTTGACAGAAAAGCGTTATTTTAATATTATTGTAGATATCAGTTTGAATATTGACAGCAAAAAGGTTCGGGCGTTCGGTGAAAGACTGCAGCCGGAGCCTTGCATGGTTGTCAGGAGAAGGGAAGTTATGATAGGTTTTAATGTACCCCCGTTTACGGGAAAAGAACTGGAAT
>DVHT01000081.1 GCA_018711885.1 Candidatus Choladousia intestinipullorum | reverse complement strand
ACAGTAGGCAATCTTATAGATTGCCTGCCATATAAAATACTCCATGCACTCTCGTACTACTCAAACTCCACCGTCGCTGGCGGCTTTCCAGTGCAGTCATAAAGCACTCGGTTGACATTCTTTACTTCATTTACGATCCTGCTCGTAGTTTTTCCGATGATCTCCCACGGGATTTCAGCGCTTTCCGCTGTCATAAAATCTACGGTGGTTACGGCACGCAGGGCAATCGCATAATCGTAGGTACGCTCGTCTCCCATTACTCCGACGGAGCGCATGTTTGTGAGGGCTGCAAAGTACTGGTTTACTTTTTTATCCCAGCCTGCTTTTGCGATTTCTTCGCGCCAGATGGCATCTGCATCCTGTACCATTTTTACTTTTTCAGCTGTGACTTCTCCGATGATGCGGATTCCAAGCCCCGGTCCCGGGAACGGCTGACGGAATACAAGATGTTCCGGAATTCCCAGCTCCAGGCCTGCCTTGCGCACCTCGTCTTTGAACAGATCGCGAAGAGGTTCAATGATCTCTTTGAAGTCAACGTGTTCCGGAAGACCGCCGACGTTATGATGCGACTTGATCACGGTAGATTCTCCGCCAACGCCGCTTTCCACGACATCCGGATAGATCGTACCCTGCACGAGATAATCTACAGCGCCGATCTTCTTTGCCTCTTCTTCGAAGACACGGATAAATTCCTCACCGATGATTTTCCGCTTCTCCTCCGGTTCTTCCACGCCTTTTAACTTTTCATAAAAACGCTCCTGGGCATTCACACGGATAAAGTTCAGGTCATAAGAACCTTCCGGTCCGAATACGGCCTCTACCTCATCTCCTTCATTTTTTCTCAGGAGTCCGTGATCGACGAAAACGCAGGTCAGCTGGCTGCCGACTGCTTTTGACATCAGTACTGCCGCCACGGAAGAATCTACGCCGCCGGAAAGCGCGCAGAGCACCTTGCCGCTGCCGACTCTCTCTCTGATCGATTGAATCGACTGCTCCACAAAAGAATCCATCTCCCAATCGCCTGCGCAGCCGCAGACATTATATACGAAATTGGACAGCATCTTCTGGCCTTCTTTCGTATGGAGTACCTCCGGATGGAACTGAGTCGCATACAGCCGCTTTTCTGTGTTTTCCATTGCTGCATACGGACAATTATCTGTATGTGCGACAGCAGTAAATCCCGGCGCCAGCTCAGAGATATAATCATTGTGGCTCATCCAGCAGATCGTCTTCTCCGATACATCTGTAAAGAGTTTGGAATTGCGGTCTACTGTCACTTCAATTTTTCCATATTCCCGTACCGGAGCCTTTTCCACCTTGCCGCCGAGCAAATGCATCATAAGCTGTGAACCGTAACAGATTCCGAGAACCGGAATTCCCAGTTCAAATATCTCCTTCGTATAAGAAGGCGCTCCCTGCTCATAGCAGCTGTTCGGTCCGCCTGTAAAAATGATCCCTTTCGGCTGCAGGGCTTTGATCTTTTCTATCCCTGTCTTATAGGAATAGATCTCACAATATACGTTGCTCTCCCTCACACGACGGGCAATCAGTTGGTTATACTGTCCTCCAAAATCCAGAACTATGACTGTTTCTCTCTTCATTCTTCTCTCCTGTCCCACCTTTGTCCATTTGCATGATAAGCTTTTCATCTGCTGATAGAGTCTTATTATAATGCCGCTTTTGACACTTGGCAATAAAAAAATAACTTTCCATGCGAAAAATACCCGGAATCGGCCTGTTTGAAAAGAGCTTGCAGGTTTTGCCATTTTTATGCTAGTATAGAAATATTAAAAGCAAATTCAAGGAGTATTTCTTTATGGACAATAAAATTCTGTATCTGGAGTGTACCTCCGGAATCAGCGGCGATATGACCGTCGCAGCATTGCTGGATCTGGGCGCTGACCGCCACGTGCTTCTGTCTGCGCTCGAAAGCCTTCCGCTTGACGGTTACCGGATTGAAATCAAAGATGTATTCAAATCCGGAATACGCGCATGTGACTTTCACGTCATTCTGGACGCGGCTCACGAAAACCATGACCACGATATGGAATATCTTCGCGGCACGCATCCTTCCCATACGCATGAAGGAGACAGTGCGCCTGTACCGGAGCACAGCCACAGCGCCCACCATCATGACGCGCGGAATCTAAATGATATCATCGGCATCATCCGCGCCGGAAAACTGACAGAAAGTGCAAAGGCCCTTGCAATCCGGATTTTTGAGATTCTCGCAAAAGCAGAAGCATCGGTTCATGGACGTGAAATCCAGGAAGTCCACTTTCATGAGGTGGGGGCTGTCGATTCTATCATTGATATTGCCGCTGCCGCAGTCTGCCTTGATAATCTGGCCCCGGACAAGGTCATCGTATCTCCTTTGACCGAAGGGAACGGGCTTGTCCGCTGTCAGCATGGACTGATTCCCATTCCGGTTCCTGCTGTTGCCGCAATCGCTGTCAATGAAAAAATCGTTTTAAAATCTTCTGATATTGAAGGAGAGCTGGTGACACCGACAGGTGCTGCGATCGCTGCTGCGATTTCATCCGGTGATACGCTTCCCGGAGAGTTCCGGATCCAAAAGATGGGATTTGGCGCCGGCAAGCGCGATTACGCCTCATCCGGCATTCTCCGCGCCATGCTGATCGAACCATTATCACACGATGTACACGATACCATTCTGACACTTGAGACAAATATTGACGACTGTTCCGGCGAGGCTTTATCCTACACGCTGCAGCAGCTCATGGATGCAGGCGCACTTGACGCATTCTGCATTCCGATTTACATGAAAAAGAACCGGCCTGCTTACCTCTTAAAAGTAATCTGCAGTCCGGCAGACAGAGAAAAACTGGAATCGATCATTTTCCGCAATACGACAACGATCGGTATCCGGGTTCAGGAACTTGCCCGTACGAAGCTGGAACGCAAGATCCTGGCAGTCGAAACGCCATGGGGGATGGCGGATGTAAAATGCTGTACTCACGGAAACCAGACTTATTATTACCCGGAAAGCGACAGTGTCTGCAAGCTTGCTTCCAGTCTCGGCATCGGTTTTCCGGAAATGTACAACATGATCCAGGCGTACGCCAGAAGCCGGAACATATAAAGGAGTATCTATGACCGTCGAAACAGAGTTTCACCTGAAGAATCCATTGTCTTCTGTTTTGTTTGAAAAATACAGGAAATTAAAAGAATTTTTTGAGGAAAACCAAGAGAGCGGAATCTGCATTGCCTATTCCGGCGGCGTGGACAGTACGTTGCTGCTCAAAGTGGCTGCTGATGCATCAGAAAGCCGGCCGGTGCTTGCAGTGATTCTTGAGACGCAGCTCCATCCTCACTCAGATACGCAGAACGCCTATACGCTGGCAGGACAGCTGCATGCACAGCCCGAGATCATCCGGATCGATGAATTTCAGGATCCGCAGATTATGCAGAATCCCGTCAACCGCTGCTACCTGTGCAAACGCCTGCTGTTTTCCAGTTTAAAAGAACTCGCTGTGGCACGCGGCTTCCATCTGATCTGTGACGGAACGAATAAAGATGATGAGCAGGAATACCGCCCTGGCATGAAAGTATTAAAAGAACTGGAGATATGCAGTCCGCTGCTGGAATTTGGAATCACAAAATCCGAGGTGCGTACCATTTCGAAGGCTCTTGGACTGCCGACCGCATCGGTGCCGTCCACACCGTGTCTTGCCACCCGCCTTCCGTACCATACGTATCTTGACCGCCAGCTGCTTGACCGTCTCAACGAAGGTGAAACCTGGCTGCGTCAAAAAGGCTTCTACAATGTAAGGCTGCGCTACCACGATCCGATCCTCCGACTGGAAATCGACTGTGACAGTTTCACACAGCTTCTTTCCCAAAAAAACGCTGTGATTGATTATCTGAAAACACTTGGCTTTTCCTATATCACGCTCGATCTGGAAGGATTCCGGAGCGGAAGCATGGACATCGGACTTCAGTAAAGGATGCATTCCCATTCTTTGATCAATCGTTCCAGGGAGAAGGCTGCGTTTGCCGGGCTGGTGGATGGAAGCCCGATGATTTCCCGTCCACAGCTCTTTTTCTGGAAACGGTCGAACAATTTTTTCGCCGTAGCGCCATTTGCATAAATGTGCTCGATATCTGCCGCTTTCAAAATACACTGCAGATCCGTCGGAACCACGTTCCGTATGCTGCTGTCGCTGGAACCGATGATCTCACATTCTGCGATCACATCCCAGACTGCAATATGGTTTTCCAGCAGCATCTGTTTCTTTTCCTCAATGTTCTGCGGCAGCCGGCTTCCGGTAAGAGCCGCTATGACCTTCCAGAAACGGTTTTGGGGATGGCCGTAGAAAAACTGCTGTTCTCTCGACTTGACGGAAGGGAACGTTCCAAGGATCAATATCCGGCTTTCTGCATTGTAAACAGGTGCGAATTCATGTCTGACTGTCTGGTATTCTGTCATATGCTTCAAAATCCTTCCATCCGCCGTATTTTTCTTAGTTCTCCCCGCTTTTTCCCGGCTTCCCATTCGATTTCCTGCGTAAGCCCTTCTACGATCAGGCCGGGAACTTCAACCGGCTTTTGATTTTCGTCCGTGCCTACCATCACAAAATACGCCCGGTTGATCATAATCCGTGTTCCGTCCAGCTTTTCCGCATACGTATCGATCCGTACTTCCATAGAAGATCTTCCCACATGCGTCAAGCGCCCAATGAGTACAATTGTATCATTGACTCTGGCGCCTGACTTGAAATACATATTATCCACAGCCACCGTCACAACATTCATCTCTGCATGACGTTTGGCTACGATCCCTGCTGTCTCATCAATCCATGCAAGCAGCTGACCTCCAAAAAGATAACCTGCTGCATTCAAACACTTCGGCATCAGAAGATACGACTGTTCCACCATCGAATCCTCGACCCGTTTCATCTTTCTGTCCGGCATGATTTGCCTCCTCTGTAACTCTCATTATTTTCTATCCTATTTTTACCATTATATTTCTCTGAATACAACTTCTTTTTTCGTAAACTGCTCTCTTCGGACGATTTTACCGCATATGCAGATATTTTTCCCGCGTGGCCATTCCTCCTCTGATATGCCGTTCCTGCTTGTTCACGTCCAGTATTGCCCGCACCTTCAATGCCAGAGAAGGATTAAACTCTTTCAATCGTTCTGTGACGTCTTTATGTACCGTGCTCTTACT
>DVHT01000080.1 GCA_018711885.1 Candidatus Choladousia intestinipullorum | reverse complement strand
TTGATGACACGGTCTGCTTCATCATAATAGGCCGTATCATAATACGTTTCGGAACGAAGCTTGATCGTGTCCTTTGCTTTGGAAAGCTTATGATACGAAACGTATTCGCCGTGCAGATACGTCGTCGTGACAAAGACGCCTTTTTTCTTATAATATCCGAAGGAATCACGGTAAGTCCCCACTTCCTGCACTTTTCCGTTTTGATACGTATACAGCCGATAGCTTCCCGATACGTGATTCGTTCCGGCGCCGCTTGCGTCGACAAACAGTTCCGGTACAGAATTTTTATCTAGATAGATCACCGAAAATTTCAGCCTGGATGCCGGAAGTTTCATCCCTTTCTTCCATTTCAGATTCTTTTTGGATAAAAGCCGGTTATATGCTTTCAGCGCCTCTGTTTTCTTTGAGGCTGCACTAGAATAAAAGTTCTGTGAAACGAGCGCTGCTGCGGTGATCATGACAAACAGCAGAATCTTCACCAAGCCCTTATGTACCGTAAGTTTCCGATTGTTCATACTCACACTTCCCTTCTTAACATTCGATGCTCTGACATCTTTTATAGTATAGCGTAAATACAGTATAACATAAAAAGACCGCTGAAACCATCTTTTCATAAAAATGGTTCCTGCGGTCTTGTGCAATTTTATGTTACTTTATTTCACATTCGCCGTATAGTCAATCGTGTAAAGCTGGGTTCCTGCTTCATCATAGAAAGATACCTGGAACGTTGTAGTGCCGGAAGCATTGAATGTCGCATTGCAGGTGCCGGATGCGGTAAATTCGCCCTGGTCAAACGTTACCATTGCCGGATCTACGTTTTCAATCGCTGCGTATGTAGCAGCTGTTCCGTCCATCATGATCTGCGCGGATACTGTGCTTCCTGCCGTAAGTCCGCCTGTCTTTGACTTGTCGAGTCCGAATCCGAATTCTGACGTCTGGATACTCCAGATTGACGGATCAGACACTTCTTCAGAATGTGCGGTTCCATCGGCAGATGCAAAAGCATCCTGGGACAGCGTTACGTAATAAGCAGAATTCTGAGCCAGCGGAGCCGCAAGATAAAGCGTTGCCTTTGTACCTTCGCTCCATCCCTTTTCAAGAAGCTCTTCCTCTGTCATCGGCTCGATCACCGTTCTTGCCGTATCACTGACAGTGATCGTATCGACGGTGGAATTATCTGCGGAATTTACGACAGATACCGTTCCCGTGCCTGCTGCAATGTCCGTTCTCTGGAAATAAACCGTCAGTTCATCAATACCGGCCGGATATACCGTGAAATTATTTGTATTGGACGTCACAGGTGAGAATACCATCTCTGCCGTCGTAATCGCGGTTTCTGCTGCAGCAGTCTCCTCCTGTGCTGTTTCACTTTCCGGAGCTGTTTCTGTCTGCTGTGTCTCTGACTGTGCCGACGCCTCGGTCTGTTCTGCAGATTCAGACTGCGCAGGAGCTTCTGTCTGCTCTGCAGGAGCCTCCGTCTGCTCAGAAGATGCATCTGTCTCAGATGTGCCTTCCGCGCCATAGGAATCAGAAATGGAAATGTCAAATTCCGTTTCTGCATTCTCAGACTGTACCGGCGCCTCTGTCTGTTCTGCAGACTCAGACTGTGCGGGTGCTTCCGTCTCCGGCATCGCAGCGTCATCCGTCGCGTCGATGATAACGGAATCTCCGAGTGCGGAATCATCTGTATTCATCAGGATGCTGTCTGGATCGACTGTCTCCGGAGTCTCAGTCTCAGCAGGTGCGGAATCAGTCGGCGTGGCTTCTGTCTGTGCCGGAGTCTCAGAAGAAGTTGTTTCCGTTTGCTGCTGTTTCTGCTCTTCCATATTTGCCTCAATACGGTCAAGCGTCTCTTTCATTTCGTCGTAATCGTACTGCTGCTGCGCGATCTGCTGCATCAGATCCGACAGCAGTGCGTGATCCTCTTCGGAAAGAGTTACTTTCTCCTGCGCCGCCACTTCATTGATAATAACGTCAATGTCATTATCGCTGACTACATTGCCCTCGATTACCTGAGTCTTTGTCTCATTTACGATCTCTGTCGCTTCCACCGGACCGATATTATTTGCAATCGTCGTCGTCGTAATCAGTTCCTGCGTCGCCACTTCTTTTTTCGCCTCGTCAAGCGTTGTGCCGACAGCCGACTCATACGCCATCAGAATACCTGTCAGCGCGCCTGTACCGGATACCTCAAACGGGGATGCTGCCAGTACGTCGCAGTTCACAACACCTGATGTCGAAAGCGTAGCGGCAATCATATTGCTTGTTACCCAGGAAAGGTTCGCCGTCTTGACCTGGATCCCTCCGGAATTGGTCGGGCTCACGTACGCGCAGCTGTATGTCCTCGTACCGATCTGTTCCAGCGGTACGTAGGAACCGAGGTGCTCTCTCTCGTCCTGGTTCGTAATGGTAAGCGTCTGCAGGTTCTGTCCTTCAACGCCGAAGTAACGCAGAATCGCCTGCTTCTGCTCCTCTGAAAGATCCGCCCCCAAAGTAACTACCTTCTGTCCGTCTGCAAGTACGGGCGATACCGGTACTGATGCCAGGATACAGGCAGCGCTCATAACTGCAGCGATTATTTTTTTCTTCATGTACTCTCCTCACTTTCTGAAGATTTATTCCCGCGAGCAACAAGCCAAGCGGACATGCTTGCATATCCATTTGGAGACTGCCGCGAGGTATTTGACTTTCTTTGCTTTCAGGGAAATTATAGCACTCCGGAAAAAATAAAACAATAAAGCAAAACAAAGAGATTTATTAACCTTTTCTTAATGCTGGAAAATTCAGGTGGAAAATTCAGGAGCAAAACATCTGTTTGCTTTTTCTGACCGGATATGGTATACTGGAGAAAACGTATGTACGGGAGGTACTCTTATGTCATCAAAACGGATCACGGCGAAGCAGGAAGAGATTTTGAATTACATTAAGAATGAGATTCTGGAGCGCGGTTTTCCGCCTGCAGTCCGCGAAATCTGCCAGGCGGTGAATTTAAAATCCACATCCTCCGTCCATTCCCACCTTGAATCGCTGGAGAAGAACGGTTATATCCGGCGTGATCCCACAAAGCCCCGTGCGATCGAGATTCTGGACGAGTCGTTTCAGATGATGCGCCGGGAGATGGTGAATGTTCCCATTGTCGGTACGGTCGCTGCCGGCCAGCCGATCCTCGCCCAGCAGAATATCGAGAGTTATTTCCCTGTTCCGTCGGAGTATATGCCGAATGAGCAGTCATTTATCCTCCGCGTTAAGGGTGAGAGCATGATAAACGCCGGGATTCTTGACGGAGACTGTGTCCTTGTCCGGCAGCAGTCCACAGCGCAGAATGGCGAAATGGTAGTCGCCCTTGTCGATGATTCCGCTACGGTAAAGACCTTTTATAAGGAAAATGGACATATCCGTCTTCAGCCGGAGAATGATACGATGGATCCGATCATCGTCGAAGACTGCCAGATCCTCGGAAAAGTCTTCGGGGTCTTCCGCTTTTTCAGGTAAATGCTTTTCTTTCTGTAAAAATGCTGTCGTGTAATCCGGAAATTACACGGCAGCATTTTTTATGCGCTGAAACGCTTGGCAAGTCCTGCCAGCAGCTCTTTTGGCATGGCGATATGGAAACCGGACGGATTCAGCAGATATCCTTTGGAATCCTTTGCAAGGAGCTTGGAAAGATTGGCAAAAGGAACTGCCAGCGCCTTGAATTTATTTTCCCGGTTGAATTTTGCCAGTTCATTCGTATCGGTAAAAATCGGCTGCATCATTTCATCATTTTT
>DVHT01000079.1 GCA_018711885.1 Candidatus Choladousia intestinipullorum | reverse complement strand
GTCAAAAATCTGGTTCCTGAAAAACGACAATGCTGATAATGCCGGCAGATTGTAACTGTTTGGCCATGCAGAAAATGAAAAAAGGATTGTAGGGAACGAAAAGAGTGTGCTATACTATTACGATGTCTATTTTAAATGAAGAGTTACAGTGATAGAAAAGGATGGATGAGGGATATGAAGAAAATTCTGGACATGATCAGCCAGGAAGTGATGGATGCGTTTGCTGCGTGCGGGTATGATGCAGCGTATGGAAAGACAGGGATTTCGAACAGGCCGGATCTGTGTGAATACCAGTGCAACGGTGCGATGGCAGCGAAAAAAGTGTACGGGAAAGCTCCAATCCTGATCGCACAGGAAGTTGTGGAAAAGCTCCAGGGCAATCCTGTATTTGAAGAAGCCGCAGCGGTAAACCCCGGATTTATCAATATCAAAGTATCAGGAAGCTTTCTTTCCGATTATCTGATGAAGATGCAGGCGGATGAAACGCTCTCTGTTGACAAAGCAGAGGAGCCGAAGAAGATCGTCATTGATTACGGCGGACCGAACGTCGCAAAGCCGCTGCATGTAGGACATCTGCGCTCTGCAATTATCGGCGAGAGCATAAAGCGCATTGAGCGTTTTGCCGGACATGAGGTGATCGGCGATGTGCATCTGGGAGACTGGGGGCTTCAGATGGGACTTATCATCACGGAAGTGAAGAAGCGCCAGCCGGATCTCGTCTATTTTGATGAAAACTATCAGGGAGAGTATCCGCAGGAAGCGCCGTTTACGATTTCCGAACTGGAGGAGATCTATCCGACTGCCAGTGCAAAGTCAAAAGAAGATGAGGCATACAGGGAGGAAGCGCTGGAGGCGACGGCAAGGCTTCAGGACGGAGTGCCGGGATACCGCGCGCTGTGGCAGCATATCCTGAATGTTTCAGTCGCTGACCTGAAGCGGAATTACAGCAATTTAAACGTAGAATTTGATCTGTGGAAAAAGGAATCCGATGCCCAGCCGTACATACCGCAGATGACAGAATATATGAAAAAGGAAGGGTATGCGTACCTGGATGACGGCGCGCTGATCGTGGATGTAAAAGAGGAGACGGACACAAAAGAGGTGCCTCCGTGCATCATCCTGAAATCAGACGGAGCCGCTTTATATACGACGACGGACCTGGCGACGATCATCGAGAGGATGGAGCTGTTTCATCCGGACGAGATCATTTACGTCGTGGACAAGCGTCAGGAGATGCATTTTACGCAGGTATTCCGCTGCGCTCGCAAGACGAAGCTGGTCGGAGATGAGACAGGGCTTAAGTTCCTCGGCTTCGGTACGATGAACGGAAAAGACGGAAAACCGTTCAAGACGAGAGAGGGAGGCGTGATGCGTCTTGAGACGCTGATTTCCGATATCACCGCAGAGATGTATAAAAAGATCATGGAAAACCATGAGACGGATCCAAAGGAAGCAGAGGCGACGGCGCGGCTTGTCGGTCTGTCTGCGATCAAATACGGGGATCTGTCGAATCAGGCTTCCAAAGACTATATTTTTGATACGGACAAGTTTACTTCGTTTGAGGGAAATACGGGACCTTATATCCTGTATACGATCGTGCGGATCAAATCGATCCTGAATAAGTATCGGGAAAACGGCGGAAGCACAGACCGCGGAAAGATCCTTCCTCCGGCATCCGCAAGTGAAAAAGGGCTGATGATGGAGATCGTAAAATTCAACAGTGTGATCGCTCAGGCTGCGGAAGAGCTGGCGCCGCATAAGATTTGCTCCTTTATCTATGATCTTGCAAATGCGTTCAACCGTTTTTATCATGAGACGAGGATCCTGGCAGAGGAAGACAGGGAGCGCAGGGAGAGCTGGATCACCCTGCTCGGCCTGACCAGAGAGGTATTGGAGACAAGTATTGACCTTTTAGGCTTTTCGGCTCCGGAACGCATGTAAGATGCGCGGGAGGTGAAGGATTATGAAATACGTTCGTCAATTTGCCGTGATACTTACGGTTTCCTTTTTGGGAGAAGTGCTGCGCGCGGTCCTTCCGCTGCCGGTCCCGGCGAGTATCTACGGCCTTCTGCTGATGCTTGCGGCGCTTGGCCTGCATATCATTCCGCTCCATGCAGTAAAGGACGCAGGAAAGTTCCTCGTGGAGATCATGCCGCTTATGTTTATACCGGCTGCTGTGGGACTTACGGAATCCTGGGGCAGGATCAGTCCGATCCTCATTGAGCTCCTGATCGTGACGGCTGTTTCGACGGTGTTTGTCATGGCAGTCTCCGGCCGTGTGACCCAGTTCGTGATACGGAAAGAGCAGAAAGGAGACAGGGATGAAAGAACTGCTGAGTAATTCGGTATTTTTCGGGGTAATGGTCAGTATCCTGGCGTATGAGTTCGGGGCCTTTCTGAAAAGGAAGTTAAAGCTTGCGGTCTGCAATCCTCTGCTGATCGCGGTCATCACAGTGATGATCGTGCTGGCCGTTTTCCGTATCGATTATGAAAGTTATGAAAAGGGAGCAGAGCTGCTGTCTTACCTGCTCACTCCGGCGACGGTCTGCCTGGCGATCCCGCTGTATGAGCAGATCTCGCTTTTGAAGAAAAACGCAAAAGCGATCCTGGCCGGGATCGTGTCCGGCGTGATCACAAGCCTTGTCTCCATCCTGGCGATGGCGGCTGTGTTCGGGTTCAGCCATGAAGAGTATGTGACGCTCCTGCCAAAGTCGATCACGACGGCGATCGGGATGGGAATTTCCGAGGAGCTTGGAGGCATTGTGACGATCACGGTGGCTGTCATCATCGTGACCGGAATTCTTGGAAATGTGATCGGAGAGTACGTCTTCCGGCTGTTTAAGATCCAGGAGCCGGTGGCGAAGGGGATCGCGCTCGGCTCTGCCTCCCATGCGATCGGCACGGCGAAGGCGATGGAGCTTGGTGAGATCGAAGGCGCCATGAGCAGTCTGTCGATTGCGGTGGCGGGCCTTCTGACCGTAGTCGGCGCATCCGTATTCGCACAGTTTTTGTAACCGTTCTGCCGTCGCAAAGCGTCAGGTTCCGTCAGAGACAGGTTTACATGTATCAGACGGAACCTGACGCTTTGGGAGGGGCGGAACGCCCGAAAGCCGCAGACGGGAGCTGCGAAGCAGCGAAAAGCCGTTGGAACGGCGGTCTGCGGCATGACGGCAGAACGGCATGACGGGCGGAACGCTCGAAAAAGGTCAGCAAGGCAATGAAAAAAGAAAGGCGGTTTTATGCTGGATATTTTAATAGACAGTTTCATAGATAGTGTGAGGCTCCTGCCGTTTTTGTACCTTTCGTACCTTGTGGTGGAATACGCTGAGCACAGGATGAGCGAAAAGACGAAGCGGCTGATCTACCGCGCCGGAAAAGCAGGGCCCGTTCTGGGCGCTCTGATCGGAATCATCCCGCAGTGCGGGTTTGCGGCGGCAGCGGCGGGGCTGTTTGCGGGCGGCATGATCTCGCCCGGTACCCTTCTTGCAGTGTTTTTATCCACCTCGGATGAAATGCTGCCGATCATGGTATCAGAGGGGATTGCCGTGAGTGTGATCGGGAAGATCCTGCTCGTGAAAGTCGCAGTGGCGGTCATAGCCGGGCTGCTTCTGGATCTGGCGGCTGAAAAGGTGCTGGGACGCCGCCGAGAGATGCCGGAACACCCTGAAATGTGCGGTCATGCGCACTGCGGATGTGAATCGCACAGCATCTGGTATTCTGCGCTGAACCATACGGTCCGGACAGGCGTGTTCCTGTTTGTGATCTCTCTGGTGATCGGAGCTGCGATGGAGCTGTTCGACGTAGCCGGTATCTCGCACGGGATCTCACAGTATTTTGCAGTCGAGGAGCTTGCGGCGGGCCTGATCGGAATGATCCCGAACTGTGCGGCTTCTGTCCTTATCACGCAGCTTTATCTGGAGGGAATCCTGGGAAGCGGCGCCCTGTTTTCCGGCCTGCTGTGCGGGGCTGGCACGGGACTGCTCGTGCTGTACCGGGAGAACAGGAGCAAAAGGATGAATCTGGCGCTCACGCTTGCGCTGTATGTCAGCGGGACTGCTGCAGGCATCCTGGCCGGCGCGGCCGGGATCCTGTAGGAAAAAAACTGTACAGAAACACGGATATGATTTGGAAAGGATGTACAAGATATGGATTATATAGTAAGAGCTACGGCAGCCGGCGGACAGATCCGCGCGTTCGCGGTGACGTCGCGTGAAATGGTGGAGACGGCGCGCAGCTATCACAATACAAGCCCGGTCGCGACAGCGGCGCTGGGACGCCTTCTGAGCGCGGGAGCGATGATGGGGGCGATGATGAAGGGGGAAAAAGACCTCCT